>CP073344.1:425000-743669 GCA_024397875.1 Amphritea atlantica
GAAATAGAACCTGAAACCGTGTACGTACAAGCAGTGGGAGCGGTCCTTGAGACCGTGACTGCGTACCTTTTGTATAATGGGTCAGCGACTTAATTTTAGTAGCAAGGTTAACCGTATAGGGGAGCCGTAGGGAAACCGAGTCTTAATAGGGCGTGCAGTTGCTAGGATTAGACCCGAAACCGAGCGATCTATCCATGGGCAGGTTGAAGGTTGAGTAACATCAACTGGAGGACCGAACCGACTACCGTTGAAAAGTTAGCGGATGACCTGTGGATCGGAGTGAAAGGCTAATCAAGCTCGGAGATAGCTGGTTCTCCTCGAAAGCTATTTAGGTAGCGCCTCGTGTCTCACCATTGGGGGTAGAGCACTGTTTCGGCTAGGGGGTCATCCCGACTTACCAACCCGATGCAAACTCCGAATACCAATGAGTGCAATCACGGGAGACACACGGCGGGTGCTAACGTCCGTCGTGAAAAGGGAAACAACCCAGACCGTCAGCTAAGGTCCCAAAGTTATGGTTAAGTGGGAAACGATGTGGGAAGGCTTAGACAGCTAGGAGGTTGGCTTAGAAGCAGCCACCCTTTAAAGAAAGCGTAATAGCTCACTAGTCGAGTCGGCCTGCGCGGAAGATATAACGGGGCTCAAACCATACACCGAAGCTACGGACGCTGTTTACAGCGTGGTAGAGGAGCGTTCTGTAAGCCGTTGAAGGGAAAGCTGTAAGGCATCCTGGAGGTATCAGAAGTGCGAATGCTGACATGAGTAACGATAAGGGGAGTGAAAAACTTCCCCGCCGGAAGACCAAGGGTTCCTATCCAATGCTAATCAGGGTAGGGTGAGTCGACCCCTAAGGCGAGGCTGAAGAGCGTAGTCGATGGGAAACAGGTTAATATTCCTGTACTTCTTGTTATTGCGATGGAGTGACGGAGAAAGCTAGGCCAGCACGGCGTTGGTTGTCCGTGTTTAAGGTTGTAGGTTTAGGACTTAGGAAAATCCGGGTCCTTCTAGACTGAGAATTGATGACGAGCCCTCTTTTGGGTGAAGTGGTTGATGCTATGCTTCCAGGAAAAACTTCTAAGCTTCAGATAACAAGAAATCGTACCCCAAACCGACACAGGTGGTCAGGTAGAGAATACCAAGGCGCTTGAGAGAACTCGGGTGAAGGAACTAGGCAAAATGGTACCGTAACTTCGGGAGAAGGTACGCCGGTGCTGGTGATGGGACTTGCTCCCTAAGCTGGCGCTGGTCGAAGATACTAGGTGGCTGCGACTGTTTATTAAAAACACAGCACTCTGCAAACACGAAAGTGGACGTATAGGGTGTGACGCCTGCCCGGTGCTTGAAGGTTAATTGATGGGGTTAGCTTCGGCGAAGCTCTTGATCGAAGCCCAAGTAAACGGCGGCCGTAACTATAACGGTCCTAAGGTAGCGAAATTCCTTGTCGGGTAAGTTCCGACCTGCACGAATGGCGTAACGATGGCCACACTGTCTCCACCCGAGACTCAGTGAAATTGAAATTGCGGTTAAGATGCCGTATATCCGCGGCTAGACGGAAAGACCCCGTGAACCTTTACTATAGCTTCGCAGTGGACTTTGATATTACTTGTGTAGGATAGCTGGGAGGCTTTGAAATCTGGACGCCAGTTCAGATGGAGCCAATCTTGAAATACCAGCCTGGTACTATTGAGGTTCTAACTCAGGTCCCTTATCGGGATCGAGGACATTGTGTGGTGGGTAGTTTGACTGGGGCGGTCTCCTCCCAAAGAGTAACGGAGGAGTACGAAGGTGCGCTCAGCATGGTCGGAAATCATGCATCGAGTATAAAGGCATAAGCGCGCTTGACTGCGAGACAGACACGTCGAGCAGGTACGAAAGTAGGTCTTAGTGATCCGGTGGTTCTGTATGGAAGGGCCATCGCTCAACGGATAAAAGGTACTCCGGGGATAACAGGCTGATACCGCCCAAGAGTTCACATCGACGGCGGTGTTTGGCACCTCGATGTCGGCTCATCACATCCTGGGGCTGAAGCCGGTCCCAAGGGTATGGCTGTTCGCCATTTAAAGTGGTACGCGAGCTGGGTTTAGAACGTCGTGAGACAGTTCGGTCCCTATCTGCCGTGGACGTTTGAGATTTGAGAAGAGTTGCTCCTAGTACGAGAGGACCGGAGTGAACGAACCTCTGGTGTTCGGGTTGTCATGCCAATGGCATTGCCCGGTAGCTATGTTCGGACAGGATAACCGCTGAAAGCATCTAAGCGGGAAGCCCCCTTCAAGATGAGATCTCACTGGGGCCTTGAGCCCCCTGAAGAGCCGTTCAAGACCAGGACGTTGATAGGCTGGGTGTGTAAGCGTTGTGAGGCGTTGAGCTAACCAGTACTAATTGCTCGTGAGGCTTGACCATATAACGCCAAAAGCGTTTGGTTAGCTGATAAATTAAGATACATCGCAGGCTGAATAAAACAGCCACGGATTAGAGTTTGTACATGACTCTCCGATTACAGGATTCGAATGACGCTTTGAACAGATAAGCAAACGCTTTAGTTCAAATCGTTAGAGCAACCAGTTTTGCTTGGCGACAATAGCGAGATGGAACCACCCGATCCCTTACCGAACTCGGAAGTGAAACGTCTTAGCGCCGATGGTAGTGTGGAGCTTCTCCATGCGAGAGTAGGTCATCGCCAAGCACCTAATTACGAAACAGCCCCGATCATGCGAATGATCGGGGCTTTTTTCGTTTAAGGCGCGGCTATGAAGTTTTAAAAAGACGTGGCTAGACGCGACTGCGTCGCTTGCTAGAAAAGCGCCTTCGCTGCAGGATGCAGCTCCTACAAATCTGTGGAACCTAGTTGCTCTGTGTGTACTCGGTGGTGAGGCTGTTTTATTTAGTGGGGCGCTTACAGAGCGTTCTTATCCCAAGCTGTGATCTGGTGACTATACTGATGTCTGTCATCAATCATCGCTTCAGGGTGTGTTATGTTAAAGACTGGCTTGGGTTGTTCGCCCGAGTCGCTGTGTCATCTGATTGCTGTGTTGTTTGGCTTGCTAGGAGGGGCAATTGTTTTATATATTGCGTACTTCATTTTTCAGGCTTGGCGCGATGGCCGCGATAACTGATTCTTTCATTAATAAGCAGGTAGATAATGTACACCGAAGAAGATATTCGTCGTTTACGCTGGCAAAGCCGAAGAGGTATGCTGGAACTGGATGTGTTGTTTGTTCCTTTTGTTGAGGAGGCATTTCAGGATCTTGAACCGGAAGACCAGGATCGTTTTGTAAAGCTGCTTGCTTGTGAGGATACTGAACTTTTTGTTTGGTTGATGGAGCGGGGAGAGTCTGACGATCCCGATCTTCAACGTATTGTGCGGATTATTCTGGATCGTGTTCAGCCCTCTGCAAATTGAGATTCAACCCTCTGTTATAGCGCGGTATCTGTTTCTGCTGCTTACTGCGTTATCGTTTTTTTCAGTCTGGCTCTCCGGCTTAAGTTTTATTTTTCAGTTAATTCTTTATCTGGCGTGTTGCAGTTATCTTATCTTTAGCTGGCCCCGTGCTGTTACTCTGACTGATCCGGACTCTGTCACAGGCTTGCGCTGGCTTGCCGAGCGCAAAGCTGTGGTTGTCTGTCTGGGGGGTGGTGACTGGATGGAAGTTGAGGCTATAGAGCAGAGGCTTAGTTTTCCTCTGTTATTGGGGCTTAAACTGAAACTGCGCGGGCGGCGCCGTTCAGTTTCTCTGCTCATCTGGAGAGATAGTGTTTCTGTAGATCACTTCAGGAAACTGCGGGTGTTATTGCGGTTTGCGCCGCCACCGGTCAGCGCCAGTCATAGTTGACCGGCGTGAGGATGGTGTCTCTCGCTTCCGCGCCGCTTTCCGGATAATCCAGGGTGTAGTGCAGGCCTCGACTCTCCTGGCGCTGCATTGCTGAGCGTATAATCAGATCCGAAACAACCGCCAGGTTTCGCAGTTCCAGCAGGTCCCGGCTGACCTTATAGTTACTGTAATACTCACTGATTTCCTGTTGTAGCAGGTCAACCCGGTGCTTTGCGCGTTGCAGGCGTTTATTTGTTCTTACAATACCGACGTAATCCCACATAAAGCGGCGTAACTCATCCCAGTTGTGGGCGATAATAACGTCTTCATCAGAGTTCGTGACCTGGCTTTCATCCCAGGCCGGAATCTCAGGTAACTCTCCCAGCGGGTGATTGTGACTTATAATATGTCGGGCGGCAGATGATGCGTAAACGATACATTCAAGCAGTGAGTTGCTGGCTAACCGGTTGGCGCCATGCAGACCGGTAAATGAAGTCTCGCCGATAGCGTATAGTCCATCGACATCAGTCATGCCATGCTGATTGGTCATGATGCCGCCACAGGTATAGTGGGCTGCAGGAACCACCGGAATAGCTTCTCGGGTGATATCAATTCCATATTTAAGGCAGCGTTCATAAATTGTTGGAAAATGCTGTTTAATAAACTCTGCAGGCTTGTGGGAGATGTCCAGAAAAACGCAGTCACAGCCAAGCCGTTTCATTTCGTGGTCGATTGCTCTGGCAACAATATCCCGGGGGGCCAGTTCACCGCGCTGATCAAATTTATCCATAAACCGGCTACCATCCGGTAATCGCAGTTTACCGCCTTCGCCACGCACCGCCTCAGAGATCAGGAATGATTTTGCCTGTGGATGGTAGAGGCATGTCGGATGAAACTGATTAAACTCAAGGTTGCCCACCCTGCAACCCGCCCGCCAGGCCATCGCAATGCCGTCCCCTGATGCCCCGTCGGGGTTACTGGTGTAGAGGTAGGCTTTGCTAACCCCTCCGGTCGCCAAAACCGTTGAGCCAGCCTTAAACGCGTCTACATGTCCGGTATTGTGGTTGAGGACGTAAGCTCCGATGCAGCGATTGTCAGGCAGATTAAGCTTATGGCGGGTAATGAGGTCAACCGCAATACGATCTTCAAACAGGTCAATGTTGCTGCAGGCACGGGCTCGTTCAATCAGTGTCTGTTGTATTGCCTGTCCCGTTGCGTCGGCAGAGTGAATGATGCGGCGATGGCTATGCCCGCCCTCTTTGGTTAGATGGTATTCATTGCCTTCACGGGTAAAGGGAACACCTTGCCGGATAAGCCAGTCGATACTCTCTTTTCCATGTTCTACGGTAAAGGTAACAGCGTCTCTGCGGCTGAGGTTTCCTCCGGCTGTGATTGTGTCCTGAATATGTGCCTGGGTGCTGTCAGCATCATCAAGAACGGCTGCCACACCTCCCTGGGCCTGATAAGTCGAGCCGCTGGTTAGACTGGCTTTACTGAGTACCGCAATTCTGCATGAGTCTGGGAGCTGCAGGGCGAGCCCGAGTCCGGAGGCACCACTGCCAATAATCAAGACATCGTACTGAAACTCATTACTCATCAGGGGGCTCTCTAGTGCTATCAACAAAGTAACTAATTATTGCCTGAACAGGTGCTGGGAGCCAGTATGAAGGAGAAAATATTAAATATTTTTTTAACATAATGGAACTTAGTTACAGCATAGGGCTCTTACGATATAACTAAAGTTCAGCTCTGGTAAAGGGTTGCATAAAACAGGGGGTGGCATTCATACTTCCTTTAGGCTGTAAGCAGCTACATTAGTTTGGAACTGTTCATACAATAAGGAATCGAATGTCCAGCGAAAGCCAAGCATCGATAGATCATAAGCTGGTCAGGCGTGTTCAGGAAGGTGATAAAACCGCCTTTGATCTGTTGGTTAAAAAATACCAGCATAAAATTATTGGCCTGATCGGCAGGTATGTGTACGACCATCATGAAGCGATGGATGTGTCTCAGGAAGCATTTATAAAAGCCTACCGGGCACTGCCCAAATTTCGTGGCGACAGTGCTTTCTATACCTGGCTGTACCGGATTGCGATTAATACCGCTAAAAATCATCTGGTAGCCAAGGGGCGCAGGCCTCCGGATATGGATGTCGATGTTGATGATGCCCATCACCTTGAAGGTGATAGCGGATTAAAAGATATTGAGACCCCGGAAAATAGCTTATATCGGGATGAACTGGCCAGAGTGGTCAGGGAAGCGATGGATAAGCTTCCTCAGGATCTCAGAGCAGCCCTGTCTCTGCGAGAGTTTGACGGGCTGAGTTATGAAGATATTGCTCAGATTATGGATTGTCCGGTTGGTACAGTGCGTTCAAGAATCTTCCGGGCCCGGGAGGCGATCGACAAGGAGATCGCCCCTTTATTGAATTAAATCGATGGTTTGGATAGTTGTATCAGGCTGTTGAATTGAATTGTTTAACCTGAATTGTTGGTGGAATGACTTCATCACAGACTGTTAAACAGATACTTAATCCGTTAGGAGTTGGCCAATGAGCGAACAACCCAAAGAAGCTCTTTCTGCATTGATGGACAATGAAGTTGGTGACTTTGAGTTACGCAGCCTGTTAAAGCAGAGTGCTGATAATAATGAGTTGTCTGGTCAGTGGCAGCGCTATCATCTGGCCCGCTCACTGCTGAAAAATGAGCAGTTAGGTTCCGGCGATATCAGTGCCGCGGTGATGGATGCGATTGATGCAGAACCCGCATTAAAGATGAAGCCGGTCGATGCCCCTGCGAACGACGGGATTTCGGGTAAGAGCTTCTTTAAACCGCTGATCAGTATGGCCGTTGCCGCTTCTGTTACGGCTGTAGTTATCCTGGGGGGGCAGAATTTTGGTATTAATTCAGCTCAACCGGTCGATACCGGTTTGGCCCAGGCTCCACAACCCAGTTCAACGGTCGTTCAGCCTGGTTTTGCACCCTCCCGTGATTTGATGAGGGCACAGTTTGGTGCGCCGCGCATAGCGCATCAGAGTAGTAACAGTGATGAGAATATTATTCGTTTAAATTCCGGGTTGAACAGTTATATCCGACAGCACAATGTATTGCGCCAGGGGACACTTGTGAGCTCTTCGCCAGGCTGGATACCCGAGGGTTATACTCCGGTCAAGAATGCCATGGCTCCGGGAGCTGAGCTGACGGTATTCAGCAACGGCGTTAACTCTTTTACCCTGAGTATTGAGCGAACTGGCAATGCTGCTGTTCCCGAAGGTGCCACACAGATGGGCAATATGGTCGCGATTGGTAAGAAAGTAGATCAGTTTTTTGTCACCGTCGTGGGCGATGTTCCTCTGATGGTTGCCGACCGTGTGGTTAACTCCGTTGAACAGATACAGTAATTAGTCATGCTTGAAGAAAATGGCCGTGTCGTACGTCTCGAATCTGGATTGGTCTGGGTCGAGACGATTAAGCAAAGTGCCTGCTCCAGTTGTAGTGCTCAAAAGGGGTGCGGGCAGCGCTTGTTAGCCAAAATAGGTGATGGTAAGCGGATGGAGATTCAGGTTGATAACCCTCAGCACCTTGAAGTCAGGGTAAACGATGAGGTGACCTTAGGTGTTGGCGAGCGATCATTTCTGACCGCATCATTTTTAGTTTATCTGCTACCCCTGTTGGTGATGTTCATTACGGCTGTGGTGGCACAGGGGTACGGCCTCTCTGAACCTAAAGTGATATTAAGTGCGGTGTCAGGTCTGACAGGCGGATTTTTGCTCACCCGATTTATCTCTGGCCGAATAAGTCAGAGCTGCAGTTACCGGCCGGTGCTGCTTCGCAGAATCTGATTTACATGTAGAAATAACTGATATACAGGACAAGCGATATGAAACTAGTCAGAGCGACTTTTAGTCTGGTTCTTTTCTGGTTGTGCGTGAGCAGTGTGCATGCTGCACTGCCAGAGTTTAAGGATCTGGTTAAGCAGGCATCTCCTGCCGTTGTTAATATTAGTACTGTCCAGCAAATCTCGACTCAAGTCCAGGGTGTGCCGGATATGCAGCTGCCGGATGGTCAGGAAATCCCGGAAATCTTCCGCCATTTTTTCCGCCTCCCAGAGGGATATGGCAATCCACCGCGTCGTAAAGCGCCGCAATCGCTGGGGTCTGGTTTTATTATTTCAGAGGATGGTTTCATTCTGACTAATCACCATGTTGTGGCTGATGCGGATAAAGTCATCGTCCGTCTGAGTGACCGGCGTGAGCTTGAAGCGAAGATAATCGGATCTGATAAACGCTCAGATGTCGCATTGCTGAAAATTGATGCTACGGATCTTCCTGTGGTTAAAATTGGCGACTCCACTAAGTCTGAAGTAGGTGAGTGGGTGCTTGCTATCGGTTCGCCATTCGGCTTTGATCACTCTGTAACAGCCGGTATTATCAGCGCAACTGACAGAAGTCTGGCAAATGAGACCTATGTGCCGTTTATCCAGACTGATGTTGCTATCAATCCGGGTAATTCGGGTGGCCCGCTGTTCAATATGAGAGGAGAGGTGATCGGTATCAATTCTCAGATTTATACCCGTTCAGGTGGCTTTATGGGATTATCGTTTGCGATCCCTATGAATGTTGCGATGGAAGTCGTCGGTCAATTGAAAGATAAAGGTAAAGTCAGCCGGGGCTGGCTGGGCGTTATTATTCAGGAAGTCAGCCGCGATCTGGCTGAATCTTTTGGCCTGGATAAGCCGGGAGGTGCGCTGGTCGCAAAAGTCCTGCCAGACAGCCCGGCAGAAGCGGCGGGTATTCGTGAAGGCGATATTATCTACAGTTTTAACGGTAACATGATTGATCGTTCAGGCGATCTGCCGCACCAGGTTGGACGTATTCCTCCAGACACCGATGCTAAGGTTGGAGTTGTCCGTGATGGTAAGAAGCAATCGATTACGGTGACTATCGGTTTATTACCAGCACCGGGCGACGAGCTGAAAGCATCTGCTCGGCAGGAAGACAAAGCATCAGCCAACCGCCTGAATATTCAGATCAGTGCACTGGATGATCAACTGCGTGAGCGCCTCAGTGTGACTGAGGGGGTTGTGGTTCGTCAGGTAGAGAGTGGTGCCGGCGCGGATTCTGGTTTGATGGTGGGTGATGTTATTACCATGCTTAACGGTAAAGAGATTGATTCAGTTGAAACATTTGCCAGTGTTGTTGACGGGTTGCCGGAGAATAAGGCAGTGCCGATGAGAATCGTGCGTCGTGGCAGTCCGATGTTTATTCCCCTTAAACTCAAATAGACCGCTGTGATTCAGAGGGGCCTTTGGCCCCTCTGTTTATTTCCAGATCTGTTGCTCTTTGATGGTCGTTACAGTTGAAATACGGTACACTTGCCCGCTTTAGAATTGCGCCCTAACAATGGGGTTGCATGGTTAAATTTATTAGCTGGTGATTCCGTAGTGAGTAAGCTCGAACACATTCGTAACTTTTCGATTATTGCCCATATTGACCATGGTAAGTCGACCCTGGCTGATCGCTTTATTCAGACCTGCGGAGGACTGTCTGAGCGTGAGATGGAAAAACAGGTTCTTGACTCTATGGACCTGGAGCGTGAACGCGGAATCACGATCAAAGCACAGAGTGTTACTCTGAACTACACCGCTAAAGATGGCAAAGTTTATCAGCTCAACTTCATCGATACGCCTGGACATGTAGATTTTAGCTACGAGGTGTCCCGTTCACTGGCGGCCTGTGAAGGTGCTTTACTGGTTGTCGATGCGGCTCAGGGGGTCGAGGCTCAATCGGTTGCAAACTGTTATACCGCGCTGGAGCAGGGCTTGGAAGTATTACCCGTTCTTAATAAAATGGATCTGCCACAGGCAGAGCCTGAACGGGTGCGTAAAGAGATTGAGGAAGTAATTGGCATCGATGCCGAGAATGCTGTTGCCTGTAGTGCTAAAAGTGGGCTGGGTATTGATGATGTACTTGAATCTCTGGTCAAATATATACCGCCGCCGGAGGGTGACCCGGAAGCCCCCCTGCAGGCACTGATTATTGATTCCTGGTTTGATAACTATCTGGGTGTCGTCTCACTGGTGAGGGTAAAGCAGGGCACGCTGCGTAAGAAAGATAAAATTCTGATCAAGTCTAATCGCCAGGTGCAGCCTGTCGATGGTGTTGGCATTTTTACCCCTAAGCGTACAGAAACCGGAATACTCCGGGCCGGTGAAGTCGGTTATGTCGTTGCCGGTATCAAAGATATTCACGGTGCGCCGGTGGGCGATACCATTACCCACGCGAAAACGCCTGATGTAGAAACCCTGCCAGGATTTAAGCGGGTTCAGCCTCAGGTCTACGCGGGTCTGTTCCCGACCAGTTCCGATGATTATGAAGATTTTCGTGAAGCGCTGGATAAGCTGACGCTGAATGATGCGTCGTTGTTCTTTGAGCCTGAATCCTCTGATGCTCTGGGCTTCGGTTTCCGCTGTGGTTTCCTTGGCATGCTGCATATGGAGATCATTCAGGAGCGTCTGGAGCGGGAATACGATCTGGATCTGGTTACCACAGCCCCAACGGTAGTTTACGAGCTGGAACTGACTAACGGCGAGGTAGTGCAGATTGACAGCCCGTCAAAGCTGCCGGATCCCGGCTCGATTAAAGAGATGCGTGAACCGATCGTTGAAGCCAATATCCTGGTGCCTCAGGAGTATCTGGGACAGGTTATCGGTCTCTGCGTTGATAAGCGCGGTGTGCAGAAGAATATGAATTTTGTCGGTAATCAGGTTCAGGTCTCCTATGAGCTGCCAATGGCGGAAGTGGTGCTGGACTTTTTTGACCGGCTTAAATCGGTCAGCCGGGGTTATGCATCTCTGGAATATAACTTTGTACGCTTTGAACCTGCGCAGCTGG
This sequence comes from Amphritea atlantica, assembly GCA_024397875.1. Taxonomy (NCBI): domain Bacteria; kingdom Pseudomonadati; phylum Pseudomonadota; class Gammaproteobacteria; order Oceanospirillales; family Oceanospirillaceae; genus Amphritea; species Amphritea atlantica. The sequence continues at coordinate 435,702 of CP073344.1, forward strand.
TACGTCTGGATATTCTGATCAACGGTGAGAAAGTAGATGCACTGGCGGTGATTTTACACAGGGATAATGCGCCTTACCGCGGGCGTCTGCTGTGTGAAAAGATGAAAGAGCTGATTCCCCGGCAGATGTTTGATGTTGCAATACAGGCTGCTATCGGCGGAAAGATTATCTCGCGAACTAACGTGAAGGCGTTGCGTAAAAACGTAATCGCCAAGTGTTACGGTGGCGATGTAAGCCGTAAGAAAAAGCTGTTGCAGAAACAGAAAGAAGGTAAAAAACGAATGAAGCAGGTGGGCAGGGTTGAGATTCCTCAGGATGCCTTCCTCGCCGTTTTGAAAGTTGATAGCTAGGACATATTTGCATGGATTTTGATTTTGCACTGATATTGGTGGTACTGACCTTTTTAGCTGCGCTGGGGTGGGTGTATGACCGGGTGGCGCTGGCCGGGATGCGTAAGGCCCGGATCGCAGCCGCTCAACAGGCGGGTGGTGAGTTGCCTGAGACGACACTGGAACAGTTGAATAAGGAGAACGGAATCGTTGACCTGTGCCGCTCGCTGTTTCCGGTATTACTGGTTGTGTTGATCCTTCGCTCATTCATTGTCGAACCGTTTCAGATTCCTTCCGGATCAATGAAGCCTACCCTTAAAATCGGCGATTTTATTCTGGTGAACAAGTGGCACTATGGCTTTCGCCTGCCGGTAATCGGTACAAAGGTCATTCCGATGAATGTACCTCAGCGCGGCGATGTGGTGGTGTTTAAATATCCACAGGACCCGAGTGTGAATTATATCAAGCGGGTGGTGGGGTTGCCGGGTGACCGGATTGGTTATCAGGATAAAACGGTTTATGTCAATGGCCAGCCCCAAGCGCAGACGCTACTGCAGCAACTGCCTCCCCAGAACCCACGGCAGCTGCTGATTGATGAAACACTGGGTGAGGTCAGTCATCAGATCTATCGTGATGTTTCTCCGCCTCGCAGACCTGCTGAATGGGTTGTGCCTGAAGGACAGTATTTTGTCATGGGCGACAATCGCGATAACAGTAATGATAGTCGTTTCTGGGGGTTCGTACCTGATGAGTTGCTGGTTGGAAAAGCATTCGCGGTCTGGATGCACTGGCAGGATTTCTTTACCCTGCCAGATTTCAGTGATGTACGTACTATCCATTAAAAGGAAAACAGGGGTAAGTTATGTCAATACGGTATAGACAACGGGGCGTGTCATTTTTCTCTCTGATTATCATTCTGATTGTTGCGGGGATCTTTTTTTCGGTCGGAATGAAGTTGTTTCCAGCGTACTGGGATCACGGTCTGGTGACCTCAATGATGGAGGAACTGGTTGCCGAGCCTGAGACTGCGTCGGACTCTCCGACGGCCACCCGACTCAAAATTTCCAAGCGCCTGCGAATCAATCAGGTTCGCCTGTCGAAGGAAGCGATTAAAATCCAAGAGAGGGAGGGCGTGAAAACCCTGACTCTGCAATATGATGTAACAGTTCCTATGTTTTATAATGTTGATGCTGTGGTTAAATTCCACGAAAAATATGAAGTGATTATCCGTTGATTATTAAGCCCGCAACCGACCTGGCCAAGAAGCTGGGTTATCAGTTTAAAGATGAGAGTATGATCGAACTGGCTCTCACTCACCGTAGCCACGGGAAACGTAATAATGAACGGTTAGAGTTTCTGGGGGATTCGATCCTTAATTTCGTTATTGCAGAAGCGCTTTATCGGCGCTTTCCTGAGGCGAAGGAGGGGCAGCTGAGTCGGCTGCGGGCGCAGTTGGTGAAAGGGGAAACTCTGGCCGAGCTGGCGCGGGAGATGAAACTGGGTGATTATCTGCGTTTGGGCTCCGGTGAGCTGAAAAGCGGAGGCTATCGCAGGGACTCTATTCTGGCGGATAGCGTTGAAGCGATCATTGGTGCTATCTATCTGGATAGTGATATGGAGTGCTGTCGGCCCTATATTCTCAGTTGGTATCAGTCCCGTCTGCAACAGACCTCCCTGCTGGATACACAAAAGGATTCCAAGACCCGGTTGCAGGAGTTTCTGCAGTCACGTCGAGCCCCATTGCCGGACTATGAGCTGTTATCTGTTAGCGGTGAGGCCCATAAACAGACCTTTGAGATCCGTTGTGCGGTAACATTACTGGATCAGCCGACTGACGGTCGTGGCAGCAGTCGTCGTCAGGCTGAACAGAACGCCGCCAAAAAGGCGCTTGATAAACTGAAGGTAGTTAAATCATGAGTCGCGATCTGAGTTATCTGTTAGACCAGCCCAGCGAAAATCAGCGCTGTGGATTTGTAGCTATTGTCGGTCGCCCGAATGTGGGAAAGTCGACCCTGATGAACAATATCCTCGGGCAGAAGCTGAGCATCACTTCCCGTAAACCTCAGACGACCCGGCACCAGATTGTGGGTATCAAAACTGAAGGTGATATGCAGGCCGTTTATGTTGATACCCCCGGGCTGCATAAAGATCAGGATAAAGCGATCAACCGGTATATGAACAAAGCGGCCAGTTCAGCACTACGCGATGTTGATGTGGTGGTCTTTATTATCGACCGGACCGCCTGGACTGAAGAGGATGAAATCGTTTTCGAAAAGCTGGGTGGGATCAAGTGCCCGGTCATTCTGGTGATCAACAAAATTGATCAGCTGGACGATAAAGAATCACTGCTGCCACATCTGGAAGAACTCTCCAAAAAGATGGAGTTTCTGGAGATTATTCCGATATCCGCAAAGAACGGCACCAGTGTTGATCGCCTTGAAGCGGTTATCAATGAGCACTTGCCAAAAAGTATGCATTTTTACCCGGATGATCAGATCACCGACCGCAGCTCGCGCTTTCTGGCGGCAGAGCTGGTGCGGGAGAAGCTGATGCGTAATCTTGGTGATGAAGTACCTTACGGCACTACCGTTGAGATTGAAGAGTTTAAACGCAATGACCGGGGCATTCTGATTATCAGCGCGTTGATTCTGGTTGAACGTGAAGGGCAGAAGCGGATCGTTATCGGCGATAAGGGTGACAAGGTCAAAGGGATCGGTCGGGATGCGCGTCTTGATATGGAAAAAATGTTTGATTCCAAGGTTATGCTTAACCTCTGGGTGAAAGTGCGCAGTAACTGGTCCGATGATGAACGGGCTCTGCGCAGCCTGGGATATAACGATATTGAGTGATTAAAGGCAGCCGATGAGTTATCAGGTTGAAGCTCAGGCTGCTTATGTCCTGCATACCCGCCCATATCGGGAAACCAGCCTGCTGGTAGATCTTTTTACTCTGGAGCAGGGCCGTGTCAGTGCGGTTGTCAAAGGTGCCCGCAGTCCCCGTTCCAGAATGCGAGCCATGATGCAGCCGTTCACCCCTCTGCAGATCAGCTGGCGCGGTCGTCATGAGCTGAAGACCCTGACCCAGGCGGAAGCGGTTTCTGCGCCATTGTTTCTCAAAGGCAGTGCGCTGATTTGCGGGCTGTATGTCAATGAACTGCTCGAACGCCTTCTGCAACCGACTGATCCTCACCCCCGCCTCTATGTCTATTATCAGTATGTGTTGAATGAACTTCTGGCCGCTAAGGATATTGAACTGGCGTTGAGGACCTTTGAGCAGCAGCTGTTGCAACAACTGGGTTATCAGTTTGATGTGCAGCAGTGCCAGCCTGAAAGGATTTACCGCTATGATTCGTCACAGGGGTTTATCCCTGTCGTGGAGCTAACCGATACCCAGAAACCTTATTGTTTCACTGGCGAGCAGTTGCTGGGGATCGTTGAGGAACAGTATCATCGCCCGGAGATACGCCGGGCGGCGAAACGGCTGATGCGACTGGCGCTGGAAACCCAGCTGGGCAGCAGACCGCTGCGAAGTCGGGAGCTGTTACAGGGGTATATTCCCAAGTCTATTCTTCCTGATTTATAAACCTGACAGTCAGCTATACAGGGTAAGGGATGAATCGTTTCTCAAACCTGACGCCAGACTATTTCTCTGTGTGTGATTCTAGTAAGCTCTGCATATATCAATTGCTATTTTTTATTCCTGTATTCAGAAGAGGTTAACCGTGGTAGAACCAAGCCGTTTGCTACTGGGTGTCAATATTGATCATATCGCTACGTTGCGTCAGGCCCGGGGAACCCGTTACCCGGATCCGGTACAGGCTGCTGCGCTGGCAGAAGAAGCCGGCGCGGATGGTATCACCGTTCATCTGCGTGAAGACCGTCGTCATATTCAGGATCGTGATATCTACCTGCTGGCAGAAACCCTGCAGACGCGGATGAATTTTGAGATGGCAGTGACCGATGAGATGGTCAGTATTGCGGAAAAAGTGAAGCCGGGTCATGCCTGCTTAGTGCCGGAAAAACGTGAAGAGCTGACCACCGAGGGAGGCCTGGATGTCGTTGGTCAGCATGACAAGGTTAAAGCCGCCTGTGATCGGCTGGCTGCAGCAGGCGTCGAGGTCTCTCTGTTTATCGATCCGGATAAGCGTCAGATCGATGCCACAGTGGAGTGTGGCGCACCGGTGATTGAATTGCATACCGGAGCCTATGCGGATGCGGAAACTGCCGCCGGGCAGAGCGCTGAGCTGACGCGGATCAGAGTCGCGGCGGCTTATGCTTTCAGCAAAGGGCTGATTGTTAATGCCGGCCATGGCCTGAATTATCACAATGTTGAGCAGATCGCGGAGATTCCCGAGATTAATGAGCTGAATATCGGTCACGGTATTATCGCCCGGGCGGTGTTTGTCGGTTTGAAAGAAGCGATTACCGAGATGCGTTGTCTGATGATGGAAACTCAGGTGCGGGTGCAACCTCTGCGGGATGCTATTCGCTAATGATTATCGGTGTCGGCACCGACCTGCTGGATATCCGTCGTATCGGTAAGGCGCTGGAACGGACTCCGCGCCTGGCTGAACGTATTCTGACCGAGCATGAGTTGGAGCAGTTCCACCTTGCATCGCAGCCGGTTAATTTTCTCGCAAAGCGCTTTGCGGCAAAAGAAGCGGTGGTTAAAGCATTGGGAACCGGTATCGGCAGGGGGATCAGCTGGCAGCATTTTAATATCACCTATGACCCATCCGGGCGCCCGCTGGTGCAGCTCAATGGTGGGGCGCAGGAGAAAGCCGTAGAGTTGGGAATCAGGCAGATTCACATCTCTTACAGTGATGAAACCGATCATATTGTTGCCTTTGCCGTGGCTGAATCCTGAAACAGCTTTTTCACCCTCAGATCTGTCCTGTTATCTATTTTGATTGAGCTTTGCTGCAACCCCCGGTACTATTTCGATTATTGTTTCTGGTATATAAAAAACCTTTTTAATTCCCTTCGGTTATAAATATATATTCTGACCGAAGCGCGGCTGGTATGCAGGCTTATGAGTATGAACTTTCCAACGATTGAAGATTATGTGGGTAATACGCCACTGGTACGCCTGCAGCGGCTTGATGTTGGCCGTGGCAATACTGTGCTCTGTAAGCTGGAGGGTAATAATCCGGCTGGATCGGTTAAAGATCGTCCGGCGATGAGTATGATTCAGTTAGCCGAACAGCGTGGCCTGATAAAACCAGGCGATACGCTGATCGAAGCGACCTCAGGCAATACCGGTATAGCTCTGGCAATGGCAGCGGCAATCAAAGGCTATAAAATGAAGTTGATCATGCCGGATAACAGCAGTGAGGAGCGTAAAACCTCGATGACTGCTTATGGTGCAGAGCTGATCCCGGTCACCAAAGAGCAGGGGATGGAAGGCGCACGAGATCTGGCATTGCAGATGCAAGCCGAGGGTAAAGGGATTGTGCTTGATCAGTTTGCCAATATGGATAACCCTGAGGCGCACTATCGTGGCACCGGGCCGGAGCTCTGGCAACAGACCGATGGACGTATTACCCATTTTGTCAGTTCCATGGGGACGACAGGAACGATTATGGGGACCTCCCGTTATCTGAAAGAGCAAAATCCGGCTATTCAGATTGTTGGTTTACAGCCGGCAGAGGGGGCGGCTATTCCCGGTATTCGTCGCTGGCCAGAGGAGTATCTGCCAAAGATATTTGAGGCATCCCGGGTCGACCGGGTGATCGATATCACTCAGGATGAGGCCGAACAAACCATGCGCGCTCTGGCCCGTCAGGAGGGTATCTTCTGTGGCGTTTCGTCGGGCGGTGCTGTCGCGGGGGCGTTACGCTTAGCCCGTGAAGTGGAAAATGCTATTATCGTATGCATCATCTGCGACCGGGGAGACCGTTACCTCTCCACCGGGGTATTCAGCAGCTAAATCAGGATTGGCGGGCCTTAGCTGTGTCCGCTGACTGCCAGGCTCCGGCCAATGCCGGAGCTTTTTTTTAACTGAAGGTTATAGGTTCACCATCAGCGTTGCCTGTCAGAGAGCAGGGGCCTGGCGCTTGCCCGTTCTATCCGTTACCGCAGGCAAGTCGTGCCGCCGCGTCTGGCTAGTTCGTAGAATACTCCTGAATGACATCACACATACCCGCTGTCAGGGTTTGCAGATCCTCATTGGACATCACATAGGGCGGCATCACGTAGACCAGCTTACCGAAGGGACGTATCCAGATTCCCCGCTTAACAAACAGTGGTTGAATATCGGCAGTGACCACCGGTTGCTTCATCTCTACTACACCGATCGCGCCCAAACAGCGAACCTCAGTGACTGAATCCAGTTCAGCGCAGCGAGCCAGCCCCTGTTTGAGCTGTTCTTCGATCCGGGCAATATTGCTTTCCCAGTCCGATTCCCGTAACAGTTTCAGGCTGGCATTCGCGACGGCGCAGGCCAGAGGGTTGCCCATAAAGGTCGGGCCATGCATAAAGCATCCTGCACCGCCCGCAGAAATCGTCTCACCCACTTCGCTAGTGGTCAGGGTGGCGGCCAGTGTCATGTAGCCCCCGGTGATCGCTTTACCCAGACAGAGAATGTCCGGGACGATGTTGGCATGATCACAGGCAAACAGTTTGCCGCTGCGGCCAAAGCCGGTAGCGATCTCATCCGCAATCAGCAGGAGATTGTAATCATCACAGAGCTGCCGCGCTTTTTTCAGGTATTCAGGATGATAGAAGCGCATCCCCCCGGCACCCTGAACGATAGGTTCAAGTATCAGTGCGGCGATCTCATGATGATGATCAATAACTAACTGTTCCAGTTCGTCGCAGTCGCTTTGATCCCAGGGTTGACCATGTTTAACCTGCGGAGCCGGGGCAAAAAACTGCTGAGGTAATACACCACTGAAGATCTCATGCATACCGGTCACCGGATCACACACGGACATCGCTCCAAAGGTATCACCGTGATAACCGTTACGGATGGTCAGTAGCCTGTGCTTTTCGGGTTTGCCTTTGGCATGCCAGTACTGAATCGCCATCTTCAGCGCGACTTCAACGGCAACAGAACCGGAGTCCGCCAGAAATACTTTCTGCAGTGGTTCGGCGGTCATCTCCACCAGTTGCCGACACAGCTCTACAGCGGGCTCATGGGTCAGTCCGCCAAACATCACATGGGATACTTTATCGATTTGCTCATGAGCAGCGGCATTCAGCGCTGGATTGTTATAACCATGAATTACCGACCACCAGGACGCCATGCCATCGATCAGTTCAGTTCCATCAGCGAGCGTCAGCCGGACGCCTTCGGCAGACACGACCGGGTAAGCCGCCGGCGGATTGATCATCGAAGAATACGGGTGCCAGATATGTTGCTGGTCAAAACTGATCTGTGCGCTGGAGATGCTCATGCTTATACCCTGTTAATGAAAAACCGGGCTATTACAGCCCGGTTTTAAGCAGAATGCAAACCAGCCCGTTTATTCCGGCAGGCAGATTTCGTTGCGAATTACAGCCAGCACTGTGCGACTAAACAGCAGGGCAATCACCAGTGTCGCAAGCGCGCTAAGTCCCAGTGCCAGATAATAGAAAAATGGTTGTCCCTGCATGCTGTACATCAACTGAGCCGCGATGGCAGAGGCTGCCAGCGGAAATGAGTAGGCCCACCAGGACATAAAGAATTTGATCCGGGTAAAGCGGGGCAACTGACTCAGCAGCAGTAGCAGCAGAAACATCGCAGCATAGAAGAGGATACGGGCAACGTTATCCAGTTCGCCGTTGAGTTTCATATAGGAGATAAAGCCAACCGCGGGCGGTGCGATCAGGATAAACAGGGTCGGTAACAGTTTCTGAGGCACCGGATCATGAAACATCATCCGGTTAAGTACCAGTGTTTTCAGTACTATCCAGTAAATAATACCGATGGAGAAAAAGAACCAACTGATCTCGATATAGCCGTGTTCAACGCCGGCAATCGGCACCAGAATATTACCGACAACCGGTATAAACCAGGCCGGTGTCATGTGGATGATCTGGAATTTGGGGTGGTGAATCCACTGATTAAGTACATACACGGTGAGCATCAGGTGTAAGGCGCTGCCACTGCTCCAGAGTATAAATGACAGCTGTTTTGAAGCGTCCAGCGTGGCAACGCTCAGGAGGATCAGACTGATGCTGAAAGCGGGAAAGAAGCTGAGTTTGATCGGGTGCTGAAACTCGTCTACGACTGCGGATGTTTTCAGCATGATCTTCAGCAGATAGACCAATACCAGAATGAGGAACAGGCAGGTAGTCAGCGTGAGCAGTAGCTGGCCAATGATTGCTGGCGCCCCAAAAACAGTGCTCGCTTTTTCCCACATCAGAGTCAGTCCGGTAATACCCATGCTCATCGCAAAAAAAGTGATAGGGAAATGTTCCAGCTTTGATGCCGTGATCTGTTCTGACACATTATTCATATGATGCAATCTCGATGATCGGGAATTTATATTAGATTTATCTAATATGTTAATTTATTCATTAATCAAAATCTAATTATATTTTCTTCAGGATTTCAGTTTAGTTTCAGAATGTAATTTTATAGTGGCTCCAACTTCAAAGGGGAAGCGCTAAGAAGTCTGAAGAACCAGACTCCTGTGAGGCAACCTGAACAGACTTAAAACTAACTCTAAATGATTTAACTGAGGTGAACCATGAAAATTAAAACGACGATCAAACCGATGACCGCTGCTGTAGGTGTTGCTCTGCTGACTGGAATGGCAATGATGCCGGTAGCTAATGCTGCTTCCCAGAATCCCTTTGCAGCTCAGGATCTGACCTCTGGCTATGAAGTGGCTGGTAACGATAAAGGCGCTGAAGGCAAGTGCGGTGAAGCCAAGTGCGGTGCCGATAAAAAGGTCAAAGCTGACGGCGAAGGCAAGTGCGGTGAAGCCAAATGTGGCGCAGATAAAAAGGCTAAAGCTGACGGCGAAGGTAAGTGTGGTGAAGGCAAATGCGGTGGCGATAAGAAGTCTGCATAAAGCTACTTTTTGATTTCAGGCCCCTCTGTTGAGGGGCTTTTATTAACAGAGGGACGAGTAAGGGATAAACCATGAATAATGAAACCTTTCAGGTATCCGGCGCGGGTCTTGGCTTTCGTCGCTGTATGATCGAAACGCTGGCAGAGGTCGAAACTGCACAGATCGATTTTCTGGAAGTCGCACCGGAAAACTGGATGGGGTTGGGTGGCCGGTTTGACCGCTCGTTGCGTGAATATACCGAACGCTATCCTTTCGTTACTCACGGTTTGTCCCTTTCACTGGGGGGGCCTTCACCGCTGGACAGGGAATTTCTGCTAAAGCTGAAACAGTTTATGTTTGATCACAATATCCTGGGTTACTCGGAGCACCTGAGTTACTGCACCGACGATGGTCATCTTTATGACCTGATGCCGATCCCTTTCACTGAGGCAGCAGTAAAGCATGTCGTCAGCCGGATCCATCAGACTCAGGATATCCTGAAGCAGCGTATCGCCATAGAGAATGTCTCCTACTATGCTGCCCCCGGAGCGGAGATGAGTGAGCTAGAGTTTCTTCTGGCAGTACTGAACGAGGCGGACTGCGATCTGTTACTGGATGTGAATAATATCTACGTCAACAGCGTCAATCACGGCTACGATGCCGCCGCGTTTCTGGCACAGATTCCCGGTGAGCGGATCAGTTATATTCACGTAGCTGGGCACTATAACGAAGCGGAAGATCTGTTAGTCGATACCCACGGGGCCGACGTCATAGATCCCGTCTGGGGGCTGCTACAGCAAAGCTATGATCTGTTTGGTGTTAAGCCCACCCTGCTGGAGCGGGATTTTAATATTCCACCGATGGATCAGTTGTTACAGGAACTGCATACCATTCGCGACCATCAGCGTCGTGCACTGCCAGTGGTTGCAGAGGAGTCACGTTATGCACGTATCTGAATTCGGGGGGGCTGATAAAACCTTTACTGAATTGCAGTATCAGTTTGCCGCACATATCCGCAATCCGGATAAGTACCCCAAACCAGCGGGGGTTGAAGAACGCCGAATGACGATCTACCGGGAGCTTTTCTTTAACAATATTGAAGGTTTTATCAGTGGTGGATTCCCGGTACTCAGATCGATTACCCGGGAGCAGGACTGGATGCGGATGGTGCGTGACTTTTTTGATCAGTATCGCTGTCATTCGCCCTATTTTCTTGAAATAGCAGAAGAGTTCCTCACCTGGCTCAACAATCAGCGTGAACCGGAAGCATCGGATTATCCGTTTCTGCAGGAATTAGCCCATTACGAATGGGTTGAGCTGGCGCTGGATACATCGGCGGCCAGGCTGAGTGATGTTGCCGTGGATGGCAGGGGTGATCTTCTACAGGGGCATCCGCTGCAGTCGCCACTGGCCTGGTCGCTGATGTATCAGTATCCGGTCCAGCGGATCGGTAAGCACTATAAGCCGCAACGGCCACCAGAACACCCCACGTTTCTGATGGTGTATCGCAACCGCGAAGAGCGGGTGAAGTTTATGCAGATCAATCAGCTCACGGCACGTCTGCTCTACCTTCTTGGTGAGAACCGCGATCTGAGTGGTGCTCAGGCGTTACAGCAGATAGCGGAAGAGATGTCACACCCTCAGCCAGAGCAGATAATTGCTGGTGGTCGAGATGTGCTCCAGCAGCTTCGGGATAAAGATATCATTTTAGGAACTCAGCTATAACCGTTGAGGCAATAGGACTGACAATGGCTAACACACTGATAAAGCATACCAACTCACTGCATGACCTGCTGGATAAGACCCGTATCTTTGAGGGGCTAGCACCTCTGCTGCTGCGTTTATATCTGGCGCCGGTACTGATGCAGGCGGGTTATAACAAACTCTCGCATTTTGAAGATACCGCCGCCTGGTTTGGTAACCCTGACTGGGGGCTTGGGTTGCCGATGCCGGAAGTGATGACTGGACTGGCTGCCGGCACTGAGTTTTTTGGCGGTATGCTGTTAATCGTTGGCCTGGCGACGCGCTGGATATCCGTCCCGCTGATGGTCACCATGATTGTAGCGGCGCTGACAGTGCATTTCGATAACGGTTGGCTGGCCATCTCCGACAGTTCCAGCTGGCTGGCAAACGACAGGGTGATGGAAGCCGGTGAGCGTCTGTCACGAGCGCGGTCTATTCTCCAGGAGAACAGCAATTATGACTGGATAACCGGGCGGGGTTCAGTGGTTATTCTGAATAACGGTATCGAATTTGCCGCGACTTACTTCATTATGCTGTTGAGTCTGTTCTTTACCGGAGGCGGTCGTTATTTCAGCATCGACTATTGGCTGGCACGTAAATTTCGCACGGCTAATAAGGGCTAACAGCTTTATCGCAAAAGTGTTTCTCCGTAAGGCTCTCAGGTACTTTATATTCAGTACCCTCTTTTAGCAGCGCTTAGCGCTGCTTTTTTTTTATCTGTAATCCTATGGCTGATCAACGGTTATACCGTTCACCTGAACCGCAGCGTCACTGATTGTCCAGCGAACATTAAGGTCGTGCAGGCGGATGCCATATTCGCGCTGCTCTGGTTTGTTTTTGTGATAAGCGGGGCGGGGATCACAGAGCAACACTTCTTCAATCTGTTGCTGCAACGGTTGCTTGAGGCGCGCGGTATGCAGCTCCAGAGCGATTAGGGCTTCAGCGGAAAATGTTACCGGCAGATCCAGGGTCTCGATCTGGCTGGCAAGGTCGAAGCGGGCATCTGCAATAACATCGGAATAGGGCAGGTAAGGCTTAATATCGATGATCGGAGTCTGATCCAGCAGATCGGCACCACTAACATCGAGATACACTGTGTCCGCTTCAATCCTTATCCCTTTCAGCTTCACCGGCGATAAGCCAATCGGGTTGGGCCGGAAAGGCGACCTGGAGGCCAGCACACCCAGCTTTTCGTTGCCGCCGAGCCGGGGGGGGCGCACCAGAGGCGACCAGCCTTTGTCCACGCAGGCGCTGAAAATAAACACTAGCCAGATATGGCTGCATTGCTCCAGCCCTCTGACAGCATCTGGGCTGTTGTAGGGGGGTAACAACTCAATCGTGGCGGTCATCGAACCGGCCAGCCCCGGCTGTCGGGGAATACCAAACTTCTCTTTATAGCCGCTATGAATAATGGCTATCGGTTCGAATGTCATTGTGGTGTTCATTTTCAGAGATCTTTTTTAGGTAAAACAGCATTGCCCGGTCACAGATATGATCGGGCACAGGCGTGCAGGGCTATTTTGCCCTCTGTTTCAGTTCAGAGCCATCGGTTCATCGGATGATTTTTCAGTTTTTTTCTCTTCAGAAGCCGTTTCCGCAAGTTCAGCCTCAGGTTCTTTGTGATGTTCCCGGAGCTCTTTTTGCGCCTTCGTGTCAGACTCGGGTTTCTCCATGATGGGGGCGCGGTGCTCAACCGGGCTCAGGCTGCTCCAGTAGCGGGAGCTTTTTTCAGCCTGCTCGCCGAGCCGGTGAATATGGCTGAGTGAGTCCAGCAGATCTGTGCCTTCAGCAGGAGTCAGTCGTCCGTCGATCATGCCATCCAGTATATGTTGTTTTATCTTTTGGTATTTTTTCTCCAGTTTGCGCAGAACCTTGCGGGTATCTGAGGACGATAGCTGTGAATCATCTTCTATCACTGCGGCATTCAGCATCTTAGTGGTGATTTTTTTCAGCTCGTATATATCTTTCTGGGTATTGCTGTCGCTGATCCGACTGAAACGCTCACTGTAGTCGACAATCAGGCCTGACAGGCGCGCCATCTCATTGAAGTATCGTGCTATCCGCATAGCGATTGGCAGTATTTCGGAGCTCTCTTCGCTAAGTTGCTGTTGTGCCAGCTTTTGGTTGAACTTTCCTATCTCGACTATCAACTGGTAGATGATCTGTGCCTGTGACCTGATCTGAGTGCTATCTGATAATTCGGCGCTGATTGCCTGCTTTGCAAGGGTCGCCGTCATCCGGCTGATACGGCTTAATTCCCGGGTCATCGCATTGATGGCTAAAGAAGGGGTTTCGAGAATGTTTTTATCCAGATAGCGTGCTTTAGCCAGGTTTTCATCGTCACGACGGAAGCGTGTCTTCAGAAACTCAACCATCGGGTTAGTAATCGGCCACATGATGAATACCCCGACAATATTAAACAGGGTGTGAAACAGGGCGAGCAGAATAACCATATCGACCATCTGATTAAGGTTTGAGCGATTAATTATTTCAGCGAGTCCTATCAGCAGGAGCAATCCGACCGTACCGGTAATCAGGTTGAAGAACACATGAGCGCAGGCGATTCGTTTTGCATTGGATGTTGCGCCGATCACGGACAGTGCTGCGGTGGAGGTAGTGCCCAGATTTGCGCCAATCACCAGTGCGCCTGCTGTCGCTAAAGGAATCGCGCCGGTTGACGCTAACGATAGAGTGATCGCCATGGCTGCACCGGAAGACTGAATGAGCACGGTTAGAATGAATCCTGCCAGTACAAATAACGCAAGGCCGTAGCTGGTCTGACTAATGGCTTCAAACGGGATGCTGTTCTCGAGTCCGTTAAAGGTGTCTTTAAGAAATGACAGACCGACAAAGAAAAGCCCAAAGCCGGTCAGCGCAGTGCCCAGGTGGGCGTAACGCTTTTCGCCTCCGACCAGGCGCATTCCCATGCCTGCGCCAATCATCGGCAGTGCAAACGCATTGATTTCAAAGTTGAAACCGATAGTGGCAACCAGCCAGCCGGTCATGGTGCTGCCAATATTGCAGCCATAAATGACGGCCACCGATTGTCCCAGATTTAGCAGGCCTGCATTGACAAAGCCAATGGTGGCGACGGTGACTGCGCTGGATGAATTCACTAATGCGGTTATCGCAGTACCGGATATTAAACCTCGCAGCCTGGAGCGGGTGGCGGCTTCAAGAACCTTACGAAGTGTCTGACCGGCAGCACGTTTAAGGCCGTTGGTCATCAGTTGCATACCGAGCAGAAACAGGCCAAGACCGCCGATCAGGTCACCAACATTGCTCAGATCCATTGCGGACTCCTTACAGAGGAATAACTGGCAGGGTTATTATTTTTGTCAATTCCAGAACCGAAAATAGCTCAAAATAGGAAAAGTTAACTTTTTGATTACACAGTAATAAAAGCTCTAAATCAGAATAAATGCAACTCTTTTGAGGTGCGCGCTATGATCCAGATATAGACCTGCTGACAGCCCGCTGCTTTGAGAACCCGGCTAATTTCTGCTGCAGTTGTTCCGGTGGTCATGACATCATCAACCACCGCGACGGAGTGCGGCGGTGAACCGATACAGTGAAAACTGTTGCGCAGATTTTTGCGCCGGGCTTTGCGGTCCAATTCTGCCTGATGCGGTGTGTTTTCCGTTTTAATCAGCAGACGGTTACTAAACGGGATGTCTAACTTACGGGCGATTTTTTTAGCCAGTAGAGCCGCCTGATTATATTGCCGTTCCTGTAATCTCTTTTGATGCAGGGGCACAGGAATAATCAGCTCAGGCATCGTTTCATTCTGTAGCTGCAGGCTGAGTAGCTCTGCCAGTGAGTTGAGGAGATGGGCCTGACCATTAAATTTTGCCATCTGGATCAGCTGATCAACTGGGAAGCGGTACTCAAAGGGCGCGATTACCTGCTCAAACGGCGGAGGTTTTTTCTGACAAGAGGGGCAGATAACCCGTGACTGCTTACCCGTTACAATTGGATTGGCGCAATGCTGGCAGGCATTACCTATCCAGGGGAGGTCTGCAAGGCAGCCAGGACATATCAGGGTGTCCGATGCAGCGTTCAAACCACACAGTATACAATGCCTGGTATGGTTAAAATATAACCAGTAGTTTTTGCTTTTTGTAAACATGGGTTGACAGATCCTTCTGTCAGATTAGAATTAGTCTTTCATTAAATCCCTATCTTTGCGATCTACTACAGGATATACACAGCGATGCAACAAAACCAGACAGAGATCCGACACGACTGGAGCGCACAGGAAGTACAGGCGCTGTTCGATCTGCCATTTAACGACTTGTTGTTTCAGGCTCAGCTGGTTCATCGTCAGCACTTTAATCCTAATGAAGTACAGGTGAGTACGCTGTTGTCGATCAAAACCGGTGCCTGCCCGGAAGATTGCAAGTATTGCCCACAGAGCGGGCACTACAATACCGGTCTTGAGAAAGAGCGTCTGATGCAGGTTGAAGCGGTGCTGGAAAAGGCTAAGAAAGCCAAGGAAACCGGTTCAACCCGTTTCTGTATGGGGGCGGCGTGGAAGCACCCGGCCGATAAAGATATGCCCTATGTGATTGAGATGGTAAAAGGGGTGAAGGCGCTGGGTCTGGAAACCTGCATGACCCTGGGGATGCTGGATGAAGGTAAAGCCGACCAACTGGCGGAAGCCGGTCTGGACTACTATAACCATAATCTGGATACCTCACCTGAGTTTTACGACAAGATTATCACCACCCGTACCTATCAGGATCGCCTTGAGACACTGCATCACGTTCGTGAATCAGGCATGAAGATCTGTTCCGGCGGCATCCTCGGAATGGGCGAAACCGCTAATGATCGTATCGGTTTGCTGCGTCAGCTGGCGAATCTTCCGACTCAGCCGGAAAGTGTGCCGATCAATATGCTGGTTAAAGTGAAAGGTACGCCACTGGAAAATGTCGACGATCTGGATAATCTGGACTTTATCCGCACCATCGCGGTGGCCCGAATCATGATGCCAAAGTCCCATGTTCGTCTCTCTGCCGGCCGTGAAAGTATGAGTGATGAGATGCAGGCGATGACCTTTATGGCGGGGGCAAACTCCATCTTCTACGGTGAGTGTCTGCTGACAACACCGAACCCTGAAACGCATCGTGATCTGCAACTGTTTAAGCGTCTGGGGATTAATCCCGAGCAACGTATCGCCGAAGCGGATGAGACACAGGAACAGGCGATTATCAGCGATCTGCAAAAACAGCAGGACGATTCGTTCTTCTATCAGGCCTGATTTACTCTACCCGCCGGGCTGTCACTGACGGCCCAAAAAGGATCTGACCATGTCTTTTAATCAGCTGGGCGCTGAACTGCAGGCGCGCAAAGAGCAGTCTTTGTATCGTCAGCGTCGCGTATTACAAAGCCCTCAGGCTCCCGAAGTGATTGTTGACGGTAAGGCCTGTCTGGCATTCTGCTCTAACGATTATCTGGGCCTGGCAAACCATCCTGAGGTTATCGCCGCCCTGAAAAAGGGTGCTGATACCTATGGCGTTGGTGGCGGCGCTTCGCATCTTGTGAATGGCCATAGCCAGGCGCATCATGCACTGGAAGAGGAGCTGGCCGAGTTTACCGGCCGTCCCCGCGCACTGCTGTTTTCCACCGGTTATATGGCTAATATAGGTGCGGTTAATGCACTGCTGGATAAACGCGATGCGGTGTTTCAGGATCGTGTCAATCACGCCTCTCTTCTGGATGCCGGACTGCTCAGTGGTGCACGTTTTCAGCGTTTTTTGCATAACGATGCTGATAACCTGAATGCCCGTCTGCAACGCACCGACGCACGGCGAAAGCTGGTGGTCTGTGATGGAGTGTTCAGTATGGATGGTGATCTGGCAGAGCTTCCTGCTATCTGTGAAACTGCTGCGAGTCATAATGCCTGGGTGATGGTGGATGATGCCCACGGTTTTGGTTGTCTCGGTAAGCAGGGGCGGGGCACTGCAGATCATTTTGGGCTGGACGGTGATCAGGTGCAGGTATTAGTCGGTACGCTGGGTAAGTCGTTTGGTACCTCGGGCGCGTTTGTCGCCGGTTCTGAAGAGCTGATTGAAACCCTGATTCAACATGCACGCACCTATATCTACACCACCAGTATGTCTCCGGCCATCGCTTCGGCCACCCGGGCCAGCCTGAAACTGTTACAGCAGGAGGAGTGGCGCCGGGAAAAGCTTAACCATCTGATCAGGCGTTTTCGCCAGGGGTGCGAGCAACTGGGTTTACCCCTGATGGCATCGCCCACGCCGATCCAGCCGATTCTGGTGGGTGAAGCTGACCGGGCGATGATGATCAGCGCTGCACTTGAGGCAAAAGGGATCTTTATTGGCGCTATCCGGCCGCCAACCGTCCCTCAGGGGGCGGCCCGACTCAGGGTAACACTCAGCGCCACCCATACCGATGAACAGCTTGACCGGCTGCTGGACGCGTTAGCTGAGGTGATGACGGGAATGGAATCGTGATGCTGTACTCAGAAACAGTGGGTAGTGCCACAGGTAAACCGCTGGTGTTGCTGCATGGCTGGGGTATGCACAGTGGTCTCTGGCAAACACTTTTGCCGCAGTTGCAGCAGGATTATTCGGTTACCCTGATTGATCTTCCGGGATTAGGCCGCAGTGCAGGCTGTCAGTTGCAACCCTATAACCTTGAAACGGTTGTATCGCAGCTGGAGACGGTGGTTCCGGCATCGGCCCTGTGGCTGGGATGGTCGCTGGGAGGGGTCATCGGTATGGCCTTTGCGCAGCGTTTTCCTGAACGTGTTCACGGATTAATCACACTGGCGAGCTCGCCCTGTTTTGTCGAGCGTCCGGACTGGTCTTTTGGTATGGATGAACCCACCTACAGCCAGTTTGAACAGGACCTGGCAGCTCATCCGGCTAAGACCCTGCAACGCTTTAATATGCTGCAGGTGCAGGGCAGTACCACCGCCCGTGCCGATCTCAAAACACTGAAGCAGATTCTGTCTGAGGTGCAGCCCACAGATCAGGCGCTGGTGGATAGTCTGGCGTTGCTGCGTGGGGATTACCGGCAGCTGTATCGCAGCACCCGCCTGCCGGTACTTCATCTGCTGTGTCAGCTGGACATTCTGGCACCGGCGAATATGGCCAATGCGCTTAAGGCACTGCAGCCGGAAGCTCTGGTTGAGGTATTAGCAGACTACTCCCATGTGGGTTTTGTTTCCGCGCCGCAGGCGCTGGCAGCAAAGGTCCGGGCCTTCCAGTCATGAGTGCTCAGTTCCTTAAACCGCAGATCGCTGAATCATTCAGTCGGGCCGCTGTCAGTTATGATAGTGTGGCCCAGCTGCAGCGGCGCATCGGTCATAACCTGCTCAGTGAGCTGTCCCCGTCATCTGCCAAGGTGGTGCTGGATCTGGGATGCGGTACCGGTTATTTTGCCCCTTTGCTGACGGAACAGTTAAATCCGCAGCAGTTGGTCTGTCTCGATCTGGCCCGGGGGATGCTTGAATATGCCCGACAGACCCGGGTAACCCCCAATACCCTGTGGCTCTGTGGCGATGCGGAGAGTCTTCCATTAGCGGACAACTCGGTCGATCTGATCTTTTCCTCTCTGGCGATTCAGTGGTGTGAAGACCTCCCGGCATTGTTTAGTGAGGTTTCCCGCGTGCTTAAACCCGGCGGACGGTTTCTCTTCAGCACCCTGGGGCCGGAGACGCTGTATGAGTTACGGGAAGCCTGGTCGACGGTGGATCGCTATCAGCATGTGAACCGCTTTGTCAGCTTGTCCAGTCTTCAGGCAAGTGCTGATAGTTATCTTCGGGAAGTTACGCTGAAAGCGGCGGAAGAAGTGCTGCTCTACGATCAGTTGCGCGGCCTGACCAGCGAACTTAAAGGGATCGGCGCGCACAATATCAGTGCTGGGCGACAGAGTGGTTTAACCGGGAAAGCACGGATTAACGCCTTCAAACAGGCATATGAAGCATTCAGGCGGTCGGACGGTAAGCTACCGGCCACTTATCAGGTATTTTATGGCGATTATGTGAAGGATAAGCCACATGGCTAAGCGGACTTTCTTTGTCGCGGGAACCGACACCGATGTCGGTAAAACGCTGGTTTCAACCGGGTTGCTGGAAGCGGCCAATCAGCGGGGACTCTCGACTGTTGCGGTAAAACCAATCGCTGCCGGTTGCGAGCAGACGGATGCCGGATTGCGTAACAGCGATGCTTTACAGCTGCAGCAGGCCGCCTCGATAAAGCTGAGTTATGAACAGCTTAACCCTATCGCGCTGGAACCACCCATCGCGCCCCATATTGCTGCCCAGCAGGCGGGGCGCCGGCTGGATGCCGATCGTATAGCGGCCCTGTGCCGCGGTGTGATGATGCAACCGGCGGACTTTATGATTATCGAGGGGGCAGGTGGCTGGCGGGTTCCTCTGAATAATCGTCAGACGCTTGCCGATGTGCCCAAACTGTTGCGCACGCCGGTGGTTCTGGTGGTGGGGATGAAACTGGGCTGTATCAGCCATACCTTGTTAACGGTAGAAGCGATTGTGAAAGACGGTCTGCGACTGGCGGGTTGGGTTGCCAACCGGGCAGAGCCCGAGATGAGTTGTTACAGCGAAAATCTGGAAACACTCAAATCGATGCTTGCTGCACCATTATTGGGTGAAATACCTCATATTGAGGACATTACTGCTCAAAATGTGGCCAGATATATCGATCTGGAGCCTCTACTGGCTGGTTAATAAATGATCTGTGACGCTGTCTGGTCTATAATAGCCTTGAATTAATCGCTAACACGACAGTGCTTGTCGGCCTGACTGAATGAAAGTGATCGGACGTCAGCAGACTGGTGCAAAGTAAGCAGGTGTTTTTATGAATGTTACATCCGCACTGAGTACAGGCGTTCTGGGGCTGAACCGGGGACTTGATGGTGTTCAAAAAGCGGCGTCAGATATTGCCGGTGCAGGCAAAACCGATACTCCGGAAGAGGCAACAGGTAAAGATGTGAACGAGTCCCTGGCCAACCTGGCGGTAGAAAAGAATGCGGTTGCTGCATCCACCAAGGTCGTGCAGTCTGTGGATGAGACTTTAGGTACACTGATAGATATTCGTGCCTGACAGCGATTAGCACTTTGCAGCGCGCAATTTAATCAACAGAGTATTATTTCCAGTAGTAAGGAGTCGGAGATAACGTACAGGAGGTGAGAGGGATGCAGTTACAGATAGCTGCTAATTCACTTACTCTGAATACCAGCCAGTCACTTAACAGTGCCGCCCGGAATCAATCCACGGCAACGGGCACACTATCACCCTCTTCTTTATCCACCACGGCAACACTTCCAACCTCTTCGGTAAGTCAACCTGTAGAACCGTCCGGTGCTGGTGCATCAATCGACCGGGAAACCGGCAAGCAGCAACTCAGCAACGATTCCCATACTGAGTCCAGGCCTCTGTCAGTTGCAGACCCTCAGAATGAGGAGCAGCAACTGATACGAGAACTGGCTGCCCGTGATCAGGAAGTGCGTCAGCATGAGTTGGGCCATGCCGCTGCCGGTGGCCAGTTCGCCGGTGCTCCCTCGTTTGAATATCAGCGGGGGCCTGATGGCCGGTTGTATGCGGTGGGCGGGGAAGTCAGTATAGATACATCGCCTGTTGCCAATGACCCTGAAGCGACGCTGGAAAAAGCTGAAGTGATTCTCAGAGCAGCGCTTGCGGTAGCCGACCCCTCACCCCAGGACCATGCCATAGCAGCTCGTGCAGTGGCAATGATATCCGAAGCACGGGCAGAGCTTGCCCTGCAGAATCAGCAACTGGATGTTCGTGACGGTAACCAGCAGGAGGCTGATAAGCTTCGCGAGGAGCGTCGCTCGGAAGAGTTGCAAGACCGCATCAAAGATCAGCAAGAGCAGAGCGATAGCCAGGCAGAAAAACGGCAGGAGTTCAGCAAACAACTTGAGGCCGTGAATCAGAAATTTGCTGAGGTTAACCAGCGGTTAATTGATGCTGGCGTGTTTAAGAAACTCTTCGCAGAGGGTTTTATCTTTGATGAGCGGGTATAGCAGCAGACTATTGCGGAAGCTGCAAAAGCAAGCAACCTCACCGTTAGCGGATCTGCCATCCTGATTTTTGCCATTCCCTGATCCGTCATACCAACAGTTTAATATCAACGGCCTATCGATGTTTTCAATTATTTAGACTATAAGAATAGTCTGGTCTCGCTGTTATGAGCCTTTTTAATCACGCCGTTTTACATCAGGACATTTTCCATGACTAAGATTAAGGTTACCTATTTTGATATCAATGGCGGTCGGGCGGAGCCTATTCGCCTGGCGTTGCACTGCCTTGGTCAGGACTTTGAAGATCACCGCTTTCCCTTCAGTGAGTTTGCGGAGATACGCAAGGGGACGCCTTTTGGTCAGGTGCCGGTTGTCGATCTGGATGGCGAGCAGATTACCCAGTCCAATGCCCTGTGCCGTTATTTCGGCAAGCAGGCGGGTCTCTACCCTGAAGATGATTATCAGGCACTGCTGTGTGATGAGGTGATGGATGTGGTTGAGGATATCAGCCATAAACTGTCGGCCACGATGACTATGACCGGCGACGCGCTGAAAAACGCGCGTGAACAGCTGGTGGAGCCGCTTGCAACTTATCTCCGATGGCTGAATACCCGGCTGATTAAACAGGGCGGGGAATATTTTGCCGATAACCGCTTAACCATTGCCGATCTGAAAGTGTTTGTCATGGTTCAGTGGCTGAGTTCCGGCATGCTTGATCATCTGCCTGCGGCACTGGTGCAGGAGAATGCTCCAGAGCTGTTGTTGCATCTTAAACGGGTGACAGAGCAGCCACAGATACAATCCTATTATAGATAGAACTCAATCCGCCCGGTGGCAGATGAGTGTCATAACCAACCACTTTTCAGGGCTGTGGTGGCGTTAGCGGGCAGGGACTGTAAATAAAAAAGCACTGGCCTTACGGGCAGTGCTTTTTATGTGCCGCCCGGAAGGGCGAACGGTGTCCGAAAAACTGTTATTTAATAAACAACATCTCACGGTACTTAGGCAGAGGCCACAGATCGTCAGCAACCAGTGTTTCCAACTTGTCCGCAGATGCACGCACTTCATCCATCAGACCACGAACGTCGTTAGCCAGGAAGCTCATATGCGCTTCGGTAGAATCAAAGTGTTCTGATTCCAGTGCCGCGTTAAGTTTTTCAACGCAGGCCATCATTGCAGAAGCTGTTTCAGCTACGGCACCAGCCGGTGAGTAATCAAGTTTAATGCCGGTAGAGGCGATCTTCGCCAGGTAGCTGATAGCCGCCGGATAGATCATGGTGGTTGCCATCTCTGAAACCAGCTTAGCTTCAACTTCAATCGACAGTACATACTGCTCAGCATAGACTTCAAAACGGCTGGCCAGCTCTACGGGTGTTAAAACGCCTGTTTTGGAGAACAGTTCAATAACTTCCGGAGTCTTGAACGCTGGCAGCGCGTCAGCAGTGGTAGGGATATTCTTCAGACCACGTTCTTCAACGGCGGCTTTGTGCCACTCTGACGAGTATCCGTCACCGCCAAACACGACATTACCGTGAAGTTCCATCAGCTCTTTAAGTACAGCGAATACTGCGACAGCTTTATCCGAATTTTGGCTCAGTTCAGCTTCAAGTTTTTCTGCAATCCACTCAAGAGAGTCAGCCAGCATGGTATTCATTGCCACCAGTGGACCCGAAACGGACTGAGATGAACCCACAGCACGGAACTCGAAACGGTTACCGGTAAAAGCGAAAGGCGAGGTGCGGTTACGGTCGCCAGGATCACGTTCAAACTTCAGAATTTGTGACAGTCCCAGATCCATCTGTCCGCCAGTTGTAGGCACGTGTAGCTCACCGGTTCTGATATTGTCAAACACCTTTTCCAACTGGCTGCCCAGATAGACCGACAGAATTGCCGGAGGAGCTTCGTTTGCACCCAAACGGTGATCGTTGGCTGCGGATGCGATCGCTGCACGCAGAAGTGGTCCAAATTTGTGCACGCCACGAATTACTGCACCACAAAAGAGCAGGAAGTTTAGATTCTCATTAGGTGTGTTGCCCGGATCAAGCAGATTACCCTGGGTTGCGTTACCTACTGACCAGTTAACATGCTTACCTGAACCGTTTACACCAGCAAAGGGTTTTTCATGTAAAAGACAGATAAAGCCATGTTTTTTAGCGGTATTTTTCAGAAGTGTCATCAGCAGTTGCTGGTGATCAGAGGCAACGTTGGCGGCTTCAAAGTAAGGTGCAATTTCAAACTGGCCGGGTGCTACTTCGTTGTGGTGGGTTTTCGCCGGAATGCCCAGACGGTAGAGTTTATCCTCTAAATCCTGCATAAATACCTGTACGCGTTCAGGTATTGCACCAAAATAGTGATCATCGAACTGCTGACCTTTAGCGGGTGAAGCACCGAACAGTGTCCGGCCTGCTAACAGCAGATCGGGGCGAGCGTTGGCAAAAAGTTCGTCAACCAGGAAGTATTCCTGTTCAGCACCACAACTGGAATTCAGGGGCGCGATCTCTGTTTCGCCCATCAGCGTTAATACTTTCTGAGCCGCGGTATTCATTGCCGAATTGGAACGCAGTAGCGGGATTTTCTTATCCAGTGCTTCGCCGGTCCAGGACATAAATACGCTTGGAATCGTCAGCACAGCACCGTTTGCGGTATGCATGATATACGCCGGGCTGGTTGGATCCCATGCGGTGTAGCCGCGCGCAGCGTTGGTCATTCGCAGACTGCCGTTCGGGAATGATGAACCGTCCGGCTCCCCTTTGATCAACAAACTGCCGGTAAATTCGGTGATTGCGGTGCCATCTGAGTTTGTTACCACAAAACCGTCGTGCTTTTCTGCAGTCGCATTGGTCATTGGGTAAAATATATGAGAGAAGAATTTAGCGCCTTTAGACATCGCCCAGTCTTTCATCGCCGCAGCAACAATATCCGCTACGGCAGGGTCGAGCTCGGCACCTGTTTGTACGGTATTTTTAATTGCTTTAAAGGCTGCTTTTGAAAGCGATTCTTCCATCTGCTGCAAACCAAAGACATCGCAGGCCCAGATCTCTTTCAGAGGGGCTGTCATTTCAGTCTCAAATGGTTTTGCACTGGTAATTTCGTAAACTGCTTTCAAACGTGATTCATTTGCGCTCATGTAATACCCCTGGGTATCCAAAATATTCTGGTGGACTTTTGGTTACTGCGGTCGTGGAAACCTGGATAACCAATAGCTGACAAGCTATTGGAGTTTATAAAAGCAATAATCGAACCAATTTGATGCTCAAATCACCGCTTAAGTAAAAAATTCTAGCAAGATAAGTCTTCCAGAGGCGGGTCGTCAGAAACGGCTTCGTCGGGCTGTTTAAACCGATGATATTTTTATTGGCCATTTATTGATCTGTTGCTGCAGTCGGCACAGAAAAAGTCTATTCACTCGAGAGCTTAAGCATGACTTCTATTCAGGACTTCGATACAGGGTTCCGATCCAGAACTTCAGTCCATCGGAAGCGGTCTTTTAGCTTGTTTTTTAGACTGCTGTTTACAATATTCAATACTGTGCAAGTATTAATGTAGGCCAGAGTGATCAGGTGGCCAGCATCCGCTTGAGAAACAGTGAGGACTTTACAGCCTTTTATCGTCATCGAGCTAAAACACACGGATTTAAAATACGATGATAGGGGGCATGAAAGATCAGTCAGGTGTTTTTTACTGACGTTTTGCTTAATCTCCGTATGTTCATATGCTCAGGTTTCGCTGCACGGCATTGAAAAGCACGATAGCCCCGCTGTATCCCCCTATTGGTCTGTTAGCTACCTCAAAAAGAGGATGGACTATGACCGTACAGCTTAATCAACAAAAAGGTCAGTTCACAGACCCTGTCTGTGGTATGTCGGTATCAAGTGACTCACGGCACGTTTATGATTATGCCGGTCAGCGGTATTTATTCTGCAGTGAGCATTGCCTGAAGAAATTCAAGACGACCCCGGAACAGTATTTGGATAAGGATAAGGAAATATCCTCACCAGACAGCAACACCGCTAAGTTAAAAAAGTACACCTGTCCCATGCACCCCGAAGTGACTCAGGATCATCCCGGCAATTGCCCTAAGTGCGGGATGGCGCTGGAGCCGGTTACTTCCGGCGGTGAAGAAAATAATGCAGAACTAATTGATATGAGTAGGCGCTTCTGGATCTGCACCATGTTCGCCTTGCCGGTCTTTTTTCTGGCCATGATGGTCGATATGCAGCCTGACTGGTTACCAAGCAGGCTTTCGATGCAGCTGATTCAATGGATCGAATGTGCGCTGGCGACACCCGTAGTGGTCTGGGGTGGCTGGCCGTTTTTTGTGCGCGGATGGCAATCCGTCCGGACCTGGAATCTTAATATGTTTACCCTGATTGCCCTGGGTGTTTCAGTCGCCTGGAGCTACAGCATGATGGCACTGCTGTTCCCGGGGCTGTTTCCACCTGCTATGCAGATGCCCGGAGGTCTGGTAGCCGTTTATTTCGAAGCCGCAGCCATGATTACTGCACTGGTTCTGTTGGGGCAGGTGCTGGAATTGCGTGCCCGCTCACGAACCAACGCAGCTATTCAGATGTTGCTCAGCCTTGCTCCGAATACCGCCCGCATTGTCCGGGAAGATGGTTCAGAAAAAGATAGCCCCCTGGAGCAGGTGCAAAGGGGGGATACCTTGCGGGTTCGTCCGGGCGATAAAGTGCCGGTAGACGGTACGGTCATTGAGGGCGCAAGTAACATCGACGAGTCTATGGTCACCGGTGAATCGATTCCGGTCACAAAGTCCGCCGGCGATAAACTCATCGGCGCAACCGTCAATGGCACCGGCAGTTTATTGATGCGGGCAGAAAAAGTGGGCTCCGATACCCTGTTGGCACACATTGTTACCATGGTCGCCAGCGCACAACGAACGCGAGCTCCAATTCAAAAATTGGCCGATGTCGTGGCCGGATATTTTGTCCCGGCTGTGGTTGGCGTTGCCGTGATCACCTTTTTGGTCTGGTGGCTATGGGGACCGGAGCCACGCCTGGCACATGCCATGGTCAATGCCGTCGCGGTTTTGATTATTGCCTGTCCTTGTGCGCTGGGGCTTGCTACACCCATTGCCATCATGGTGGGAACAGGGTGTGGTGCTCAGGCCGGTGTCCTGATCAAGAATGCCGAAGCGCTGGAGATCATGGAAAAGGTTGATACTCTGGTGGTGGATAAAACCGGTACGCTGACCGAGGGCAAGCCAGGGCTTGTTGTTGTGCACGCTGCAACGGATTTTACCGAGGAGGAGCTGTTAAGAGTGGCCGCCAGTCTTGAAAGAGGCAGCGAACACCCGTTGGCGGAAGCGATTGTGCGTGGCGCTGAAGAGCAGGGGCTTAAGCTGGTTAAGCCCGATAACTTTAAATCGGTGACGGGTAAGGGGGTGACGGGTGAGGTTGATGGTCAGACGGTGGCGGCAGGCAATGCAGCGCTGCTGGAAAACCTGGATATCAATGTGGCTAACCTGTCTCAGCAAGCGGACCAGCAACGCGCTGAAGGTCAGACGGTTATGCTGGTTGCCATTGACGGCAAGGCCGTCGGTTTGATCGGTGTAGCCGACCCCGTCAAGGAGACAACGACCGAAGCCATTCGTGATCTGCATGCCGAAGGGATCCGCATTGTGATGATGACCGGTGACAATCAGCTCACCGCAAATGCGGTAGCCGGCAAGTTGGAAATCGATCAGGTTCATGCCGGGGTACTGCCTGAACAGAAAGCTGAGCTGATCAAAAAGCTTCAGGCTGAAGGGCATATCGTCGCGATGGCGGGTGATGGCATTAATGATGCCCCGGCACTGGCGCAGGCCCATGTCGGTATTGCCATGGGCAGCGGGACCGATGTGGCAATAGAGAGCGCCGGCATCACCTTAGTCAAAGGTGATTTGCAGGGGATCGTCAAGGCCAGACGATTAAGCCGGGCGACCATGCGTAATATCAGGCAGAACCTGTTTTTCGCCTTCTTTTACAACTCCGCAGGAGTGCCTGTTGCTGCGGGATTGCTGTATCCATTCTTTGGCATATTGCTATCGCCCATGATCGCTGCTGCAGCGATGAGCTTCAGCTCTGTTTCGGTCATCAGCAATTCGCTCAGACTCAAGCGAGTGCACTTATAGAACGTAATTAAAGTAGAACGTAACAAAGAAAAACGTAAGAACGTTATTTCGCTTAACAACCAACTGACCTTTGAAGCTATCTGTTGATTTAGATTATTGTCTTTGTAGCGCAATATAAATATTAATGATTCTCTGTTTAGGTGTCCGGGATATTTGTCTTCTGGCTGATAAGCCTCAGAAAGTGATTGTGTTTTATGTTGCGGCATTAATAAAAAGCCCCGCACAGGCAGGGCTTTTAACGATACTCTATTTAACCTAACTCAACTGTCAGATCAGGTTATAGATGAACACCACCAGAACTGCAGCCGGGGTAATAAAGCGGATAACAAACATAAAGCTGTTGTAGGCCAGCCCGTTACCCAGATTGAGTTCGTTTTCTGCTGCAGGTTTTGACATAAACCAGCCGACAAAGAGTGCGGTCGCCAGACCGACCAGCGGCATAATCAGGTTGGCGGTGGCGTAGTCGAACAGATCGAAAAAGGTTTTTCCGGAAAAGCGTTCGAACATTCCCAGTGGATGCACATCCGCCCAGACATTGAGCGACAGAATGGTCAGAATCCCCAGTGCCCAGATACTGATGCCGCCAATCAGGGTGCCACTCAGACGACTGATCCCTTTTTGTTCCTCAAACCATTCAACCAGTGGTTCCAGCAGTGAAATTGCCGAGGTTATTGCCGCTACCACCAGTAGTATAAAGAACAGGCTGCCAAACAGGATGCCGCCACTCATCTGGCCAAAGGCGATTGGCAGGGTCTGGAAGATCAGCCCCGGGCCTGCTCCCGCTTCAAGTCCGTTGGCAAACACCAGCGGAAAGATTGCCAGGCCGGCCAGCAACGCTACTATGGTATCCACAACTGACACGGTCACAGCCGTTTTAACAATGGACACCTGCTTCGGCAGATAGGACCCGTAAGCCATCATCACACCCATACCCAGGCTGAGGGTAAAGAAGGCATGTCCCAGTGCGGTCAGAACCCCTGCGGTCGTCAGTTTGGAAAAGTCTGGCTGAAACAGAAAAGCGAAACCCTCAGCAAAGCTGTTGGTGCTCATAGCATAACCCACCATCACCAGCAGCAGGACAAACAGCAGGGGCATCAGGATATTGATCGCTTTTTCCATACCGGAGCGGAGGCCCCGTGCCACGATCATAATCACCAGCAGCATAAACACCGAATGCCAGAGAAGCAGGGTGTAGGGATCGGCCAGCAGGCTACTAAACATGGTGCCGATAGCCTCGGTACTGGCGCCGATAAACAGACCGTTAGCGGAGTTGCCAATATAGGCCAGTGCCCAGCCACCAATCACCGAATAGAAGGATAAGATCAGAATCGAGGCGAGTATGCCCATGCCCCCAATCCAGACCCAGCGCTTGGAGAGACCATCACGCTGAGTCAACTGGCGCATACTGTTGATTGGACTACGGCCGCCACGACGGCCAATCATGACCTCAGCGATCATAATGGGAATACCGATCAGACCGATGCAGAGCAGGTAAACCAGAACGAAAGCCCCGCCACCATTTTCACCGGTGATATAGGGGAACTTCCAGATATTTCCCAGTCCTACGGCCGAGCCACTGGCTGCCAGAATAAATGCCATGCGGGATGACCACATCGGGTGGTCTTTGCGGGCGTTGTCGGAAGTGGCATCCAGTGCCGGGTTCTGAACCAGTTCAGTCATTAGTTATCTCCAGATATTATTGTTATTTCAGAGAAAATAAGCCCGCTGGTAATGGGCTTATTTGAAGTTTTCAGTTAGCTCACCTGGTGAAACGCTCTTCAGCCAGTTCGTTAGCTATTTCGCCTGTGGGACGGTCCTGTGTGTCGGCCCGGTGGAAAATCTCACGCAGGGTGTCGGCGATAGTTTCGATATGGGCGCGCACTTTAGTGTGTTCGTGGCCGATACGCTCATAAAAGATATCGATGATGCCGCCGGCATTGAGAACGTAATCAGGGGCATAGAGAATACCGCGTTCACGTAGCATCAGGTCGTGTCGTTGTGAGGCGAGCTGGTTGTTGGCCGCTCCGGCAATGACCTTTGCTTTGATCAGCGGGATAGACTCATCATTGAGGATCGCACCCAGTGCACAGGGGGCGATTACATCCACGTCCAGTGACAGAACCTCATTCTGGCTGACGGCGGTGGCTCCCAGCTCTTTAACCGCACGTTCCACCTGTTCCGGATGGATGTCGGTAACAAACAGTTGAGCGCCCGCCTGATGCAGTTGTTCGGCCAGCCGGTATCCGACATTGCCAACCCCTTGAATCGCCACTTTAATACCCTTCAGATCGGTGCGGTCCAGTTGATATTGTACGGCGGTTTTTAAGCCGATATAGGTGCCGTAAGCGGTGGCCGGCGAAGGGTCGCCGTTGCAGGGCAGGCCGTCAATGCCGGTGCGCGCGGTGATGCCGGCGACGTTATTGGTTTGCTGTGCCATCACCTGCAGATCGGCTACCGAGGTGCCGGAGTCTTCCGCCGCAATATACTGGTTGCCGGTGCGCTCAAGAAAGCGGCCCATTGCTGCCAGCAGGTCTGCGGTTTTATGTTTGCGGGGATCGCCGATGATCACCGACTTGCCACCGCCCAGATCCAGATTGGCCAGGGCTGACTTGTAGGTCATGCCTTTGGACAGACGCAGGACATCGTTAACGGCTTCCTCATCGCTGGCATAGTGCCACATGCGGCAGCCGCCCAGTGCCGGACCGCGGTTGGTGTTATGGATAGCGATAATGGCTTTCAGGCCAGTGATCTCGTCGTGGCAGAAGACAACCTGCTCGTGGTTATCAAATTCGGTATGACTAAAAACGGACATAACGGTATTCCTGAATATTGCGTGGTTTTAATTGTTATTAAACAGTTGCCTGGGATGACGCGTTTTCCAGACCAAGGATACGTTCCTGTAACTGCTGGCGTTGCGTCTGGGCGTTTCCGTAAGCGATCTCTTTGACCGGTCCGTAGCCCCGGATAACCGATGGCAGCCGTGCCAGCTCCGTCGCATCCTGCAGATTTTCCCTGCTGAGGTTTCCCAGAATTGCCTGGATATCCTGCTCATATTCGCGGATCAGGCGGCGTTCCAGGCGACGGTCAGCGCTGTAGCCAAACAGGTCCAGTGGCGTCCCCCGCAGTGTTCTGAGTCTGGCCAACAGGCGGAACAGCGGCATAACCTTTTCACTGAAACGGCGTTTTACCGGACGACCGGTGGCGCTGTTGAGACGTGAGATCAGAGGCGGAGCCAGATTAAACTCAAGTTCAAACTCACCTTCAAACTGGCTTTCCAGCTGCTGCCGGAAGCTGGCGGAAGTGAGTTGTCGGGCAACCTCATACTCATCTTTATAGGCCAGTAGCTTGCTGTAGTTTTCTGCAACGGCCAGGCTCAGGCCGATCCCTTTGCCCAGTTGTTTTTCGTGTTCGGCGACTTTATTCACCAGCGTCTGATAGCGCTGTGCCAGTGCGGCACTCTGGTATTGCTCAAGATGCGTCATCTCTCGGCGGATCACCTCATCCAGCCCGGGCATCATCCTGACTGCGTGAGTATCACTGGCGGGAGTGATGATCTGTTCAACCTGCTGCAGGTTATGTGCTGCACGTCGTCCCCAGAGGAATGCCTGTTTGTTAGCCTCAACAGCCACCCCATTAAGTTCTATCGCCTGCCCGATAGACTCCATCTCCAGTGGAATCAGTCCTTTCTGCCAGGCATAGCCGATGCAGAACAGGTTAACGGCCATTCCATCTCCGAGCAGATTGGTGGCCAGAGTCGTGGCGTCAAGACAGAAACTGCTCTGAGGCTTTGCTGTATCACGGATCACCTGTTCCATCTCTGCAGTAGGTACCTGCAGATCGGGGTCGCGGGTGAATGCGGCCGGCATCGTTTCATGGTTATTGATCACCACCTGGCTACGCTGACGATCCAGCTTGCCCAGCGCCTCTTCACTGGCGCCGACCATCAGATCAAAACCGATCATCAGGTCCGTTTCGCCAGCGGGGATACGCACGGTGTGGATCTGTTCCTGTGTCTCGGCAATACGGATATGGCTCATCACCGCGCCAAATTTTTGTGCCAGACCGATCTGATCGAGTACCCCGGCACCTTTACCTTCGATATGCGCCGCCATACCCAGCAGGGCGCTGACGGTCACCACACCAGTGCCTCCGACGCCAGTCAGCAGGATGTTGTAAGGTGTAGTGCAGCCGGGTAGCTGCGGCAGAGGCAGTTCCGGGAACTGACTGGTTTTGCCCAGCGGTGCGGGCTTACGCAGTTTGCCCCCTTTGACGGTAACAAAGCTGGGGCAGAAGCCCCGGATGCAGCTGAAATCTTTGTTGCAGGCGGACTGATCGATGTCGCGTTTACGGCCACGATCCGTCTCTTTTGGTAGCAGTGACAAACAGTTGGATTGTACGCCGCAGTCACCGCAACCTTCACAGATTTCCTGATTGATGACGACCCGCTTTTGCGGATCGGTCATTTCGCTGCGCTTGCGGCGACGACGTTTCTCCGCCGCGCAGGTCTGGTCATAAACCATTGCGGTGCAGCCAGGGATGTCCCGCAGTTCCATCTGTACCGCCTGCAGATCATCCCGATGGTGGAAGGTTACGCCGTCGGCAAATTCTGAGCGGCTGGGGTATTTATCCGGTTCATCGCTGACCACGGCGATACGATGGACACCTTCACCATAGAGCTGGTGGGTTATCTGCTGCACGGTTAGCTGACCATCGATCGGCTGACCGCCGGTCATGGCCACCGCATCGTTGTACAGCACCTTATAAGTGATATTGGCACCGGAGGCGATGGCTGCGCGTATTGCCAGCAGGCCCGAATGAAAGTAGGTGCCGTCGCCCAGATTCTGGAATACATGGTTGTTATCGGTGAATGGCGCCTGACCGATCCAGGTTGCGCCTTCACCGCCCATCTGGGTAAACGTGTCGGTACCGCGATCCATCCAGGTGGCCATATAGTGACAGCCGATACCGCCCAGTGCGCGACTGCCCTCGGGTACTACGGTGGAGGTGTTGTGGGGACAGCCTGAGCAGAAGTGCGGGGTCCGTTCGAGCAAGGCGCGGGGCTGCGCCAGTTCATATTCTTTTTCGCTGAGGAAAGCGAGGCGGTTGCTGATCTGTTCACTGCTGTGAAAGGGGGCGATGCGTGCAGCAATCGCCCGGGCGATCATAGCCGGTGTCAGTTCGCTGAGACTGGTCAGTAACTCATTACCCAGATGATCTTTCTTTCCGACAACCCGCGGACGGCTACCCTGATGACAATCCTGCCAGCTATAGAGTTGTTCCTTCAGCTGATCTTCAATCAGTCCACGTTTCTCTTCGATTACCAGGATCTCATCCAGGCCTTCAGCAAACGCATAGATCCCTTCCGGTTCCAGCGGCCAGGGCATGGCGACCTTGTACAGACGGATACCGAGGTCTGCCGCCTGCTGGTGGCTGATACCCAGGTCTTCCAGTGCCTGCAGTACATCGAGGTAGGATTTTCCGGTGGTGACAATGCCGAAGCGTGGCTGAGTGGTATCGATAACCGTTTTGTCCAGCCGGTTATGGCGGCAGAAAGCCTGCGCTGCACGGATTTTATAGTGATGCAGGCGTTCCTCCTGCTGTAGCGGCTTATCCGGCCAGCGAGCGTTCAGACCATCCGCAGGAAGTTCGAAGCCCTCCGGGATGCTGATCTCCAGTCGTTCATGGTCAAGATTGGCAGAGATGGCTGAGTCCATTACCTCAGCCAGTGCTTTCAGACCAACCCAGCAGCCGCTGTAGCGGGACATCGCCCAGCCATACAGTCCATAATCCAGCATCTCCTGAATCCCGGATGGATAGAGCACCGGAATCATCGCATCCATAAAGGCGTAGTCGCTCTGATGGGGTAGCGTGGAGGACTTGCTGGCATGGTCGTCACCGGCAATCGCCAGTACTCCGCCATACTCAGAGGTACCAAAGGCGTTGGCATGTTTCAGTACATCGCCGGTGCGGTCCACACCTGGGCCTTTGCCATACCAGAGGCCGAAAACGCCATCATAGCGGGCGCCTTCGAACACATTAACCTGTTGAGATCCCCAAACAGCGGTGGCTCCCAGATCTTCGTTTACGCCCGGTTGAAAGACGATATTGTCCTGCTTCAGATAATCACGAATCTGCCACAGGGTTTTGTCGAAGTTACCCAGCGGAGATCCCCGATAACCCGAGATAAAGCCGGCAGTATTCAGTCCCGCTTTTTTATCCCGTGCGGCTTGAAGCATCGGCAGGCGAGCCAGCGCCTGGCTGCCGGTGAGGTAGACCCGGCCGGTTTGTTTTTCCCACTTATCCTGCAGTGAAACGGTATTTTTCATGTTGATAGCTCCCGGCTCTGAACGGCAACAGTGATGCCTCTGGTTCAGAACGAATCAGACAGTAGATGGATAGATAAAAAGGGATCAGACGCCAGGAGGCGGACTATTCCGGAAGCGGGCTATCAGTCTTTGGATTATGGAACTTTTGATAATAGATAAGCTGGCAACAGGCTGAGGGCCTGTGAGGTAAGGATGGCACAACGGTGTGCGCCACAAGAAAAAGCGGTAGGTCATGATAATTACCTTTCACCTTAGCCGGATCACAGCCAGGTCTGAATATTGTTGTTATTGTTCCGGCGGATAGACCGGGTTATTTCTGTCAGCGCTACCTTTTTGGGGTGTGCTGGCGATCAACATTAGTCGCGGCGATAGGGCAAGTCAACCAAGAAAACGGATGCATATATGTCATATATGGATGTTATTTATGGCAATATTTTATAAATGCAGAGGATTTTTCTTTCAGTGCTTTGTAAGTAAATACCCCTATTTCCTTTAAATTCAACAGGCATCCATTATCAGCAGCAAATTGAATCGTCAGCAATTTCTACTGAAGTTTTTTTGAATTCAGAGGATTTTCATTTTTTGTTGTTGTCCCTGTGCGTCAGAAGCAATCCTGGGGAGTATGGTGAGCCGCAATAGGGTTATTTTTCTGAACAAACAGTCGTTGAGTAACGTTATTTAATTTATTTAGCTAAAACGTTTGCCAAGAGGGGATCTCGTATGTAGTATACGCCCCACGTTGATGCGGGGTGGAGCAGCCTGGTAGCTCGTCGGGCTCATAACCCGAAGGTCGTCAGTTCAAATCTGGCCCCCGCTACCAACGTAATAATTAAAGGTGTGTCGAAAGGCATGCCTTTTTTTGTGTCTGAAATTCAGAGGATTGGTTGGTATAAAAGCGTCGGGCTCGGCTCTTTATAAGGGCAGAAAGGTCGTCAGTTCAAATCTGGCCCCCGCTACCAACGTAATAATTAAAGGTGTGTCGAAAGGCATGCCTTTTTTTGTGTCTGAAATTTAGAGGATTGGTTGGTATAAAAGCGTCGGGCTCGGCTCTTTATAAACGCTCGGGAAGGTCGTCAGTTCAAATCTGGCCCCCGCTACCAACGTAATAATTAAAGGTGTGTCGAAAGGCATGCCTTTTTTTGTGTCTGAAATTTAGAGGATTGGTTGGTATAAAAGCGTCGGGCTCGGCTCTTTATAAACGCTCGGGAAGGTCGTCAGTTCAAATCTGGCCCCCGCTACCAACGTAATAATTAAAGGTGTGTCGAAAGGCATGCCTTTTTTTGTGTCTGAAATTCAGAGGATTGGTTGGTATAAAAGCGTCGGGCTCGGCTCTTTATAAACGCTCGGGAAGGCCGTCAGTTCAAATCTGGCCCCCGCTACCAACGTAATAATTAAAGGTGTGTCGAAAGGCATGCCTTTTTTTGTGTCTGAAATTCAGAGGATTGGTTGGTATAAAAGCGTCGGGCTCGGCTCTTTATAAACGCTCGGGAAGGTCGTCAGTTCAAATCTGGCCCCCGCTACCAACGTAATAATTAAAGGTGTGTCGAAAGGCATGCCTTTTTTTGTGTCTGAAATTTAGAGGATTGGTTGGTATAAAAGCGTCGGGCTCGGCTCTTTATAAACGCTCGGGAAGGTCGTCAGTTCAAATCTGGCCCCCGCTACCAACGTAATAATTAAAGGTGTGTCGAAAGGCATGCCTTTTTTTGTGTCTGAAATTCAGAGGATTGGTTGGTATAAAAGCGTCGGGCTCGGCTCTTTATAAACGCTCGGGAAGGTCGACAGCTCAGCTCTGGCCCTGCTATCAACGTAATAATTAAAGGTGTGTCGAAAGGCATGCCTTTTTTTGTGTCTGAAATTCAGAGGATTGGTTGGTATAAAAGCGTCGGGCTCGGCTCTTTATAAGGGCAGAAAGGTCGTCAGTTCAAATCTGGCCCCCGCTACCAACGTAATAATTAAAGGTGTGTCGGAAGACATGCCTTTTTTTGTGCCTGTAATTCAGAGGTTTGGTTGGTAAGGAGAGCGTCGGGCTCGGCTCTTTATAAACGCTCGGGAAGGCCGACAGCTCAGCTCTGGCCCTGCTATCAACGTAATAATTAAAGGTGTGTCGTAATGACATGCCTTTTTTTGTGCCTGTAATTCAGAGGTTTGGTTGGTAAGGAGAGCGTTGGGCTCGGCTCTTTATAAGGGCAGGAAGGTTGTCAGTTTAGATCTGTCCTCTGCTACCAACGTAATAATTAAAGGTGTGTCGTAATGACATGCCTTTTTTTGTGTCTGAAATTCAGAGGTTTGGTTGGTAAGGAGAGCGTCGGGCTCGGCTCTTTATAAGGGCAGAAAGGTCGTCGGTTTAGATCTGGCCCCGCGACCAACGTATAAAATCAGACTAACCTAATGGTTGGTCTTTTTTTTTGCCTGAAATTTGGTGCGTTGATTGGTATAGGATGCGTCGGGCTCGGCTCTTTATAAACGCTCGGGAAGGCCGACAGCTCAGCTCTGGCCCTGCTATCAACGTAATAATTAAAGGTGTGTCGGAAGACATGCCTTTTTTTGTGTCTGAAATTCAGTGGATTATAACGACGCAGAGAAAGCGTCGGGCTCGGCTCTTTATAAGGGCAGAAAGGTCGTCGGTTTAGATCTGGCCCCCGCGACCAACGTATAAAATCAGACTAACCTAATGGTTGGTCTTTTTTTTTGCCTGAAATTCGGTGCGTTGATTGAGATAGGGCGCGTCGGGCTCGGCTCTTTATTAACGTCTTTTTCAGTTAAACTACAGCAGCAAACTGGTTGCCAGTAATAGCATCAGGCCCATCCCCAGAATATCGGTGAAGGTTGTCAGGAAGATGCTGCTGGCCATCGCCGGATCGGCGCCAAATCTTCGCAGGGTGAGGGGGACCATTACGCCGAAAATTCCGCTGCCTATGCAGGCGCCTACCATTGCTATCAGAATCACCAGTGCCAGCGTTACCGGATCGCCAGCGCCACTGAAGCCTGCGTAAAGCCACATGGCCAGTGCTGCGATCAGTCCAACACAAAAGCCGTTCATTGCACCGAGGATGATCTCTTTGCGCAATAGTTGAGCGACTGGAAAACCTTTGGTCTCTCCCAGCGTCATACTACGCAGTGTGATGGCCAGGGCCTGGCAACCGGTATTGCCGCTCTGTCCGGCGAGAACCGGTAAAAAGATCGCCAGTACGACAATCCGGGCGATGGTGTCTTCAAACATCCCCACAACAAAGGCGGCAGCGAAAGCGGTAAGCAGATTGATCTGTAACCAGGGATGTCGCATACGAAATGCCTGCAAGATGGGGGTTGAGAGGCGCTCCTCTTTATTCACACCGACCATTGATCCTGCCTGCGCACTGATTTCGGAGGCGACATATTCAAACAACCGCCAGCCATAGACCTGCCCCAGTAGGGTGCCTTCCTCATCGATTACCGGATAAAGACGAAGGCGTTTTGCCAGTGCAGCGTTAACTGCCTCAGGCATCTCTACATCGGGGGTGAAAGCGAAAGGGGTCGGTGTCATGATCTCTTCCAGGGTCTGTCCCGGTCTTGCCAGCAGCAGGTCTCGCATAGCCAGCACCCCCAGTAGTTTATCTGCCTCATCGGTAACATAAATATAGGTAATGGTGATCGACGGGTCGGTTCTGACAATGTAGTCCAGAGCACTGGCGACAGTATTGTGTGGCGATAATATGCCGAAAGCTTCGGTCATCAGCTGGGCAACGGTTCCATTGAGGTCTTCAAGCGGCTGCGGTGTACTCTTATCCTTATCGTTGTGGCTCGCTTCAGATGCCAGATGGGAGGCTATTTTCAGCGCTACATCCGCTGGCAGGTCGCCAAGTGCAGTTTCAATATTCTCGGGTGTCTGCTGTGCCAGCAGGGCCGCAGCAATTGCCGGGTCCATATCTGCTAAGGTTGTTGCGCTGGCGTCAGTTGCATCATTGTCTATATTCATATCAGAACTCTCATTGCAGATCGTCAGCCGTGGATACGTAAGCAGATAAACAATAGTCCAGTTATGAGGCATATGCTACAGAGGCTATTTTGTAAATCCTTTAAAATTCAATGCCTTCACTGTATCAATAGAATTTTGGGTGTAATAGTAGTTGCAATTTAGTTAATATGTTAACAAAAT
Organism: Amphritea atlantica; assembly: GCA_024397875.1. Taxonomy (NCBI): domain Bacteria; kingdom Pseudomonadati; phylum Pseudomonadota; class Gammaproteobacteria; order Oceanospirillales; family Oceanospirillaceae; genus Amphritea; species Amphritea atlantica. The sequence goes on from CP073344.1 coordinate 473,378, forward strand.
ACAGGAATTGAACTGAGCGCAGTCTGTGGGCAAAAAACGCTGTTTAGTGTGCTGAGCGAGATTTGTCTGAACTGATTTCTCAGTCTGACATATTTGGCACCCGTCTGTAGATAATAGAATTAAGAGGAAACTGAAATGGGTAAACTGGCACTCGTTGCGAAAATTACGCACGTTCCAAGCATGTATCTGTCTGAGCTTGATGGACCGCAAAAAGGTTCGCGGCAGTCTGCTATTGACGGGCATATCGAAATTGGCAAGCGTTGCCGGGAACTGGGCGTTGACACGATTGTGGTGTTTGATACTCACTGGCTGGTAAATGCCGGTTATCACGTTAATTGTGGCCCCCATTTCAAAGGTAATTACACCAGTGGTGAACTGCCGCATTTTATCTCCAATATGGAGTTTGAGTACGATGGCAATCCTGAGCTGGGTAAAATTCTTGCCAAAGAGTGTAACTTACAAGGCGTGGAAACGCTGGCCCATGATGCCACCTCTCTTGCCCCGGAATACGGCACGCTGGTACCGATGCGCTATATGAATGAGGATCGTCATTTCAAAGTGATATCTGTTTCAGCGTTGTGTACGGTTCATTATCTGAACGACTCCGCCCGTTTGGGTTGGGCGATGCGTGAAGCGATTGAGAAGCACTATGATGGTACGGTGGCATTGTTTGCCAGCGGTTCACTGTCCCATCGTTTTGCTCAAAATGGTCAGGCACCTGAGTTTGCTAATAAGGTCTGGAGTCCGTTCCTGGAGACGCTTGATCATAAAGTGGTTGAGATGTGGCAGCGTGGCGACTGGAAAACTTTCTGCGAGATGCTGCCTGAATATGCGGCTAAAGGTCACGGTGAAGGCTTTATGCATGATACTGCAATGATGCTGGGGGCTCTTGGCTGGTCAGATTATAAGGGGCAGGCTGAGGTTCTGACACCTTATTTCGGTAGCTCAGGTACCGGGCAGATCAACTGTGTTTTCCCAGTCACTGAGCAGGATGGTGCCGCTGTTCCGGGGCCGCAGGCTTCGGTTACCGAAAACTTTGAACCCGGTTCCAGCCGTCTGTAAGTTCAAAGCGCTATCGGGAGGGAAGCCGTTCAGGCTTCCTATACCCTCCGGCAGTTCCTTTTCTGCATAACACCTCCTGACCACCCCCGCTTTGAACTTTTTAACTCTTTGTAATATTTACGAAATTTATTCCGAGTAGACTCCCCGGTTTTGTTGCTGGATTTCTGCCGGAGTTGTGTCGTGAAAACTACCCTGTTTGACCTTATATGGAAGCTGAAGCGCGCCCTGGAAAAAGAGGGCCATGCTCCAATTGATCTGCATAAGTTTACTGATGATGGTGAATACCGACGTAATATTCTTTTGAATGTGGATAGCAGTCAGTTTCAGTTCAGTGCCGGAATCCGGGCGATATATAAGGATCTTCTGAAGGATGAGGCGCTGGACCTGACTAAAGAGATCGATCTGCATGAAGCGGCGGCGCAGAATCCGGATAACTTCATTGAAACGGGTCGAGATACACCGCCGGAAACCGTGGCTGGTGTCGGGGCTGAATCGAAAAAGCCTAACAGGGTAGTTCAGGGACTGTTAGGGGTGGTTTTATTGGTTGGGCTGGTGTTTGGCTTTAATGTTTTTCAGGGACCGGAGGGTGGAACAGCAGACGTTCAGGCGCTGGCTGTATCCACTGAGAGTAAGGGGGCGACCTCTGAGCAAACGGTACTGAAAGAGAAAAGGCTGTTTCGCTTGCACGGGTCGAATACCATCGGTGAGACTCTGGCACCTGAACTGTTAAAAGCGTTTCTGATGAATCAGGGCGCTGAGGGGATTCAGCTTCGTACCACCGCAGTGGAGGTTGAGAATAATCTGCTGTTCCGTATGCCAGGGGATGGCTTTATATCGCGTATTGAGATGCAGGCGCATGGTTCAAGTACCGGTTTTAAGTCGTTGGATCAGGGCGATACCGATCTGGCTATGGCTTCACGGCGAATCCGGGATGCGGAGAATGATAAACTTTCTTCACGTTACGGCGATCTTAAGTCGAAAGGCACCGAGCATATAATCGGCATGGACGGACTGGCCGTTATTGTTAACCCAGCTAATTCGGTCAGTCATCTGAGTACTGCTCAGCTGGCGATGTTGTTTTCCGGCACGGTCGAGAACTGGTCGGCGTTTGGCGGGCCCGATTTGCCGGTGAGGGTGTACGCCCGGGATGCCAATTCGGGTACCTGGGATTCCTTCAAATCGATGGTGCTGAAAAAGCATGATAAAAAACTATCGCCCAATGCTAAGCGTATTGAGTCCAGTATCGAGCTTTCTGATCAGGTGAGTAAGGAGCAAGGAGCGATCGGTTTTATCGGTCTTCCCTATATTTTGCGGGCGAAGGCGCTGGCGATCTCCGATGAAGAGAATGCTCAGCCTATCTATCCAACATCGTTTACTATCTCTACTGAGGATTATCCTCTGGTGCGCCGGCTGTATATGTATGAACCTGCAACGGTGGGCACCGGATCAGTGATCGATCAGTTTATCCGCTTTGTTTTGTCTGACAAGGGGCAGGATGTGGTAAAAGAGGCCGGGTTTATCTCGCAAAATGTTTATAAAACCCGGCCTGTGCTGAGCAGCCAGCTACCACCGGCCTATATGCAGCTGACTAAAAATGCAGAACGTCTGTCCCTTAATTTCCGCTTTCACAGTGGCACTATTATGCTCGATAACAAGGCTCAGCGAGATCTTGACCGGGTAGTGAAATACTTTGAGGACCACCCGGGGCAGTCCGCTATTCTGGTGGGGTTCTCCGACAGTATCGGTGAGCCCGCCGTCAATCAGCAGATCTCACAACAGCGTGCGCAGGCGGTAGAACAGGCGCTGCTTGCCAGGGGGATCAATGTGCAGGTTATACAGGGGTTGGGGGAGGCAGTACCCATCGCATCGAATATAACCAGTGCCGGTCGTCAGCGTAACCGCCGGGTTGAGATCTGGGTGCGTAGTCCGGATGCAGTGGCCGGTTATTAAATCAGTCAGGTCGTCTACAGCCCGGTGGATCAATCACTCTGCCGGGCTGCTATCTCACCCCGATGTGTCTGATATCTTTTGCGTTTCGCTTTTCTACAGCCCTTCGTGAAAATCCTTTCCAGGATTCTCTGAACTATCAATCAATATTTTTTGCTGCACTATTAACGTATTTTTTATCTGCACGGCGGCCTGTTTTTTAAGCCGTGATGATTCACCCTGTTGGATTAATCTGCTTTCGGGTGGTTTAGCATCATATTTACTGCAGTATTTACCATCTCGTCCAACTGACTCTGCTCTGTGTAGATGCCGTCATTCAGCAGGCGGCAGAGACCATGAAGCGTAGCCCAGTAGACCTGTGCTGTTCGTAGCACTGAGTCACCTGAGCGAATAACGTTCTGTTCACACAGGTGTTCGATCCAGCTGAGCCAGCTTTTAAAGTGTTCTTTTGATCGCTTCAGCAGTGATTCCGTCGGGGTTCCATTGCGCCATATATCCCGGCCAAACATCAGGTCGTATTGTTCCCGGTATTTGTAGGCAAGCTCGATATAGGTATGCACATACTGAGTGAAAATTTTCGCCAGTGGCTCCGATGATTCTTTGCTTTGTAGCTCCTGCAGAAGTGTTTCGACCCGTTGAAACCCCTGCTCGGCAATGGCACACAACAGGGTATTCTTATCTTTAAAGTGGTGGTAAGGGGCGGTTCTGGATACGCCTACCTTGTCAGCCAGCTTGCGCATTGAGAGGCTTTCGCTGCCTCCCTCTGCGATCATCTCTGTGGCCGAAAGCAACAGTGACTGATGGAGGTCACCGTGATGATAATTGTGAAGGGGAGCGGTCTGTTTCATCAGGACAATCTATCAATCAATCTTGACAGTGTCAAAATATAGCCTTATCTTGACGCTGTCTAGTTTGGTTTTTCTTGTCACTCCGGTGAGATGGCAGGCAACAGGCCAGGAAACAGAATAACAATAGTGAGGAATTTGAAATGAGTGGCTCTTCAACCGGTTATCCCCATCTGCTTGCCCCTCTGGATCTTGGGTTTACCACACTAAAGAACCGGGTGTTGATGGGATCCATGCATACGGGGCTGGAGGAGGTGCCGAACGGTTTTGAGCGGATGGCGGTTTTCTATTCCGAACGGGTGCAGGGTGGTGTTGGGCTGATTGTTACCGGTGGTATCGGGCCGAATCCAGAGGGCGCCGTGCATGCGCATGCGGCACTGATGTGTACGCAGCAGGATGTTGCTAACCATCGGATTGTTACCGATGCGGTACATGCCGAAGATGGCAAGATCTGTATGCAGATTCTGCATACCGGACGCTATGCGTATAACCCGAATCTGATTGCCCCTTCAGCGTTGCAGGCCCCGATTAATCCTTTCACACCACATGAGTTGACTCCGACAGAGATCGAGCGGCAGATCGATGATTTCGTCCGCTGTGCAGGGCTTGCCAGAGAAGCCGGTTACGACGGTGTTGAGGTAATGGGATCGGAAGGTTACTTTATCAATGAGTTTATTGTGACGCGTACGAATCAACGAGACGATGACTGGGGCGGTGAGTACGGCAACCGGATCCGGTTTGCCGTTGAAGTGGTTCGGCGGATCCGGCAGCAGGTGGGGAGTGATTTTATCATTATCTACCGTCTGTCAATGCTGGATCTGGTGGAAGGAGGCAGCAGTTATGAAGAGATTGTCACCTTAGGAAAAGCGATCGAGCAGGCGGGAGCGACCCTGATCAACACCGGTATCGGCTGGCATGAAGCACGGATTCCTACCATCGCCACAAAAGTGCCCCGAGCTGCGTTTACCTGGGTGACCGCTAAAGTGCGTCAGGCGCTTTCAGTGCCGGTGATCACCTCGAACCGGATCAATACGCCGGAGGTGGCTGAACAGGTGCTCGCCCGGGGTGATGCGGACATGGTATCGATGGCCCGGCCCTTTCTGGCAGACCCTGAATTTGTTCGCAAGGCCGCGGAGGGGCGCAGCGACGAAATCAATACCTGTATCGGTTGTAACCAGGCCTGCCTTGACCATATTTTTGCCGGCAAGCTGACCAGTTGTCTGGTGAACCCGCGGGCGTGTCATGAAACTGAACTAAACATAAGCGCAACGGATAAGGTCAAGAAACTGGCGGTTATCGGCGCCGGACCTGCGGGCCTTGCCTTTGCCACAACCGCCGCGCAACGGGGCCATGAAGTGACCCTGTTTGATGCGGCGGCGCTGATCGGCGGACAGTTTAATATTGCCAGGCAGATCCCGGGTAAGGAGGAGTTTAATGAGACTCTGCGTTATTTCGGCCGCCGAATAGAACTGGATGGCGTAACACTCCGGCTGGAACACCGGGTGACAGTGGATGAGCTGCAACAGAGTGACTTTGATGAGGTTATCATCGCCACCGGTATTATCCCCCGGATTCCCGATATTGAAGGCCGGAATCATCCCAAGGTGTTGAGCTATCTGGATGTCATCAGAGGGGCCAGGGTTGGTGCACGTGTGGCCGTGATCGGTGCCGGGGGGATCGGTTTTGATATCAGTGAATATCTGACCCATCAGGGGCCATCAACCAGTCAGAATATTCCCGCCTTTATGCGCGAATGGGGGGTGGATATGAGTCTGCAGGCGCGGGGTGGCGTTGAGGGGGTTGAAGCTATGCCGGAACCCGCAGCCAGAAAGATCTGGTTGCTGCAGCGCAAGCCCTCTAAAGTGGGTAATGGACTGGGGAAAACCACCGGTTGGGCACACCGCCTGGGTCTGCAAAAACGTCAGGTGGAGATGTTGTCCAGTTGTGAATACCTGCGTATTGATGATGCAGGATTGTCGCTTCGGGTAAAGGGGGAAGAGTGTCTTCTGGAGGTAGATAATGTTGTTCTCTGTGCCGGGCAGGAGTCGCTGCAGGAGCTGACCGAGGGGCTGGATAAACCGTATCATCTGATCGGTGGAGCCGATCTGGCCACTGAACTGGATGCCAAGCGTGCTATTGATCAGGGCACCCGATTAGCCTTAATAATCTGAGAGCAATAAAAAAACCGGGATGTTCCCGGTTTTATGTCAGATAGAGCAACCGCCACGCCCGTTTTTCGCATGGTATTGCTGGTGGTACTCTTCCGCTTTCCAGAACTGGGCCGCCGGCGTGATTTCGGTAACAATCGGGTTGCCGAAAATGCCGCTTTTATCCAGTACTACTTTGCTTTGTTCCGCCATAATTCGTTGATGGTCATCATGGTAGAAAATAGCTGAGCGGTACTGGTCTCCGATATCCGGCCCCTGACGATTGAGGGTCGTAGGGTCGTGCATCTGCCAGAAAATATCTAACAGAGTGTCATAGCTTATTTCCTGGTCGTCAAACTCCAGCTGCACTACTTCGGCGTGGCCGGTTGTTTTATTACAGACGTCCTTGTAGGTAGGGTTTTCGGTATGTCCGCCCATATAGCCTACGGCGGTTGAAATCACCCCGGGGGTGCTGGCAAAGCGCGATTCAACTCCCCAAAAGCATCCTGCTGCAAATGTTGCTGTTGGCATGCTACTGCTCCTGTTTTTCCTGAACTATTGATCTCCACCTATAGATAGATGTTAGACGGATTTTTGTCTTTTGGGATCACTTTTATTGAGTTATTTGTGAAAATTACAGCTTAATGACGTCAATGTGAATATTTGGTGCGATGCAGCATTGTGTGCGCTTTTATGGTTCTCATGTCTTGCAATTGAAACGGATGTGTTTCTGTTAAGTCTATGATAAATAGTAATTTAGCACGTTATTGGCGTGCTGCTTGCTATTCTTTTTGTCAGTTAATAACTCTTTTGCTATGCAAAAAAGACTATCTGTAAGGGGAATATCAATGAAAAAGCTTACTAAGACGCTTATCGCTTCAGCTCTGTTATCCGCTTCTGTCAGCAGTTTTGCCGGAGTATCAGCAAATGTGGGGGCAATGAGTGATTATTGGTTCCGAGGTTTGGATCAGTCCGGTGATGGGGGAAACGCCAGCATGATGGCCGGGCTGGATTATGAAAGTGATATGGGCTTCTATGCTGGCACCTGGCTGGCGTCTCTGCCAAGTGATCTGGAGTATGATCTGTACGCCGGTTATAGCGGTGCCTATGAGGACTTTAGCTATGGCGTAGGCGTTATCGCCTATTTGTATGATAAGTATGAGGGCGATTACGTTGAATATAACCTGAGTGCGGGTTATGGACCGGTCTCAGTTTCATACAATATTGGTACCCTCGATGAGCCGGGAGCACCCGATGTGGATTACACCTTTGCCAGTATCACCGGTGAATATGAAGGTGCTTACCTGACTTATGGAGTGTACGGCGATGATGTCGATGGTTCCTATTTCGAAGCGGGCTATGGAATGACCTACGAAGGTCTGGATATGTCCGTTGCGGCAATTTTCCCGGATGATGACAACTCTGCCAATGCCTGGGTCAGTGATACCGACAAGCTGACCTTTACTATCAGCAAGAGCTTCGACCTGCTCTAAAGTGTTTGGTTTAAGGGAAGGGCTTGCGCTTCTCCTCTGTGTTTAACGTTCACTGGTTTTACCCCGGCAGAGATGCCGGGGTATTTTTTTACAATACCGTTTCCATTAAAAAGCCGGTCAGCACTGTTAGTGCTGACCGGCTTTAAATAATGCTGTCGATGCTCAGCTGTTAGCTAAGGCATCCAGCTTTTGTTTCAGCAGTCCCTGAACCTGGCCCGGGTTAGCCTTGCCTTGTGAGGCCTGCATCACCTTGCCCATAAAGAAACCGATCATCTTGCCACGCTTATCGGGTTCGGCGCTGACATACTGATCAACCTGAGGCTGGTTCGCCGCGATCACATCATCCACCATCGACTCAATGGCACTGCTGTCAGTCACCTGCTTCAGACCTTTGGCTTCAATCACTTCATCAGCGCTGCCTTCACCGGCCCACATCGCTTCAAACACCTGCTTGGCTATTTTGCCAGTGATGGTGTTGTCTTTGATACGCAGCAGCAGGCCGCCCAGCATCTCAGCAGAGACCGGGGAGTGGGTGATGTCGGTATCGTTCTGATTCAGATGCTTTGACAGCTCGCCCATAACCCAGTTTGCGGCCAGTTTGGCATCGCCTGCGGTCGTTGCAGCGGTTTCAAAATAACTGCTCAGATCACGATAGGCTGACAGCACCATCGCATCGTATTCGCTCAGCTGATACTGCTCGATAAAGCGTGCTTTACGGGCATCCGGCAGTTCGGGCAGGGTGCTGCGCAGCTGATCAATATAGTCGTCATCGATCACGATAGGCAGCAGGTCAGGGCAGGGGAAGTAACGATAATCGTTGGCTTCTTCCTTACTGCGCATTGAGCGGGTTTCATCTTTATTGGCATCGTACAGGCGGGTTTCCTGAGTGATGCTGCCGCCATCTTCCAGAATATCGATCTGACGGATGATTTCGCCCTTGATCGCTTTTTCAATAAAGCGGAATGAGTTGATGTTCTTGGTTTCAGTCCGGTTGCCGAGTTTTTCCTCACCCTTGTAACGCACCGAGACGTTACAGTCGCAGCGGAAAGACCCCTCGGACATGTTGCCGTCACAGATCCTCAGGTTGGTTACGATTGAGTGGATCTTCTTAACGTAGGCCACCGCTTCCTCTGCACTGCGCATGTCCGGTTCAGAGACGATTTCCAGCAGGGGGGTGCCGGCCCGGTTAAGGTCGATACCGGTCATGTTGGGGAACTCTTCATGCAGGGACTTACCGGCATCCTCTTCCAGATGTGCCCGGGTGACCCCGACGCGCTTGGTGGTACCATCTTCCAGCTCAATATCTACATGCCCGGTGCCAACAATCGGGTGAAACAGCTGACTGGTCTGATACCCTTTGGGCAGATCCGGATAGAAGTAGTTTTTGCGGTCAAATACCGAGGTGTAGCCGATCTCAGCATCAATCGCCAGGCCAAACAATACCGCCATTCGCAATGCTTCAGCGTTAAATACTGGCAGGGTACCCGGCAGGGCCAGATCGACCGCACAGGCCTGAGTGTTTGGCTCTGCACCAAAAGCGGTGCTGGCCCCGGAAAATATTTTGGACTTAGTCGCCAGTTGGGCGTGAATCTCAAGCCCGATGACTGCTTCCCATTCCATTCTGTAAACCTCTTCTTGCAGTTGCTCTTCGGCACTCGCCTGAATAACCGCTGCGTTAAATTCTGTTTCCCGTGCTTAGCCGCTGCTTGGCGACCAGGCTTCTTTTTACATTCAGCGAACGGGTCTCTGACGATGCCAGTCGGTTGCCTGCTGGAACTGATGCGCTGCATTGAGCAGCCTTTCTTCGGCAAAGTAATTACCGATCAGTTGCAGGCCAACAGGCAGGCCGTTGGCAAATCCACAGGGGACAGACATTCCCGGCATACCGGCCAGGTTCAGGGAGATCGTGAAAATATCCTCCATATACATCGCGACCGGATCTGAGCTCTTTTCACCCAGTTTAAATGCCGGATGCGGTGTCGTCGGCCCCATAATGATATCGACCTCGGACAGCGCGTTGACGAAATCCTGCTGGATCAGGCGGCGGATCTGTAGCGCTTTTTTATAGTAGGCGTCATAGAACCCTTCAGACAGGGCATAGGTGCCGACCATAATGCGTCGCTTAACCTCTTCACCAAATCCTTCCCCGCGGCTGCGCTTATACATATCTTCCAGATCGACCGGGTCTTCACAGCGGTAACCGTAGCGTACGCCATCAAACCGGGACAGGTTGGAGGAGGCTTCTGCCGGAGCAATAATATAGTAAGCCGGAATTGCCAGATGGGTATTTGGCAGACTGACCTCTTTTACCGTTGCGCCCAGCGCTTCAAACTCGCGGATCGCATTTTGTACCTGAGCGGTGATCTGTGGATCTATCTCGCCGGAGAAAAACTCTTTCGGCAGGCCTATTTTCAGCCCCTTGAGGGAGTCATTCAGGGTCAGCGTATAGTCGGGCACCGCTTTATCGATACTGGTTGAGTCTTTTGGATCGAACCCGGCCATAACATTCAGCATCATCGCATTATCTTCGGCGGTGCGGGCCATAGGGCCGCCCTGATCCAGAGATGAGGCATAAGCGATCATGCCATACCGGGATACCCTGCCATAAGTGGGTTTAAGTCCGGTAATGCCACACAGCGCAGCGGGCTGACGGATTGAACCGCCGGTATCGGTGCCGGTCGCTGCCGGAGCCAGTCCGCCAGCGATGGCCGCAGCTGAGCCACCGGATGATCCACCCGGTACACACTCGGTGTTCCAGGGGTTGCGAGCCGCGCCATAGAAACTGGACTCATTGGAAGAGCCCATGGCGAACTCATCCATATTGGTCTTGCCCAGACTTACCGCGCCGGCATGATTGAAGTTTTCAATCACGGTGGCGTTGTAGGGCGAAATGAAATTATCCAGCATCCGTGAGCCGCAACTGGTGCGTACGCCTTCGGTGCAGAAAATATCTTTGTGGGCGATCGGCAGGCCGGTGAAGGGGCCTGCATCCCCGGCAGCGCGGCGCTGATCAGCGGTTTTGGCCTGGGCCAGTGCCTGCTCTTCAGTGACGGTGATAAAGCTGTTCAGCGAGCCATCTTCTGCCCTGATCCGGTCCAGGTAGTTGCGGGTCAGCTCAACACTGCTGAATTCACCAGTTGCCAACCCCTGTGCCAGTTCGGCGAGTGTTTTGTCTAACATAACGTTTGTAAATCCTTAAAACGGGTGTCTGGTCCGAGATTACTCGATCACTTTAGGGACCTGGAACAGGCCTGCTTCAACGGCCGGAGCCACTGTCTGAAGGTGGTCACGCTGATTCCCTTCGGTCACCTCATCGATACGTAAGCGCTGAATGGCGTCCATCGGATGGGCCATTGGGGCGATATCATGAGTATCGACTGCCTGCATCTGGTCGACCAGGTCAAGAATATTACTGAGGTTTTCAGCGTATTCCTGAATATCTTGCCCGGCGATATTTAATCTTGCCAGATGAGCGATCTTTTCGACGTCTGTGCGGTCTAACGACATTGCTGGATTCTCATTACTATGTAATTTGGTCTGAAAACTAAAATAAAGCGCTACGTTAACACATTTGCAGCTTGCCCAAAATCCCCGCCATTGCTACAGTGGGCCTGTTTTTTTGATCAAGTGAATGTGCAGTCGCACAATCTAAGGCGGACAACCGATGTTTAAGAAGATTCGAGGGCTTTTTTCCAGTGACCTTTCTATAGATCTGGGCACTGCCAATACCCTTATTTATGTTCGCGATAAAGACATTGTACTGAACGAGCCCTCGGTTGTTGCTATTCGTCAAAGCAGCAACGGGGCGCAGAAAACCGTAGCTGCAGTCGGTACCGATGCAAAGCGGATGTTAGGCCGTACGCCAGGTAATATTACCGCAATCCGGCCAATGAAAGATGGTGTTATCGCAGATTTTCATGTGACTGAGAAGATGTTGCAGCATTTTATTACGAAAGTGCATGGCAATAGTTTTCTTAATCCCAGCCCCCGGGTGTTGGTGTGCGTTCCCTGTCAGTCTACACAGGTTGAACGCCGGGCAATAAAAGAGTCAGCGATGGGCGCAGGCGCCCGTGAAGTGTATCTGATTGAAGAGCCGATGGCGGCCGCTATTGGTGCCGGACTGCCTGTTGATGAGGCGAATGGTTCGATGGTGGTGGATATCGGTGGCGGTACGACTGAGATCGCGATCATCTCGCTTAACGGTATTGTTTATGCCGAGTCTGTCCGGGTCGGCGGTGACCGTTTTGATGAGGGTATTGTTACCTATGTTCGCCGCAATTACGGCAGCCTGATTGGCGATGCCACTGCCGAGCGGATTAAGCAGGAGATCGGTACGGCCTACCCAACCTCTGAAACCCTTGAAATCGATGTCCGTGGCCGTAACCTGGCTGAAGGGATACCCCGCAGCTTTACGCTCAACAGTAATGAGATAATGGAAGCGCTACAGGAACCGCTGTCGGCGATAGTCCAATCTGTCAAAAGTGCGCTGGAGCAGTGTCCACCTGAACTGGCATCTGATATTGCAGAACGGGGTATCGTACTGACCGGTGGTGGTGCGTTGCTGCGCAACCTGGACAAGCTGATCAGCGAAGAAACCGGATTGCCGGTGATCGTTGCTGATGATCCTCTTACCTGTGTTGCCCGCGGCGGTGGTCGTGCTCTGGAACTGTTGGATAAGCATGCATTTGAGTTGCTCACCTTTGAATAAGTCTGAATGATCTGAATGGTTGATTTACCCAATCTGAAGGAACAGTTCCAGCTGGAGGTGTTCCATCGCTAGTATATTCATTAGCGGGTCCTTACGGGCCCGTTTTGTCATTCTGTTAGTGCTGTCACTGGTGCTTATCTTTCTGGACCTGAAGTGGGCCAGTATGCATCAGACACGTTCCTATCTTTCGTTGTTGATCACGCCGCTGCAATGGGTTGTTGATGCCCCCGCGCAGGTGGCGGATGAACTCAGTGATGTTCTGGTGACCCGCAGTCAGCTGAGCGATGAGAACCGCCGTCTGCGTCAGGAAGCACTGCTGTTGAAACAGCGGGTTCAGCAGGTATCGGCGCTGACCGCTGAGAATGTCCGGCTGCGTGAACTGTTGAACGGTCGTCAGCGACTCGAGCAGGATGTTTTCCTGACCAAACTGATCGGAGTGAACCCTGATCCGTTCCAACATCAGATTATTCTTAACCGGGGCTCAGAAGATCATGCCTATGTGGGCCAGGCGGTGCTCGACTCCGGCGGCATTATGGGGCAGGTCGTCGAAGTAACCCACTATACCAGCAGGGCGATGCTGATCACCGATTCGCGTCATGCAATTCCTGTTGAGGTAAATCGCAACGGTTTTCGTTCTATTGCGCTGGGTAACGGTTCAGTGAATCAACTGGAGCTGGTGCATGTGCCGGATACTGCGGATATTCGTGCAGGAGATCTGCTGGTTTCCTCCGGATTGGGGGGGCGTTTCCCGCAGGGCTACCCGGTGGCTAAGGTAGTCAGTGTGCAGCGGGATCCTGGTGCACCGTTTGCTCTGGTAAAAGCAGAGCCTGCCGCAATGCTGAATAAAAGCCGGCATATATTGCTGGTGGATATGCCTCAGGCACCGGAGCTGCCGCCTGAGATAGAGCAGACTCACAGTGAGAAAATAAAGCCTCAGCAGACCAGTATAAATGTTCCGGAGGCTGAGGGTGAATAGCCAGCGGGGCGGAGGGTCGATCATCCTGGCCACTTTCCTGCTGGGATATATGCTCAGCCAGATGCCTCTGCCACAGTTTGCTGAGTGGTTCAGGCCTGAGTGGGTGGCTATGATTCTGATCTACTGGGTGATGGCGCTGCCGGAACGGATCGGTCTGGGGACCGCTGCGCTGGTGGGCCTGGGACTTGATCTGATTAAAGGCAGTCCGATGGGGCTGAATATGCTGTCACTGCTGATCATTGCCTATCTGACATTGCTGCTCTACAAACGGCTGCGGATGTTTCCGCTGGTGCAGCAGGCCGTCATGGTGATGGTGCTGGTGGGAATCAATCAGCTGATCTTTAACTGGATACACAGTCTGATGGGAACCCGCAGTGACAGCCTGATCTTTCTGCTGCCAGCGTTGATGAGTGCTGCTCTGTGGCCCTGGTTGTTTATTATCCTGAGAGGGCTGCGCCGGACTTTCAGGGTGTCCTGATGTTTAAGTGGCGGTTTCTGTGATGACTAATTCTGACTGTTTTGATTCTGAAATTGCTGATCTCAGACAAGATGTTCCTGAACTGGTACTCGCTTCTGCTTCTCCCCGGCGTTTAGAGTTGTTGCAGCAGATCGGAGTGACTTGCAGTGTCAGGCCGGTTGATATTCCTGAAGTTGTGCAGCCAGGGGAATCTCCTCAGGCGTTTGTTGAGCGGCTCGCCAGAGAGAAGGCCTGTGCTGGGCTGACTGTCGCAGCAGAGGGCGTCGTGGTACTGGGGGCGGACACCGTCGTGGTCAGTAATGAGCAAATTCTGGGTAAGCCTGCAAACCGGGATGAGGCGCTGGCAATGCTGCAGCAGCTTTCCGGCTCGAAACATCGGGTGATGACTGCGGTAGCAGTCACAAACCGGGAACGAATCCTCACTCAGGTAGTCACTACAGAAGTACAGTTCCGAACATTGAGTCAGGCTGAGTGCGAATGCTACTGGGACACCGGCGAACCCTGTGACAAGGCCGGGGCCTACGGTATTCAGGGTTTAGGCGCGGTTTTTGTTGCTAGTATTAATGGCAGTTACTCTGCTGTCGTTGGACTCCCGCTGGCAGAGACCGCTGCGCTGTTGGATAGATTTGGTATACCTGTATGGCAGGTTGGGTGTTGATTTCGCAGTGAGTGGGTGCTGAAGTAATTAACATCGCCTACAGGTATTTTTGATGCAGGGGAGGGCTCGTCCTGCGCTGATGTCTGATTTGTTTTTTTAAAGAGTATTCACAAAGATTACGGTGCTTGCCGGTTTCAGGTGTAGTATCCAAGAAGACTGACGGGACCTGGTGACGGGTCTCCTAGGGATGGATTATGAGCGAAGAGATTCTGATTAACTTTACCCCCATTGAGACCCGTGTTGCTGTTATAGAAAATGGTATGCCGCAGGAGATCTATGTTGAAAGGGCCGAGCGCCGGGGTATTGTCGGTAACATTTATAAAGGTAAGGTGGTACGCGTACTGCCGGGTATGCAGGCGGCATTTGTTGACATCGGTCTGGAGCGAGCAGCGTTTATTCATGTGGATGAGTTGCAGCATCCGGAGGATGAAAGCACTGGAGCCAATGGCAAAAGCAGCCTCACCATCAATCGCTTGTTACGTGAGGGTCAGTCACTGACCGTTCAGGTTACCAAGGATCCTCTCGGTACTAAAGGCGCACGCCTGACGACAAACCTCTCTATCCCCTCACGATACCTGGTCTATATGCCGGGTAATGAACATATCGGTATCTCCCAGCGTATTGAGGACAGTGACGAGCGGGAGCGATTGCGGACAGCGGTCGAAGAGGTGGTGGCCGGAATGGGCGATCAGAACACTAAAGTGGGCGGCTTTATCCTGCGAACTGTATCGGAAGGAGTATCAGAAGAAGAGTTGAAGCAGGATATCCTGTTTCTCTGTCGGTTATGGGAGTCGATCTCCCGTAAAGTTGAAGAGTATAGTGCTCCGTCCTGTATCTATGAAGATCTGCCTTTGAATATGCGTGCTTTAAGGGATATGGCGCATGCGGGGATCGAGCGTATACGGGTGGATTCAAAAGAGACATTCCAGCGCTCGCAACAGTTTGCTGAGGCGCTGGTGCCTGAGATCAGCGGTATCCTTGAGTACTATCCTGGAGAACGGCCAATTTTTGACCTCTATAATATTGAGGAAGAGATTCAGAAGGCGTTGGGACGCAAGGTCGAGCTAAAGTCCGGCGGTTATCTGATTTTTGATCAGACTGAAGCGATGACCACGGTGGATATTAACACCGGGGCTTACGTCGGACACCGGAATCTGGAAGAGACCATCTTTAAAACCAACCTGGAAGCGGCCACCGCGATCGGTCGTCAGTTGCGACTGCGAAACCTGGGTGGGATTATCATTATTGATTTTATCGATATGCTGGATGAAGACCATCAGCGTCAGGTGTT
The DNA here is from genome assembly GCA_024397875.1 of Amphritea atlantica. Taxonomy (NCBI): domain Bacteria; kingdom Pseudomonadati; phylum Pseudomonadota; class Gammaproteobacteria; order Oceanospirillales; family Oceanospirillaceae; genus Amphritea; species Amphritea atlantica. The sequence goes on from CP073344.1 coordinate 488,983, forward strand.
GCGTACCCTTGAGCGGGTGCTTGAAAAGGATCATGTGAAATGCAAGGTCACCGGAGTTTCCGAGCTGGGCCTGGTGGAGATGACCCGTAAGCGTACCCGGGAAAGTCTTGAGCATATACTCTGTGAACCCTGTGAGCATTGTCAGGGGCGGGGGTCGGTGAAAACCCCGGAAACCGTCTGTTATGAGATATTCAGGGAGATACTGCGACAGCACCGTGCCTATGATACCGACTCCTATCTGGTGCTGGCGTCTGACCGGGTGGTGTCGATGTTGCTGGATGAGCTTTCCGACCATGTCGCTGAGCTGGAGGCCTTTATTGCTAAAACAATCCGTTTTCAGGTCGAACCTATGTATGGCCCGGAACAGTATGATGTGGTGCTGAAATAGTTGTGTCATTTGTCGGGCGGGTATTAAGGGCGCTAAACCGCTGGTTGGGCTGGGTTCTGGTTATCGCCATACTGGCCATCGCCTTGCTTACCGTTATCGTGAGACAGCTTTTGCCAGCTGTCTGGGATTACCGCTCAGATATTGAACAGTACCTGAGTGGTCGTCTGCATACTGAAGTGACCATTGGCGATATTAATGCCAGTTGGGAGGGGCGGTTTCCCCGCTTATTACTGCAGAATGTGGTGATTGCCGATCACCGTTCACATAATATCGGCCGGATTGAACTGGGCCAGTTGGTGCTGGGACTAAATCCGGTGAGCAGTCTGCTTAAGTGGCAGCCGGTGATGAGTAAGGTCGAAATCTGGTCCCTGCACACCCAGGCTAAACTGGTCCGCTGGCCTCATCCGGTAAAATCTACGTCTGAAAATAAGGACGCTTCGCCGAAGTCAGCCTCAGATCCTCTGGCGGCTCTCTGGCTGCAACCGCATATCTTTTTCTACGATACGCAGGTTGATCTGACTCTGCCGTCGGGCAAGCAGTTGCTGCTGCAGAGTGAACGTTTTAATCTGGAGAACAGTAGCCGTCAGCACCATTTCGCCGGAGAGCTTCAGGTTACTTTTGAACAGCGTCAGGCAGCTGCCACCCTGAGAATTGAATCGGACAGTCATACGTTTGATCCCCAAACCACTAATTTCGATTTCTATCTGAAGCTTGCGGGCATCGATACCCCGTTGCTGGATGCTGCCCGGGAACTGTTTCCGCTTCCCACTTCCCTTGAACAGCTGGAGCTGGCTGCTGAGATCTGGGGGAACTGGTCTGGAGGCCGTCTAAGCCGTGTATTTGGTGATCTCGATACGGGGCGCTTGCAACTGACCACCGGGCAGGAGGCGCTGAAAGAACTGTCAGTAAAAGATCTGACCACTCACTTTGCGCTTCTGCAACCGCAGCGACGCCACTTCCAGCTACAGATTAATGACTTTTCCGCCCTGATTAATGATCAGCCACTGGCGCTGCCTCAGCTGGTGATTAACCGTCAGCAAGGGCAGATCCGTTCGCTGGCGCTATCGGAGTTCGATGTTACTGCCGCTGCTCAGTTTATCGGGCTGCAGCCGTTCGTACCGGAGAGCGTTAAAGGCGTGTTGGATCGGGTTGCGCCCACCGGGATGATTCGTAACCTTGCGGTTCGGTGGCCCGATTATCAAACGCTGCCCGTGCCAGGCGCTGAACCCGTTGAAATAAAATCCGATGGCTCTGAACACTCAGACGCTGAAATCCCAGCCCCGGCAGCAGAAGTAGCAGTTACTCAGGCGGGGGCTATACAGGTAGAACATTCTCAGACAGATGGTTCTCAAGTAGAGGACTCTCGGATACAGGGCTCTCAGGTACAGGGCTCGGAGGCTGAGAGCGCTCAGGACTGGACTCAGTTGACACTGCAGGGGGATCTTCAGGATGTCGCTTTCAATGCGGCTTACGGTGCTCCGGCTATGTCCGGTGTCACCGGTTTATTGCAACTGGAGTATGGTCAGGGCGGGCTGCAGGGACGAATCGATCTGGAGAGTGATCGTCTGGGTCTGCATTTTCCTGAGGTGTTTGACCGGGGCTGGGAGTTCAGTGCCGCGCGTGGCACCACCCATTTTAGTCTGGTGAGTAATATTCTGCATCTGAGCAGCGAGCATGTCACGCTGCATAAGCCGGGACTCAATGCCAGTGGCCGGTGGAGCCTCTATCTGCCACTGGATCCTGATATTCAGAGTGAGCTGACGTTGTTGATCGGGGTAAGCAATTCAGATGGTAGTCTGGCACCCGAACTGATACCTGACCGCGAGATCGACCCGGGAATTAAACAATGGGTGGTGCAGTCCATTAACAAGGGGCACCTGAATCAGGGTGGTTTTGTGCTGCATACCGGCACCCGCGGGATTCCATCGCGTCAGCCGCCGACGGTGCAGATGTATATGGATATAGCTGGTGCGGAGGTTGACTATCAACCCGGTTGGCCGGCAGTTCGCGCAGCCGATGCATCTTTACTGCTGCGGGATAAAGGGCTGGCGATCAGTGTCAGTGACGGACAGATCCTCGACAGTAAAATACAGCATGGCTGGGTTTATCTGCCGCCAGGTTCCCATAACCTGCATTTGATCGCCGCGGTTACCGGTGATAGCGCCGATATTGGCAAAACCCTGCTGGACAGTCCGGTGATGGGGGCAGGCAATCAAGAGTTGCATAACTGGCAGCTGAGTGGCCTGGCGGATACCCGTTTACAGCTTATGATCCCCCTGAACGGCGGAGAGCCGAATATCGATGTCAGCAGTACTTTTTCTGATCTGACGCTGATGTCGGAGAACCGTAATCTGAGTGTCACTCAGCTGAAGGGCAGAGTCGGCTATCGAAATGATTCAGGGCTTTATGCAAAGTCTTTGAAGGGCGTATTCTTTGACCAGCCGTTAAGTGCGGCGATTGCCACGACCGGCAAACAGGAGTCAGAAAAGGTTACTGTCCAGTTACGTTCAACGGTCTCTATGGCTCGACTGAGAGAGTGGAGCGGTATTGATATGCTTGCGGTAGCAGGGGGAGAGCAGCCCTATGAAGCCGATCTGGATATCTGTATCCGGGCGGATTGCTCGGGGCTGACGGTGCGCTCAGATCTGAAGCAGACAGCGCTTGAGTTAATTCCGCCCTACAGTAAACAGCCGGGTGAGATATTGCCCTTTCTGTTACATACCGATTTTGAGTCCCTGCAAACCGTTAATATTAAAGCGGGTGATCAGTTGAGTGCCTGGTTGCAGCTCGAAGAGGGCGTGTTTAGCCGGGCCCGGCTGGTATTGGGTATGGGCGATGCCCGACCCACCGCTTATAAAGGGCTGGAGATTGCTGGCAGCTTAAACCGACTGGATTACGATCAGTTGATCGCAATGTTACAACGCGCAGGTCTGATGACGGATTCCGCGCCGTCCGGTGCCGGAGGAGAGCAGGCTCAGACGGTTGCGGTTCAGGGGACAGTCGATGTTGCCGAACTGAGATACTCTGATCTGCAGATGAAGAATGCCAGCCTCTCCCTTGATCGTCTCTCTGACAGTTGGCATGTAAGCGTTTCTGGTGCTGATCTCAATCTGCAGGTGTTAGTTCCGGATAGTGAGTCAGTTGCGCCGCAGTTACTGTTTGAGCGGATTAATCTGGACGCTCTGCTGTCCCTTCGGGCTGAAAATGCACAACAACCAGCAGAGTTAACTCCGAAGATGAATGCCGGCGCATTGCAACCCGGCGTGTTGCCGGATCTGGATATAGATATTCGTGACCTGATTATGAAACAAAAACGCTGGGGCAACTGGCGTTTTAATGTCCGCAATCGGGACAATAATACCTATGTCGAGAATATAGTCGGTGACTTGCCGGATCTGAGTGCCCGGGGCAACATCGTCTGGCGTTCGGGTGTGCCGAGCCAGAGTGAGATGAAGCTCAGGATTGAAACCAAAGATCTTGGGCGTGCACTTAAGAGTGCCGGGTTTGCCAAAGTGCTGGAAACTGAAAAGACCGAGGCTAATCTGCAACTGCTGTGGCCAGGTGCACCCTGGGAGTATGATCTTGAAAATGCCGGTGGCAGCCTGAAGTTTGTGGCCCGCAACGGGCGCTTGATTGAAGCCGGCAGTGGCACAGGGATATTACGGGTTTTTGGTATTTTCAATATGAATGCGCTGGGACGGCGTCTGAAGCTGGATTTTGCGGATCTGTTTGCCAAAGGTGTCAGCTTTGACCGGATGGAGGGGGATTACCGGATGGCTGATGGCGTGGCATCTACGAATGTTCCCTTTATTATGCGTGGGCCTTCAGTGGATATGGCGATGAGTGGCGATATCGATCTGGTGAAGGAAACGGTCAGTCAGCAGATGGCAGTCACGTTGCCGGTGACCGATAATATTCCACTGGCGGCGGTCTTGCTGGGCGCGCCACAGATTGCGGGGTTGGCTTTTCTGCTGGATAAGCTGATCGGAGATGAGGTGAAAAAGGAGTTCGCGACGGTGACATATACGATGGAGGGCGACTGGAGTGATCCGAAAGTCGAGCTGCTCCAGAAGCCTGAAGCGGCCAGAGAGGGCCGTGACCTTAAATAGGGCCGCTCTCTGCTCTGCGTTACCTTTCTATAGTACCGCCAGTTTGTTTATACGTCTGCTCTTTCGCGCAGATACTTAAACAGTTTTTTCGAGGTAACCGGTGGTTTATTCAGGCTGGCTTCTTTTTTCGCGTTGCGGATCAGTTGCCGGAGGTGCTGGATGTCAGCGCCGGAATCCTCTTTCAGATAGGCTTCCAGATCGGTGTTATCTCCCAGGATCAGACGATCGCGCCAGCGTTCCAGCTTGTGGAATACCTGTAAGTGCGCCTGTTTTCCTGCTTCAAAGCGGTCGACAGCGGTTTGAATCTCGTCAGCATCTTCTGCCCGCATCAGCCGGCCAATGTACTGCAATTGGCGTCTGATCGCTTCACAGCGGGGCTGAAGGCGCTGAGCTTCTTCCACGGCTGCGCGCAGGATATCACTCATTGGCACCTTGGACAGCTGCTCTTTGTTTAATTCAGGGAGTTTGGCTCCCAGTGCCTGCAACTCTTCCATCTCCCGTTTGCGTTGGCTTTTTGAAACCCACTCTTCATCAGATTCATGATCGTCATCGGGGAGAAAATCGTCTTTTTGACTCATATAGTTCTCTTATGTGGCCGCTCTAGCTATAGAAAAAAGTAGCCAGACCGAGGAATGCAAAAAATCCGACTACATCTGTAATCGTGGTTAACAAAACGCTGCCTGCCAGTGCCGGATCAATACCCCAGGCCTTCAGAACGATCGGTAGCATTGTACCAGCCAGTGCAGCGGCAAATAGATTAATAATGATAGCACAGGCGATAATGATGCCGATGGTCAGATCCTGGAACCAGATGATGGCGATTACCGCAACAACGAGAGCCCAGAGTATACCGTTGAGTGCGCCAACCACCATTTCCCGGTTTAACAGCCAGCCAGCATTGGAACGTTCTACGTGTCCCAGTGCCTGGCCTCGAATCATCAGGGTCAACACCTGGCTGCCGGCGATCCCGCCCATGCTGGCAACAATCGGCATTAGTACCGCCAGGGCGACCACCTTAGCGATGGTTTCCTCGAACAGGCCGATAACCGCGGAGGCGAGAAACGCAGTGATCAGGTTAATACCCAGCCATACTGCCCGACGCCGGGTGGTTTTCATAATCGGAGCGAAGGTGTCCTCATCTTCGTCCAGACCCGCCATGCTCATCAGTGAATGGTCAGCATCTTCGCGGATTACATCGACCACGTCATCGATAGTGATCCGTCCCAGCAGCTGGCCATCTTCATCAACCACCGGCGCCGATACCAGGTCTTCCTGCTCAAACAGTTTTGCGACCAGGGTGTCTTCCATATCTGCCGGGATGGGAGGTTTATCCGTGACCATCATCTCCCGCACGGTGCTGGATGGATCGCTTACCAGCATCCGGGTCAGTGGCAGGCTACCGATATAGGTATCCTTACGACTGACAACAAACAGCGAGTCAGTCATATCGGGTAGTTCAGCGTGACGGCGAAGATAACGCAGCGCCGCCTCAATGGTTATATCCGGCCGGATGGTGATGGTATCCGTATTCATCAGGCCGCCGGCAGTATCTTCCGGATAGGAGAGTACCTTCTCCAGTCGCTCACGATTCTGGTGATCCATGGAGCGCAACAGCTCATGCATTACCGTTTCCGGCAGTTGCTGCATCATGTCGGCAAGATCATCGGTTTCCAGCGACTCGGATATCGCCAGAACTTCCGAGGTATTCATCTTACTGAGGATCTCTGACTTTACGTCATCCCCCAGCTCCTGAAGTACATCCGCTTCAATATCTTTATGGATCAGGCTCCATAGCAAACGTCGCTCTTTAGGCGGCGATTTCTCAATGAGATGGGCGACTTCAGAGGGGCGTAAGGTTTTATTGAGGGTATAGCGTATCTGTCTGAAGGCGCCCTCTTCGAGGGCTGTATTCAGCTTATCCAGTTCGCTCTCGTTTGTGCTGGCGTTCATGGCCGGCCCCCGGTCAGACAGATAGAGACAGAATGCCTTGCAGGTAGTCAGTAATTATAGGAATTACTGCCCCTTACTCATTTGTGAGGCATTATAGCGTATTGGTTTTAAAGGAATAGAGTGTGCCGGTTATTCTTCTTCGTCAAACCGGTTATTGATCAGCAGTTCAATGGCATTCATTGCCTGTAGTTCGTCCTCACCTGAGGTGGAAATAGTCAGTTCAGTGCCTTTGCTGGCGGCAAGCATCATTACCGACATAATGCTTTTGCCATCGACCTGTCGGCCATCCTTGGTGAGCTGAATATCTGACGAGAATGAGCTGGTCACATTAATCAGTTTAGCGGCGGCACGTGCGTGCAATCCCAGCTTGTTGATAATGGTGATCTGTTTTTCCAGCATCGGTTAATATCCTTGGTCAGTTCAGTTCGCGATGACGTATCTGGACATTATCCATAGTTGCCCGGAAATGGCCAGCAAGACGTTCACTGAGAAACACTGAGCGGTGCTGGCCTCCGGTGCAGCCGATGCCAACGGTGATATAGCTGCGGTTATTCTTTTCAAACAGAGGCAGCCATTTTTCCAGGAAGCGGGTTATATCTGCCAGCATCTCCTGGACTTCGGGCTGCTGCTCCAGAAACTCAATGACCGGCTGCTCCTGACCCGTATATCCACGCAGTTCGGGCACCCAGTATGGGTTTGGCAGGCAACGAACATCAAAGGTAAAATCAACGTCCAGTGGTATGCCATGTTTATAGCCGAAAGATTCGAACTGAAGCGAGAGCTCCTGCTCCTGTCGCCGGGCAACTCTCAGCTTGATGCTGTCTCTCAGTTCATAGAGCGAAAGGCGGGTAGTATCGATGCGGATGGCGGCCAGATCGGAGACCGGTTCGAGTAAGCGTTTTTCAAAGCTGATTGCCTGCTGCAGGCCTTGAGAGTCATCAGACAGCGGGTGTTTCCTGCGGGTGGCGCTGTAGCGTTGCAGCAGGGTTGTTTCTGAACTGTCGAGATAGAGGATCTCACAGTCAAGCTCCCCGGTTTCACGCAGGCGTTTGAAAATTTCAGGAAATTGTTTCAGATTACTGTGCTGATTGCGGGCGTCGATGCTGACAGCAAATTTATGCGGATGATCCGGATCACGCAGAATCTGATTCACCAGATCTGGCAGAAGCGTTGCCGGTAGGTTATCAATACAGTAAAAGCCAACATCTTCCAGTGCCTGCAGCGCCGTCGACTTACCTGAGCCTGAGCGTCCACTGATGATAATCAGCTTCATCTGATCTATTCCTGACTTGACTCAGTCATTACGGTATAAAGCGCTTCTGCTGATGTGGCCTTGCGAAGTTTTTCGCGGATTCTGGCCTGACTGAATAACTCGGCGAGGCTGGCCAGAGTCTGCAGGTGTTGATCACACGCCTCAGAGGGCACCAGCAGAACAAACAGCAGGTCGACCGGCTTGCCATCAACCGCATCAAAGTCGATCGGTTCGATGAGTTGAATCAACAAAGCGGTAGCCTGTTGGCACTCATCCAGGCGGCAGTGAGGAATCGCCACACCATCACCGATACCTGTGCTGCCCAGTCTCTCCCGGCCTAACAGACCCGCGAATATGGTTTCAGCTTCAAGTCCCGGATGCTGTTCAGCGATGTGCTGGCTGGCAATTTCGAGGATTCGTTTTTTGCTTCCTCCCTCCAGAGCATGAAGTGCTCCGGAGGGCGCTAATAATTCTGAAATTAGCATCGTCTGATAGTTACTTGTGAGTTTTCATCTTTTCTTTATGTTTGATGATCTGACGGTCAAGCTTATCAATCAGGCCATCAATCGCGGCGTACATATCTCCCTGCTCATCGGACGCGAACAGCTGTCCTCCGGCTACATGGACATCGCCTTCCGCTTTCTGGCGGGTTTTCTCTACGCTTAAAGTTACCTGTGCATTGGTGATGTTGTCGAAGTGACGCTCAAGCTTCTCAAATTTACTCTGAACATAGTCGTTCAGGGAATCAGTCAGTTCAACGTGGTGACCCGTAATATTGATCTGCATGGTAATCTCCTAGTGTTTTTGTGTCGGGGCGATGCCCGGTTCCCGTGAATATAAAATCATTAAACCAGACGCTTGCGTTCATTAGAAGGTGGAATGCTAAGCGATTCGCGGTATTTTGCAATGGTTCTTCTTGCAACATTGATGCCCTGATCCTCGAGGAGCTGAGCAATTTTGTTATCACTTAAGGGTTTAACAGGGTTTTCGGCACTCACAAGTTTTTTGATCAGTGCCCTGATTGCGGTGGATGAACAGGTTCCCCCACTCACTGTTGTTACATGGCTGGAGAAAAAATACTTCAGCTCAAAAATGCCTCTGGGGGTGTGCATATATTTTTGTGTGGTGACCCGTGAGATCGTTGATTCATGCATCTCAACGGCCTCTGCAATATCGTGCAGCACCATCGGCCGCATTGATTCTTCACCGTGCTCCAGAAAGCCTTCCTGGCGAATGACAATCTCCCGGGCAACTTTCATCAGGGTATCATTGCGGCTCAGCAGGCTCTTGATAAACCAGCGTGCTTCCTGCAGGTGATTTTTCAGGTAGGTGTTGTCCGGGCTGTTGTCGGCGCGTCTGATCAGGTCGGCGTAGCCATCATTGATGCGCAGCTTGGGGGCCACTTCCGGGTTAAGGCTGACCTGCCAGACTCCTTTTTCCTTGTATACCAGAACATCGGGAATAACATATTCCGATTGCGAGCTGGTAATCATCGAACCCGGTTTGGGATTCAGTGTCCGGATCAGATTGATGGCCTGCAATAGTTGCGGCTCACGAATCCGGGCTTTGCGCATTAGTTGCTTGTAATCATGACTTCCCAGCAGGTGGATATATTGCGTAACAACCTTCAGGGCTTCCGCCCGATACTCTGTCTCTTCCGGGAGCTGCTGTAACTGAATAGCCAGGCATTCACTCAGATCACGGGCGGCAACACCGGGAGGATCAAACTGTTGAATCCGGCGCAATACGGCTTCGATCTCATCCAGTTCGATGCTGCTGAGCTGCTCATCATCCTGATTGTTGAAGTGTTCAAGAATTGAGTCCAGTTCTATGGTCAGATAACCGTCGACATTGATGCCATCGATAATGTTGGTGGCAATCAGTTGATCCAGGGGACTCATTGGTGTCAGGTTCAGTTGCCAGTTGAGGTGGTCCTGCAGGGTTTCATCGGCGGTATCATTCGATTCCATCTCCATATCAGAGAAGTCATGAGAAGATGAAGAGGAGGAACCGGATGCAGTCTGGTAGGTATCTTCCCAGTTGCTGTCAGTTGAAAGTTCATTGGGAATATCGTCGTTCCAGTCGCTGTCAGCGGCCTGGATCTCTTCTGACTCGGTCGTTTTTGCTGTAGCGGATACCGACTCATGGTTGCTGATCTCAGAATCCGCTGCATCTTGCTCAGAGCTGCTGTCAGCGGCGTTCTCATCTTCACTGACTTCCAACATGGGGTTGGACTCAAGCGCTTCCTGTATCTCCTGTTGCAGATCAAGCGTAGATAGCTGCAGTAAACGTATCGCCTGCTGCAGTTGGGGAGTCATGGTCAGATGCTGACCCATTTTTAGTTGTAACGCTTGTTTCATAGAGAGTCGCTTTTACCTGTTACAGCCTGAATTGCTCACCCAGATAGGCTTCCCTGACCTGCTGGTTTGTGAGTATATCCTCTGGCGCTCCTTCAGCAAGAATATAACCTTCACTAACAATGTATGCCTGTTCGCAGATATCCAGTGTTTCGCGAACGTTATGATCGGTAATCAGTACACCGATGCCCTTGTTTTGCAGATGTTTAACGGTTTGCTTAATATCGCTGACAGAGATCGGATCGACACCCGCAAATGGCTCATCCAGCAGAATGAATGTCGGTTCTGTTGCCAGTGCCCGGGCGATCTCTACCCGGCGTCTTTCTCCGCCGGAAAGGCTCATGCCCAGGCTCTTGCTCAGATGAGTAATATGAAACTCCTCCAGCAGCTCTTCCATTTTTTGTCTGCGTTGATCGCGGTTCAGCTCTTTGCGGGTTTCCAGAATCGCCATCAGGTTGTCGTGTACGCTGAGTTTGCGAAAAATCGACGCTTCCTGTGGCAGATATCCAATCCCTTTTCGGGCCCTGCCATGCATCGGTTCCCGGGTCAGATCCTGATGATCAATTTTGATTCGCCCCTGATCGGCATCGACAAGCCCTACAATCATGTAAAAACAGGTGGTTTTGCCGGCTCCGTTTGGCCCCAGTAACCCTACAATCTGGCCGCTGTCGACACTCATTGATACATCTTTTACAACCGCGCGGCCTTTATAGCTTTTTGCCAGATTCAGTGCTTCTAATCGACTCATTGGTTATTGAGTTCCCCGGAAGCCGCTTCAGAAACCGGTTTGTCATCGTTAGCCGGGGGGGCTTGTTCAGTCGTTTTTGGCTGGATAATCATCTGAACCCGCTGTCCGTTTCCGCTGTGATCACTAAATGCATTGACTGTGCTTTTATTCATATCGTAGATAATCCGATTGCCGCTGAAACTGTCATTGCCCTGAGAAACTTTAGCCTGGCCCGTTATTTCCAGTTCTTTGGTACGAATATTGTAATCCAGAACTTCGCCGTATGCATGAGTTACTTCTTTATCGGCGGCGGTGCGCTGCTGAAATTCAGCCGGACGGCCTTTGGCAATGATCGTGGTGATGGTTGTGCCTGTTTGTCTCAGTTCAATGCTATCGCCGGTAACCTTCATGCTGCCCTGGCTTAACAGGACATTGCCTTTATATAGGGTGATGCCGGTCTGATCATTGCGGGTCGCACTGTCTGCGGTGATGTGAATCGCCTGGCGGGCGTCTTCCGGTAGAGCTATCGCCAGAGGGTGCCAGCTTATAAGCATTGCGCACAAGGCTTTGGTCAGGCTGTTAATCAACATTATACACTCCGCTTACTTCGGACAGGAGGTTAAGAATGCCACTGTCGGTGTCTATTGTCATGCCAACACTGGTGGTTGTGCCTGCGCTGTTTGAGATGATTACCCGTTGATCCGTCCGGGCCAGGTTTTGTTGCGGCAGGATCGTTAATGACTCTGTTTTCAGGGTAGTTGCTATATTGGTGTCCGCGTTATCCTGAAACAAAACCTGGCCATCAAGAATGACTTCGTCATCATTGTCGCTGATAACGCCCTTCAGACTACTGACTCTGCGGTTTGGCTGGTCAGCGCTATAAATCTGCATTTCAGGGTTTGTTACGACGGTTTGTTGTAGCTCGGGCTGGTGTTCCAGTTGAGTTGAGCTGAGTTGCTGTTTCAGCATACCGGTACTATCGAAGTCCCTTATCTGACCATTGATAATGTAGTAATCGGCCAGTTGGTAAGCGGCATTCGGTTCCTCTCTGACCCGGTCAGGGCGACCGTCGCTGTCCATACCCAGGTAGATGACTGCGGGTATCAGGATGGCCGCTGCTGCTGCCAGTCGCGCGCGCCCGGTCAGCATTCAGAGGTACTCGCTATACAGGGCTTCAAGTTTGCCCTGGCCTGCCAGAATGGTTTCACAAAACTCCCGTCCGGCGCCGTTGCCTGCGGTGCGGCTGGTGCACCAGTCTGCGTGTGTTGCAACAAATTGATGTCCTCCGTTAACGGTGGCGCCAAATGCGACCGCGCGGATGGCGGCCAGGTCGGGGAGATCATCACCGATATAGGCGGTTTGATCAGCTTTGAGTCCAGTGTCCTGCCAGAGTTCCTTCAGGGCGGTGAGTTTATCTTCACGTCCCTGATAGAGGTAATCGATCCCCAGTGCTTCAGCGCGTAGCTCTACCTGAGGCGAGCGCCGTCCGGTAATGATCGCTGTCTGGATTCCGGCCTGAGCGAGTAATTTGATGCCGAGGCCGTCAAGGGTATTGAAGTTTTTGACTTCACTACCGTCAGCCAGAAAGTTCAGCTTGCCGTCGGTGAGTACGCCATCGACATCGAATACCGCCAGTTTTACCTGTTTTAGCTTGTTTAACAGTGCTTCGCTCAGCCCCTGTGTCAGCGTCTTAGTGAACACTGCCGTCATCAGATGACCCCCGCTTTGAGCATATCGTGCATGTTCAGTGCGCCAACAGGATGGCGCTCGGCATCGAGAACGATCAGTGCGTTGATCTTTTTGTCCTGCATGATCTGTAGCGCTTCTGCTGCCAGAATGTCACTGGTAACGGTGGTGCACTGGGTCGTCATCACCTCAGTAATCGGGGTGTTTTTCATATCGACGTCATGATCAAGGGTGCGGCGCAGATCTCCGTCGGTAAAAATTCCTTGCAGAATACCGTCCGGGTTGATGACGGTGGTCATTCCCAGGCGTTTACGGGTTACTTCCATCAGGGCTTCATAGAGCATGGTTGAGTCACTGACCTTTGGAATATCATCGCCGCTGTGCATGATGTCCGAGACCTTCAGTAACAGGCGGCGACCCAGGCTGCCACCCGGGTGCGAAAAAGCAAAGTCTTCAGCGCTGAAGCCGCGGGCTTCCAGCAGGGCGATGGCCAGTGCGTCGCCGATCACCAGTGTGGCGGTGGTGCTGGAGGTCGGGGCCAGGCCCAGCGGGCAGGCTTCCTCGCTAATGGTGACATTCAGATTGGCGTCAGCACTGCGGGACAGGGTCGATTGCGGGTTGCCGGTAATGCTGATTAATGGTGCTTTCATCCGTTTGATCAGCGGTAGTATCGCCAGCACTTCATTGGTTTCCCCAGAGTTCGACAGTGCAATAACAACATCTGACCGGGTGATCATGCCCAGGTCACCATGGCTGGCTTCTCCTGGGTGAACAAAGAAGGATGGAGTGCCGGTAGAGGCCAGAGTGGCGGCGATTTTATTGCCGATATGGCCGCTTTTACCCATCCCGGTTACAATGACCCGGCCTTCACATTCCAGTGCCAGTTTGCAGGCTTTTTCAAAGTCAGCATCGAGGTAGGTGAGCAAATCGTTTACCGCATCCCGCTCCATCTCAATGGTGCGTTTGGCGGATGCTAGAAAGTCCAGTTCGTTATTCATAATTCTGTCGTTATCGCTCTGTGTTCATCGTGCTGGTAGATTGCACCTGGTTTGTAGCGCTTAGGGTGAAGCGGACTGCCGCCTGACCCTATGATTAAGAGTTCATATTGTATAGCAGTGCAAGATAGCCTGCATAGGCTGCCAACAGCAATCCGCCCTCAAACCGGGAGATCTTTGGTGGGCGCTGATAGAGTACCAGTGCTGTCAGTAGCAGGGTCAGCCCCAGTGTAGCGCCATAGTCACGCCATAAAACAACAGGTTCCAGTGCAATCGGCGAGAGCAGTCCCGGAACGGCCATCACCGCGGCAATATTAAAGATATTTGAACCGACGACATTTCCCAGGGCGATATCGGTGTGGCCTTTCAGCGCGCTGGCGACAGACGCAGCCAACTCAGGCAGGCTGGTGCCAATGGCAACGATTGTCAGACCAATAACGAGATCGCTGACACCGAGGGATTGGGCGATCTCTGTCGCCCCCCACACGAGAAGGCGGGAGCTGGCGGCCAACAGGATAAGGCCTGCGATCAACCAGAAAATGGCCCGGCCGAGGGGTAGATCAGGGATCTCGTCTTCTTCTTCGTGGATCTCGTCGCCTTCAGAGTTGCGCTGGAACCGGGTGAACAGGTAGAGGCAGCCCGCCAGTGACAGGCAGAGGACGATGGCATCTAACTGACCGAGGTACAGATCGTAGAGCACTCCACCTGCCAGCAGGGTGATGACAAGCAGCAGGGGGATCTCCTGTCTGAGTACTTTTGAACGCACGGGAAGCGGGGCGATCAGCGCTGTTATGCCCAGCACTAAACCGATATTGGCTATGTTAGATCCCAGCGCATTACCTACCGCCAGATCCCCGGCGCCGGTGGTAGCCGCCATGATTGAAACCAGAATTTCCGGGGCAGAAGTGCCGAAAGATACGACTGTCAGACCGATTAACATGGGCGACATGCCGACATTTTTGGCGGTTCCGGCGGCGCCAATTACGAAGCGGTCAGCACTCCAGACAAGAACGATAAAACCTATTAATAAAGCGATAATGGAGTATAGCATCGGGATGTTTGTTCAGCTCTAGTTAAAACGGAGGCCTATTTAATGAATAATCTGATACATGTGCAAGCGCTAGCGGAAGCTGGCGCTGATTTTATTCAAGTTTAATAGCAAGAGTGTTATAGTCTGCACGCATTTTTTTATGGAAATACAACGGTTTTGAGCCAGTTACATTCTGTCAAATGGTTTCAGGTTTTGTCGGAAGCAGGGTTAGCCTGATTAACTTGGAACTCTTGACCGTCCTTATAGAGTCATCGTTACTATGGATTTTTTTGACGATATCATAATTGATATTAAACAGCTTACCTTTAGCAGGGGTGATCGGTATATCTGTAAAAATATAGATATACGCATTCCACGGGGTAAAGTGACGGCGATTATGGGCCCGAGTGGTACCGGTAAAACCACACTGTTGAAACTGATCGGAGGGCAGCTGAAACCCGATTCAGGTTCTATTTTGCTGGATGGCGATGATATCCCCCGTCTGGGACGCTCAGAACTGTTTGATGTCCGCGAAAAAATGGGGATGCTGTTTCAGAGCGGTGCGCTGTTTACGGATATGACCGTATTTGAAAATGTGGCTTTCCCGTTGCGGGTACATACCAAACTGCCACAGGATATGATCCGCGATATTGTGTTAATGAAGCTTCAGGCCGTTGGTCTGCGAGGCGCAGCAGAGCTGATGCCCAGTGAGCTTTCCGGTGGTATGGGACGTCGCGTAGCCCTGGCCCGGGCGATTGTGCTTGATCCGGCACTGGTGATGTATGATGAACCTTTCACCGGGCAGGATCCTATCGCTATGGGCGTGCTGGTTAACCTGATCAAAAAACTTAATCAGGCACTGGGGCACAGTAGTATTATTGTCTCCCATGATATTAAGGAGACGCTCAGCATTGCTGACTATATCTACATTATTGCGGATGCTGGCGTGATTGCGCATGGCACGCCCGAGCAGCTTAATCAGAATGATTCTGAACAGGTGCGGCAGTTTATGCATGGATTGCCGGACGGTCCGGTGCCGTTCCATTTTCCAGCAGGTAATTATGAAGCTGAACTGATGGAGGGGTGTTGATGGACGCGGTAATCAATAATCTGATCCTGCTTGGTCGTATTGCGATCGACAGGGTGTCCGCTATTGGTCGTTCCGGCTTGATTCTTATGCATGCCGTTATTGCCAGACCTGATCCGCGAGCCTCTTTTCCGCTGCTGATACGTCAGCTGTATTCGGTGGGCGTACTGTCAATGATAATTATCATTGTATCCGGCCTGTTTATTGGGATGGTGCTGGCCTTACAGGGGTATACTATTCTGGTCGATTACGGCACGGAGCAGGCGGTAGGGCAGATGGTTGCGCTCAGTCTGGTGCGGGAACTGGCTCCGGTGGTAACCGCGCTATTATTCGCGGGTCGCGCCGGGTCAGCGCTGACTGCTGAGATCGGTCTGATGAAAGCGACTGAACAGCTGTCCGGTATGGAGATGATCGGTGTCGATCCGCTGAGACGAATTATAGCGCCGCGTTTCTGGGCCGGATTTATCAGTTTGCCGATTCTTACCATGATCTTCAGTGCCGTGGGTATCTGGGGGGGCTTGCTGGTTGGTGTGGAGTGGCTGGGGATCTATGAGGGATCTTACTGGTCGAATATGCAGAATTCAGTCGACTTTTTTGATGATATTGGTAACGGTCTGATTAAGTCTCTGGTGTTTGGACTGGTGGTGACCTGGGTCGCCGTCTTTCAGGGGTATGATTCAGTGCCGACGTCTGAAGGAATCAGCCAGGCAACCACAAAAACCGTTGTCTATTCATCCCTCGCAATCCTGGGGCTGGACTTTATTTTGACCGCTTTGATGTTTGGAGATTTGTAACAAATGCGAAACCGTGGAATTGAGTTGGGCGTCGGTATTTTTATGTTGGTGGGAGCTATTGCACTTACTATGCTGGCGATAAACGTGAGTGGTCTGAGTCTGTCTGAGCAGCAGGGCTCGTATAAAGTCTATGCCCGCTTTGAAAATGTGGGGGGGCTGACTGCCCGCTCAAAAGTGACGATGTCTGGCGTCACTATCGGAAAAGTGAACAGTATCACTATCGACCGTAAGAAACTGATGGCTTTGGTAGAGATGGAGATTAACGAGGACGTGAACTACCTGACATCTGACAGTTCGGCCTCTATTTTGACCGCCGGTCTGCTGGGCGAAAAGTATATTGGTGTTACCACGGGTGCTGCGGACGATGAAATACTTAAAGAGGGTGACTTTATTGAAGATACTCAGTCCTCTCTGGTTCTGGAAGAGCTGATTGGTAAGTTTCTTTTCAATCAGGCCTCTGAATAGAGTTAATTAGATAGCGTTGTAAAGGTATGAGGGTTGTGGAAATGAGATATTTGAGTCGCTGGTTAGTGTTACTGGCTCTGACTTTTTCTTCTGTTACAGCGAATGCGTCATGGGATGAAGCCCGCAATGCTGTGGAGCAGGCGTCAGCAAAAATGATGAAAGTGCTTGAGGATGAAGCCTTAAAGGCACCCGAAAAAAATGAACAGCTGATCAGTGAGATCGAAGCGATTCTCAATCCGGTCGTGGATTTTGATTATGTTTCCAAGCGGGTTATGGGCAAGTACTATAATCGTGTGGACGACAAGCAGCAGCAGATCTTTTCTACAGTATTCAAAGACACCATGGTTCGCACCTATGCTAAGTCGCTGACCGGCTTTGATATTGTCAGCTATAAAGTAGCGCCCGAGGGGCCGCCTAGTCCTGATGCTGATAAACAGGTCGTTAGTGTTCATATTTTTTCAGCTAAAGGTGATCAGTACACTCTGGTTTACTACATGCTGAAGGGCGATGGTGGCTGGAAACTGGTGAATGTGCTGGTCGATGGGATCAATCTGCGGCTCAACTTCAAAAATCAGTTTTCTGATATGGTGTCACGCACCAATGGTGATGTGTCGCAGGTGATTGCTGACTGGAAAGCGGCAGTGGCTGGCAGTGACAGTAAGGACAGCTGATGAATTCTCAGGTTGAAATCAGCGCTGACATTATCCTGCTGAAGGGCGACCTGTTGTTCAGCACTATTATCTCTGTTCGTGAAGCCCTTGAAAAAGCGATCGATCAGGCAGATAAAGACTGTGTGCTGGATTTCGCCGGTGTCGGTCGTGTCGACAGTTCTGCTGTGTCACTCTGGCTGTGCCTTGAACGCAAAACCCGGTCTCGCCATCTGAGCCTTAAAGCGGTAAATATTCCGGATGAACTGAGCTCTATAGTGAGTCTGGTAGGGCTTAATCAGACCGGTCTGAATCCCTGAATAGGGCTGGAAAGCACATCGATTAAAGATGGCTGTATAGCTACAGTCATCGCCTTTCGTTACATTTTCCGCTATCATAGCCGCCCTATTATTTTCTCCCAATTCTCATTGGTATTATGCATGCAAATCGAAGACGTAAAACAGATTCTGGAAGAGAAACTGGATGGATGTGAAGTATTCCCCGAAGGCGAAGGCTGTAATTTTCAGGTAACTGTCGTTGGGGATATCTTTGAAGGTCTACGGCCTGTTAAAAAACAACAGATGGTATATGCCTGTCTCGCTGATCAGATAGCGGATGGCAGTATTCATGCCCTGACTATCAGAACCTTTACCCGGGCCCAGTGGGCAGAACAGAACTGAAGCGCTTAGAGACCCTATTTTCATGGATAAACTGATTATTACCGGCGGTAGCCGCCTGGAAGGTGAAGTACGCATTTCCGGAGCGAAGAACTCCGCGCTTCCTATTCTGGCGGCAACTCTGTTAGCCGATGAACCGGTTACTATCAGTAATCTGCCTCATCTGCATGACATTACGACTATGCTGGAACTGCTGCGGCAGATGGGTGTAGAGCTGACTATCGATGAAAAACTCAGTGTTGAGATCGATCCCCGCACGCTGACCTCCACCATAGCACCCTATGAGCTGGTAAAAACGATGCGGGCTTCTATTCTGGTGTTGGGCCCGTTACTGGCTCACTTTGGTCACGCGGAGGTTTCTCTGCCAGGTGGTTGTGCTATTGGTAGTCGTCCGGTCGACCTGCATCTGAAAGGCCTTGAGGCACTGGGTGCTGAGATTACGGTTGAGGAAGGTTTTATCCGCGCTACCTGCGACGGACGCCTGAAGGGCGGGCGGGTATTCTTTGATATCGTCACCGTAACCGGAACCGAGAATATCCTGATGGCCGCGGCTCTGGCGGAAGGGCAGTCAATTATTGAAAACGCTGCCCGGGAACCGGAAATAGTTGATCTGGCTGAGTTTCTGATCGCGATGGGCGCTGATATAACCGGTCATGGTACCGACACTATTATCGTCAACGGTGTAGCGTCACTGAAGAGTTGTACCTATCCGGTGATTGCTGACCGGATTGAAACCGGAACCTATCTGGTTGCTGCGGCGGCAACACGGGGTCGGGTCAAAGTTAAAAACACCCGTCCGGATATTCTCGATGCGGTGCTGCAGAAACTTGAAGAAGCGGGCGCTGAGATAGAGTGTGGTCCGGACTGGATAAGTTTGGATATGAAAGGTAAGCGGCCTAAAGCGGTTAATGTGACTACGGCGCCTTACCCGGCGTTCCCTACCGATATGCAGGCTCAGTTTGCTGCCCTGAATATTATTGCCGAAGGTGTGGGGGTGATCAAAGAAACGGTGTTTGAGAACCGCTTTATGCATATGCAGGAGATGCTGCGTATGGGAGCCAGGATCAATATCGATGGTAATACCGCAATTACCGAAGGTCGCGAAGTGCTGACCGGCGCACCGGTTATGGCGACCGATCTGCGGGCCTCTGCAAGTCTGGTAATCGCCGCTATGGTGGCGACAGGAGATACCGTGATTGATCGTATCTACCATATTGACCGTGGCTATGAGTGTATCGAAGAGAAGATGCAGCTTCTGGGTGCCAAGATTAAGCGGGTTCCGGGTTAACAGGAATTTCGCATTAGCACGATAGACTCTATCTCTGTAGTGAATTTATAAGTGGTAACGAAACAGCTAATATGAAACAGAACCTCACCATAGCGCTATCCAAAGGGCGTATTCTGAAAGATACGCTGCCTCTGTTAGAGGCGGCTGACATCATTCCGGCTGAAGATATTTTCAGCAGCCGCAAGCTGATTTTCGATACCAACCATGACAACATTAAACTGGTGGTTATTCGTGCGACTGATGTGCCAACCTATGTTGAGCATGGTGGCGCAGATATGGGTGTCGCCGGTAAAGATGTGCTGCTGGAATACGGCGCCAAGGGCTTGTATGAACCACTGGATCTGGATATCGCCAAGTGCAAGCTGATGGTAGCGGGTATGAAGGGGGCTGGCGAAGTCGAAGGGCGGATGACAGTCGCCACTAAGTTCGTGAATGTCACTAAAGAATATTTTGCCCGTCAGGGGCGCCAGGTGGATATCATCAAACTGTACGGTGCTATGGAGTTGGCACCGATCATGGGCCTTGCCGATCGCATTGTTGATATCGTCGATACCGGAAACACCCTGCGCGCGAATGGTTTAGTGCCGATGGAGGATATCTGCTATGTCAGTTCACGTCTTGTCGTCGGTAAGGCTGCTTTAAAAATGAAGCACCGGCAGATCCAGCCAATTATTGAACAACTGGCGGCTGCAGTCGATGCACGTAAAGAAAGGTCTGAATGAAAATGACCAAACCAGAGATTTTAAGGTTAGACAGTCAGCAGGCTGATTTCAGTGAACAACTGGATAAGTTACTGGCGTGGGAATCGGTTTCCAATAAAGAGGTAAACCGCACAGTCGAGGATATTCTTGAACGGGTTAAAGCTGAGGGTGATGCTGCGGTGGTTGAGTTTACCAACCGTTTTGACCGCCTGAGCGTCAGCTCAATGAAGGAGCTTGAGTTTACTCAGGATGACCTGCAGCAAGCGCTGGATAACCTGCCTGAAGATCAGCATAAAGCACTGACCGTCGCGGCTCAGCGGGTACGTGATTATCATCAGCGTCAGAAGGGTGAGTCCTGGCAATATCAGGAAGCGGACGGTACTTTGCTGGGGCAGAAAGTTACGCCAATGGATAAGGCGGGGCTCTATGTTCCTGGTGGCAAAGCTTCATACCCATCTTCAGTGCTGATGAATGCGATTCCGGCGCATGTGGCCGGAGTTGAAGAACTGATTATGGTGGTGCCAACACCGGATGGTGAGGTTAACCAACTGGTTCTGGCTGCTGCTGCGCTGGCCGGCGTGAGTCGGGCATTTGCCATTGGTGGTGCTCAGGCGATTGCGGCACTGGCGTATGGTACCGAGACGATCCCTAAAGTAGATAAGATTGTTGGCCCGGGTAATATCTTCGTGGCCACTGCGAAACGTGCTGTATATGGTGCGGTGGGTATCGACATGATCGCAGGACCATCAGAAATACTGGTTATCTGTGATGGCCACACCGATCCTGACTGGATCGCGATGGACCTGTTCTCTCAGGCCGAACACGATGAAGATGCTCAGCCTATTCTGATCAGTACCGATGGTGATTTTCTGGATAAAGTCAGCGCCAGCATTGAAAAGCTGCTGCCAACCATGGAGCGGGAAGCGATCATCAGCCGCTCACTGGCTGACCGGGCAGCACTGATTAAAGTGGCTGATCTTGAAGAAGCGGCTAAGGTGAATAACCGCATCGCTCCGGAGCATCTGGAACTCTCTGTAGAGGATCCGCAGGCGTTGCTGCCATTGATAAAGCATGCGGGCGCTATCTTTATGGGGCGCTATACCGCAGAGGCTCTGGGAGACTACTGCGCAGGACCGAATCACGTATTACCCACCTCCGGTACTGCGCGTTTTTCATCTCCGTTAGGGGTATATGATTTCCAGAAACGTTCCTCACTGATCATGTTTTCTGAGGAGGGGGCGTCCGAGATGGGCAAGGTTGCATCGGTATTAGCCCGGGGAGAGAGTCTGACGGCTCATGCCCGCTCAGCGGAATACCGAATCAAGACGTAATTATTACTACCACAGCCCTAAAAAAAGCCCCAATCGGGGCTTTTTTTGTTAACGGTGTCATCAGCTAAATCTAGCCGTTACCCTTATCTGTTTCATTGTTTGATTCATTCGCGGCGGGACGTTCAGCTACGGTGATTTCCAGCTCCAGCACTTCGCCGTTGCGCCATACCTTCACGGGCAGAACCGTTTCGGGGGGCATACGGGCAACGCTGTACATCGAGTTATAGCTGTTAATAATTTTCTTACCGCCGATCTCCAGCAGGATATCCCCCGGAAGCAAACCGGCCTTGTGGGCAGGCCCATCACGGAAAATCCCCGCAATAATCAGTCCTTTAGTATCTTTCAGGCCGAAAGACTCAGCCAGTTCAGGGGTGATCTCCTGAGCTTCCACGCCAACCCAGCCGCGCACAACCCGGCCATGTTGTATCAGGTCCTGCATCACCTGCTTAGCCTGGTCTGAGGGGATGGCAAAGCCGATTCCCTGAGACCCCCCTGAGCGGCTGAATATAGCAGTATTGATGCCGACCAGATTGCCCTTCGCATTGATCAGGGCGCCACCGGAGTTACCCGGGTTGATCGCGGCATCGGTCTGGATAAAGTCTTCATAGGTGTTCAGGCCCAGCTGATTTCGTCCGGTGGCACTGATAATACCCATGGTCACGGTTTGTCCAACCCCGAACGGGTTACCGATTGCCAGAGCAACATCACCGACACGCAGGTTAGCGGATGAGCTGATAGTTATGCCCGGCAGGTCAGGCAGATCGATTTTAAGCACTGCCAGGTCGGTGTCAGGGTCGTTACCCACCACCTTTGCGGTGGCCTCCCGGCCATCTTTCAGCGCCACCACAATGCTGTCAGCGCCGGAAATAACATGGTTATTGGTTGCGATATAACCTTCAGGGCTCAGGATTACGCCCGACCCAAGGCTGGACTGAATCCGCTCCTTATTGCTGTTCTTATTGTAGTGTTTCTGAATATTAGGATCGTTATAGAGTGACTGATTATTGTTAGGTATAACGGTACGGGTATAGATGTTTACCACGCTAGGGGCTGCGTGTTCAACCGCATCGGCATAGGAAAAGGGGCCCCGAGCTCCGGCAGAGGAGCTGTCTGCCTCATGGATCTGAACCGTATTTGACTGTAGCGTAAACATGTCCGGCAGATAGATCAGCAGCGCAACCGCGGCGAGAATCCCGGAGAGAATAGGCCACATAAGAAATGCCAAGCGTTGAATCAATTAAGGACGCCTTATAAACAGTGGTAAAGTTGTTCAGCTGTTTTAGAATTATACGGATAAAAAACTGCTTTTGGGAATATAAAGAAAAGATTATGGCTGTCTCACTGAAACAACTGGTTAATTACTGCAACTCTCTTCTAACCCCAGAAAAGTACAGGGATTATTGTCCTAATGGCTTACAGGTTGAGGGACGGGGGGAAGTGCGGCGTATCATCTCCGGTGTAACCGCCAGTCAGGCATTGCTTGATCGGGCAGTGGTGCTGGGGGCTGATCTTATTCTGGTGCATCATGGCTATTTCTGGAAAGGTGAGGCTGAAGCCGTTACCGGAATGAAAAAGCGTCGCCTGCAAACACTGCTGAGTCATGATATCAGCCTGCTGGCATATCATCTGCCACTGGATGGGCATCCGCAGCTGGGTAATAATGCCCGGCTGGCAGATAAGCTGGGATTGCAGATTACCGGAGGGCTTGAGCCTGACAATCCGTTCAGTATCGGGTTAACAGGTCGCTTAACGAACCCGCTCAGTGCCGCAGAGTTTTCTCAGCAGATAAGCATGGCGATGGGGCGGGATGTGCTGCATATTGAGGGTGGTCCTGATCAGATTCAAACAGTTGGCTGGTGCACCGGTGCTGCTCAGGGGTATATCGATAAGGCTGCTGACCTGGGGCTGGATGCTTTTATCTCCGGGGAAATATCGGAACCTACGGTACACAGCGCCAGAGAACTGGGTATCCACTATTTTGCGGCGGGACATCATGCCACTGAACGGTACGGCGTGCAGGCTTTGGCAGAAAAACTGGCTGAGCAGTTTGATCTGGAGCATCACTTTGTTGATATCAATAATCCGGTCTGACAGCTAAAACGCGGAATCTGTAAAAAAACCGGCAAGTGCCGGTTTTTCGTTTATTAGCTGAGAGCTCTGGACGAGTAAGATCAGGCCTCAGGCCGAGCGTTTTGCTTCACTGTCACGCAGGCTGTTACCCGGGATATGATCTTTCAGCAGAGGGGGGATCTCTTCATCCTCATCTGCTTCAGGTTTTTTCTTCAGGCCGTATTTTTCAGACAGTGTTCCCTCTTCATCGGGGCTCTTGATGGCATAGTCTCGAGGTGGCTCAACGACTTCAGGCTCCTCTGTTACTGTGTCAGTCTGCTCAGTAACCATTGGAATCGGTTCTTTGTCTTCCGCAGCTGTCTCTTTAACCGGCTCAGAAATGGCTGGCTGAGGCTGGCTGCTGAGCTGGGCAGGGGCGTGTTCACCCATACACAGTGTTTCTGATCCCTGAGCCAGATGCTGGTGAACCTGTTTGTAACTTTCAGTGAGATTGTTAACCAGTTCGGCCGTTGTTTCGAAGTGGCCATTGACCTTTTCTTTGTAATCACTCAGATCACGCTGGGCTTCGTTTAGCTGATCAACCAGTTTTTGCTGGCTGGATGTATCGCCAGAACGTCCCATCAGGTAGCCGATTAACGTCCCTGCAAGAAGGGTCACAATACCAATTATCCAGACGCTGCTGTCTTCCACGCTAACTCCTTAAATGCTCTCATTTACAGCTGAAGAATAACGCAATTACCCGGCAAATCCTATGTTATTTTGGTTTAAGGCTTATGGGTTTTGAGCGGCTTTTTCGGCTTTCCACTGTTGCGCCTGATTCGACTTATCGGCCAGGTAGGTAATCTGCTCAGCCAGAACCGCGCAGGCCGTGTCCGCGTTTTTTTGTTGCAAGGCCTGCAACATGCGCTGGTGCTGATCGATAATCACCGAGCGTTCCCGAAAGCGAAAGGTCACCATGTTACTGATCGGTTGCAGTGCTTCTATGACACTAAACATGATAAAACTCAGCAGAGGGTTGCCTGAGGCCTCAGCGATCAGCCGGTGAAAGCGGACATCAGACGCACAGAACTGCTCTGCTGTCAGCTCGTTATCCTGCTGTAATACAAGCTCCTGCTGCAGTTGTTTCAGCTGTGTTTCGCCGATCAGTCCGGCAGCAAGCTGAAGGCAGTTGTTTTCCAGCATCAAGCGGGTCTGGAAAATATCTTCCATGGAAAAAGCATCCATGCCAACCAGCAGGGTGGTGGCGCTGGTAAGGGCATCACTCAGATCGGTCGTCGATGGGCGGTTGATAAAGGTGCCACCGGTAGGTCCCCGGCGGGAGCGGATCAGGTTCTGAGCCGCCAGTCTTTTCAGCGCCTCGCGAATGGTCGGGCGGGATACCTGATAGCGCAGCGCCAGCTCCGCCTCAGTGGGCAGGCGATCATCGGCTTTCAACGAGCCATCAATAATAGCCTGGCGGATCTGACCAGCTATCTGGCTGGACAGGCTGCGCTGAGCAACCGGCTCTATTTCTAAAGTCACGAAATCTCTCCTAAAGTGATAGAGCAATTATTTCATATAAACGACTAATTGTTAATTTGTAAGACAAATAAAATTGGTGTAAATTGCTTTAATGTTAATTTGTAAGACAAATAGGCGCGAATAGTTTTCGTAAGCTCTGTTTATGGATATGTGCCCGTTGCATTGGATGGTTTCAGGTTACTTGAAGCAATATTTCTGATGGCCGGGAGCAACTGAGAAAGAAACCGTCAAGAGATAACGTGAGGTAAATTATGTTTAATGCCCTGGTGTTGGAGCAGGAAGAGGGGAAAACCCTTGCCGCAGTCAAACAGCTTGATCTGAGTGATCTGCCCGATGAAGATGTGTTGGTAAAAGTGAGCTACTCCTCACTTAACTATAAAGACGGATTAGCCATTACGGGTAGCGGTAAAATCGTCCATAAATTTCCTATGGTTCCGGGAATCGATCTTGCCGGAGTCGTTGCCGAGTCCCGCAGTCCGCAATATCAGCCGGGTGATCAGGTGATTATGACCGGCTGGAGTGTCGGTGAGCGTTTCTGGGGCGGGTATAGTCAGTATGCGCGGATGAAGCCGGAGTGGCTGGTTAAGTTACCTGAGGGAATGGATGCGGCCAAAGCGATGTCTATCGGCACCGCCGGTTTAACTGCAATGCTCTGTGTAATGGCTCTGGAGGATGGCGGGATCACTCCGGATAGTGGCACGGTTGTCGTTACGGGTGCCGCGGGAGGCGTTGGCAGTGTTGCGGTCTCTATACTGAGCAAACTGGGCTATACCGTAGCCGCTGTAACGGGTCGGGAGTCGACTCATGAATACCTGCGCGGCCTGGGGGCCAGTGAGCTGCTGTCACGTGCTGAGATGGCTGAACCTGCGCGTCCGCTTGAGAAACAACGCTGGGCAGGTGCTATCGATACCGTCGGAGATACCATTCTGGCGCGGGTGCTGGCAGAGACCGATTACCGGGGTGTGGTAGCCGCCTGTGGTTTGGCGGGTGGTTATAAATTACCGACCACCGTGATGCCGTTCATACTGCGTAATGTTCGCCTGCAGGGTGTCGATTCAGTAATGTGTCCGGTCGCTATCCGGACCGAGGCCTGGAACCGGTTGCTGACCGATCTGCCGGATAACGCGCTGGGTGAAATTTCCAGTGTTATCGGGCTGGGGGATCTGCCTCAGGCGGCTGCGGATATCGTCGCCGGGAAAATCCAGGGGCGTACGCTGGTTGATCCGAACAAATAATTACCGTATTACGGTCATTCTTTGTCAGGCCTCTCGCTCTGTGAGCTAGTCAGTCGTTAGATGTCGCTGTGCGACTTGTTAGAAAAAGCTAAAGGAGACTATCAGTCTCCTTTTTCGTTTGTGTATTCGGCTTGAAACAGCTATCCATCAGCTCATCGGGATTGTTAATGCCGACTCCTATCAGCCAGGTTTCAGATTCAGGCCTTAATCAGGACAGATCGTTTAATCTGGTTATCCAAACTGACCATCTACTCTGGGTTGCAGCAGAATCGGTGTATAGGGAACCAGAAACAGTCCCCAGGCCACGATCCAGAGTCCGCCTGAAATGTGGATCGCCATCATATGCAGCTCAGGAATCATCGGTAAAAACACTCTGACCACCCCGGCAGCGACCATCAGGATAAAAGCTATTACGGTTATTTTAGCCAGCTTTAGTGGTCGTGCTGTATGGCCCAGTGCGACCCGGGCCATCATCCCGAGGGTCATTGATCCTATCGCACCGGCGGCGAATGCATGAGCTGCGATATAGGGGGATAGGGGAGTGATACCGGCGATCGCTTTGAGGGCAAAACCCAGCGGAATAAACAGATATGCCAGATGCAGAATCCAGATCAGTGGATTGCGGACCATGCGGAGTTTAAACCAGCCTGCCAGACGCACCAGATTCAGAGCTGCGCTGACTGCCGCCAGCAGTATTGCTACCAGGCTGAACTGGAGCAGATCGGCGATGAGCCAGCCAACGGCCAAAGGGATAATCGATTTTTCTATCCAGCTGAAGCGTTTCGCTTCAAATGCCAGCGCCCGTTCGGTAAAGAAAGGGATTACCCGGCCGCCCATCACCACCATGACAACGACTATTAGTCCCAGTTCCAGATCCATCCCTCTGGCCAGCGTCGACTCAGTAATGCCCAGCAGCTGCAGGTGAATCAACAGATTCGCAATGGTCATGGCGATCAGAATAGCGGTGAAAATCAGGTTTTTGTAATTACCGGAGCGGATAATCGGTATTCCGATAGACAGTGCAACCAGCGGCAGAAACAGCAGATCGGTGATCGCTATCAGCAAAGGGGGGATCGGCACAATAAACTCAGAAATAACCGGTAGCAAACGGGCCGCCAGCCAGAGCAGAAAAAGTCCGGCCAGCTTTGCACCGAAGGGGGTCTGTATTGAGGTCCAGTTTCGCACTGCTGTGAGTAGAAAGCCGGAGATCACTGCCACGGCATAACCGAACAGCATCTCATGGCCATGCCATAACTGACTGATCTGATAATAACTGTAGGTTGCCTGGCCTGATCCCAGCAGCATCAGCCAGTGGAGCATCAACAGCAGGCTTGAAATCGCTGCGAATAAAAAAAAGGGACGGAAGCCCAGATTAAACAGGGCAAAATGTTTGCTCTGATATGGTTCCTGAATCTGCATAATATCTTTTCACCCTGTTTATCTGTTCAAAGAACATAAAAAGAACGGTTTCTGTATTTCAGTGGCTTCAACAGCATTTTTTCTGTGCCGGGTAGAGTAGAATCGGGTTTTTCTTAGAGATGACTCTGTTCGGCGATTATTTATGCGCTTTAAATTACCCGGTTTTTTTCTGTTTGTATGTAGCTCGTTGTTGTTCGCTTCGGTCACTGAAGCAGGTATCAGTGTGACAGATAATCGTGGCCGGGTGATTGATATTGCTCAACCGGCCCGACGGGTTATCGCATTAGCGCCGCATATCACGGAAAACCTGTTTGCTATCGGCGCGGGGGAATATATTTCAGGTGTTGTCAGTCACAGTGATTATCCTGCTGAGGCGCAGAGTATTCCTGTGGTGGGTGACTCGCAGAGTTTTAATCTGGAAGCGATTATTGCAATGAAACCGGACCTGGTCGTGGCCTGGGCGGGTGGAAATCCGGCTCTGCCTTTGCAGCGGCTGGAACAACTGGGTATTCCTGTGTATTACTCTGATCCTAAAGTTTTTACTGATATTCCCTATAATCTGCGTGCCCTGGGGCAGCTGTTACAACGGCCTGAGGCGGAGGCGCAGGCTCAGTTGTTTGAGCAGCGATTAGCATCACTCAAACAACGCTTCTCGCACACAACAAAACTTCGGGTGTTTTATCAGCTCTGGCATCAGCCGCTGATGACGGTAAATCACAGTCAGATGATCGATCGGGTCATTCGTTTGTGCGGCGGTGAAAATCCGTTTACCGGACACCGGGAGGTGATTCCCCATCTGGGAGTCGAGTCGGTTTTGCTGACCGACCCGCAGGTTATTCTGACCGGGGAGAGTGCGCCTGATGACTGGAAGCAACCGTGGCTGGCCTGGCCTGAACTGGCAGCCAGCCGCTATAACCAGTTTTATCGCCTGAATGAAGACCTGTTATACCGGCCGACCCTGCGCCTGCTGGAGGGTGCACAGCAAATGTGCGAAGCGTTACAGCAGGCGCGTGAGGCCGTTGAGTCTTAACAGCCATTACTGAGCTTTATTCGGTCAGCCCTTTAAAAAATGATTTGGTGTCCTGCGCGGCTTTCTTGGTTGCATCCCAGGCTGTTTCGGCACCCGCTTTGGTGCTGCAGGCGGCTCGTTCAGCGACACACTTGGACTTGCAGCCGGTAGCCGCCGCATCATCGGTCATATGTTTTACTTCGCACTTTGTTTCGCACCAGGTTTGTTCATCGGCGCAGTCTGCCTGTGCCAGCGGTGCCAACAGCGTGGCTGAAAGGACAATCGTCATTGGAGCGATAAAACGCAACATATCGGTTTCTCTCTTTACTGTTTATATTGGCTACTGATAACAACGTCATCGAAGCAGGTCTTAACAGCTCATTGATGAAGTCGCTTTTAAGAGCTCTGGTTGTCAGGTTTGCGCGGCTGCCATAATACTTCCTCTCCACCGTTCTGTCGTGCAAATACCCGGGCTGCGACAAACAGCAGATCCGAGAAGCGGTTCAGATAGGTGGCGCTTAACTGATTGACCGTTTCCTGATGCGCCAGTTCCACAATCCGTCTCTCTGCCCGACGGCAGACACTGCGCGCCTGATGGCACAGCGCTGCAGCCCGGTTGCCGCCCGGGAGGATAAACTCCTTGAGGGGCGGCAGCTGGCTGTTGAGGGAGTCGATCTCTCGCTCCATCTGGGTTATCACATCGTTAGTGATAACGGTGTAACCCGGATCGGCCACAGCCAGTTCGCCCCCTAGATCAAACAGATCATTCTGGCACTGTAGCAACAGCTTCCTTAACGGTTCCTGAGCGGTCAGTTCAGCAATTAACACTCCGAGCAGGCAGTTCAATTCGTCAGTATCGCCCAGCGCCTCGATACGGGGGTGATATTTGTTCACTTTGCTGCCGTTGGCCAGAGAAGTAGTTCCCTTATCACCTGTGCGGGTGTAGATTTTGGTGAGGCGGTTGGCCATAGGTAAGTCCTTGAAATAAAAAAGGCTGAATAAAACTATTCAGCCTTTGTGGATTTTGCTCAAGCTGAATTAAAAATTATAACGTGCCGAGACGGCTAGCAAGCGATCCTGAGTATTATACCCGGGATTGGTTTGATACTCTTTGTCGAACAGGTTTTCAATCCGGCTGCCGAGTGTCCATTCCTGTGTTATCTGGTAGGTTGTAAAGAGGTTCACAACGGCAAAAGCGGGCAGTGAACTGCTGTTGTCGGCAGTTGTATAGCGTTTACCTTCCCATATAATTTCGCTGCCTGCAGACCATTGGTTGGCAGCATAGTTAATTTGCCATTTAACCGTGTCTTGAGGTCTGAACCGGAGTTTCTTTCCGGTCGCAGCATCTTTGGCATTAACGTACTGATATGCCAGAGTGTGATTCCAGTTGCCATAGCTAATCTTGTAACTGGCATCTACGCCTTCGATTTCAGCTTTGTCAGTATTTTCCACCGTCGTCCAGCTATCGTTAATACTGATCAGGTTGCGGATGTCGGTTTTGTATAAACTGATCTCCCATGTGGATGATCCGTTGCCTGAAATGCTGAGCTCTGTTGTTTCAGATTCTTCCGGTTTCAGGTCAGGATTACCCTGGTAGCCAAAGCTCAGGGGATAATAAAGATCATCGAACGTGGGGGCTTTAAACGCCGTGCCGTGGCTTATCGCTACTTTTACCGGCTCGAACTGATAGGCATATCCTGCACTATAGGTGGTATTCTCGCCAAACTGCTCGTCGTCAGTGAAGCGGCCACTCAGTTCGGCCTGGTAATTTTCACCATCGTGAAGCAGGCCAACAAAGGCCGCTTTGGTTTCACGACTGTTAACAGTGTAGCTGGTACTACTTTCACTCAGATTATCATCCAGATAATCCAGTCCGGCAGAAATAGAGCTGTTGTTAATATAGACACTATTAAGCCAGTTAACCTGCGTGCGTTCGGTGACATAGCGAGAGCCATTTTGGCGATTGATACCGTTGCCGTAAGTCAGGTTGTCATCTTTGACATACGCTGTACTCAGGGCGCTGTCGAAGCGATCACCGGAATAACTGATGCGAGCGGAGTATAGTTCGTTTTCAAAATCAGACTCGTTACCGCCCCAGGTGGTGTCGAACTCGCTGTTACCCTGCCACTTACTCGCCTGCAGGTTGAGATCGATACGATCAGTTAACTGTTGGTCTACCGCAATATTAGCGGACAGGTTGCGGTAACCATCTTTATCAAACTCTGCATCATCCTTTACATCGATACCATCGTGATGATCGGTTGATATCGCAACAGAGATGCTTCCGCTGTCGCTATAGGGCTGAGAGTAGCTGCCGGATATCTTTTGCGTGCCCTGATCACCCAGGGTTATAGCGACAGAGCCGAGCGGCTGTTTTTTGGCATCTTTGGTAAATATCTGAATAATCCCGCCAATCGCATCCGATCCATAGAGGGCGGAACGCGGACCTCTGACAAACTCAATTTTTTCAATCTGATCGACCGGAATCAATTCCAGGCGGGTCCCGGCGGCTGTCGGCGTGCCTATACGTATACCATTCAGAAGAATCAGGGTGTGATCTGACTCCGTACCCCGGGTATAGAGGGCGGCGGCTTGCCCACGGGCACCGCTGCTGGTGAAATTGACGCCCGGTAACAGGTTTATTGCAGCTTTAGCAGAATCGACTTGAGAGCGCTGGATATCGTCGGCAGTCACCACGGACACCGAGGCGATGGTTTCAGTGATCGGTTGCTCAATCAGGTTCGCTGATACAACGATCGTATCGAGAGTATTTTCCTGTGCTGCAGCCGCAACAGAGATTAGCGACGTGCCCAGTAGCACCGCCTGGTAAAGGGGGGATTTTTTCATTGCATTTCCTGTTTAGCGCACCCACCGTGCACTTAAATAGTGAACTGACTACTGGCCGGTCTCCGGGCTGGTAACCTGATCAGAACCTGACTGATCTTAAACTGATGCCTTCCCATTACAGTGGCTTGTGTCAGTTTGTGGTTACTTACCGTTGCGGGGGCAGCGCTGGACTTGCTCGGTTAAGGAGCGCACCAGACTTCCCGATTAACCCTTGCTGCAGAATCAGTTTCGGGCACCAGTAGAATGAGGCGCTACTCTATGTTGCAGTCGCGCAATGGTCAAATGAAAATGTAGCAGGTTATTATGAATCCGGGTCATCTGCTGTGTTGCCACAGACGATTTTATTAAATACTTGAGTCCGCTGTTTTATTCAATTTCCGGAATATGCTTTTTACTGAACTGTGGTGTGCGATCCATGGCATCGGCAACAATGTTGCTGTCCGGGGTCAGATCCACTTTATCGTCCTTGTTTTTATAGGGCAGGGCATTGAGGACGATTTTCATGACATTTAACCGGGCGCGTTTCTTGTCATCGGACATGATCGTTGTCCAGGGGGCATGCTCCGTATGGGTATAGTGATACATCGCCTCTTTGGCCTTGGTGTACTCTTTCCAGCGCTCTACCGAAGCGATATCCATGGGGCTGAGTTTCCAGTGTTTCAATGGATCTTCCCGGCGCTCTTCGAAGCGTCTTTGCTGCTCCCGCTGATTCACTGAGAACCAGAATTTGAACAGACGGACGCCGCTTTCAACCAGCATCTGCTCCAGCATTGGGGTATGTTTGAGGAACAGTTTGTACTCCTCCTCTGAGCAAAACTCCATTACCCGTTCCACGCCTGCACGGTTATACCAGGACCGGTCAAACAGTACGATTTCACCGGCATTGGGCAGGTGTTCAAGGTAGCGCTGGTAGTACCATTGCCCCTGTTCGGTATTGGAGGGCTTGTCCAGAGCTACAATACGGGCTCCCCGCGGATTCAGGTGTTCAGTAAAGCGCTGAATCGCACCGCCTTTACCTGCGGCATCCCGCCCTTCAAAGATAATGATTACTTTCTGACCGGTTTCTTTAATCCATTTCTGCATTTTCAGCAGTTCTATCTGCAGCTTTTTTTTCTCTTTTTCGTACTCGTCCCGGGATATTTTCGAATCGTACGGGTAATCCTCTCCCAGTCCCAGTGACTGGCGTTTATCGGACGGACTCATCTTAGTGTTTTTCTTTGACATGCCTGTCTCCTTGTAAATATGTTTTGAAATTCAGTCCGATTCGTTTTTCAGAAGTAACGTAAGTGGTTATCAACGGGTCGACAGACTCATCTCCCGTACCGCATCCAGTAGCAGATGGTTAGCCGGTGTTGCTACGCCCGCCTCATCAGCGATGCGGCACAGATAACCGGTGATGGTTTCAATTTCGGTAGGGCGATTATGACTCACATCCTGCTGCATTGATGAATGGTTATTGCCGGTAAGCTCCGCCACATCCCAGGCCTGTTCCATCAGCTTGCGGTCAAACAGGATGATCCCCAGTGCGTTGGCAACCTCTTCAACCTCTTTACATATCTGAGCCATCGCTGCCCGGCGGTCGTCATACTTCAAAAGCTCTCCGTTGCGGCAGTTGAACAGAGCCGTCAGTGGATTGATGGCACAGTTAATTGCCAGTTTACGCCAGAGCACAGACTGGATATCGGCTGACAGATGGAGTTGCTCATCGACCCCTTGCAGTTCCTTAAACAGCGTATCACTGCCACAGGAAGAGAGACGGCCGATATGGGTTTCTCCAATGCCCGCCCTGACAAGGCGGTAAGGTGAGTCAAAATAGGCACCATCGGTTGTGCTGCCGGCCCAGATCTCCAGCCCAGGATTCTCTTCTGTCAGTTGTTGCTGGGGCCCCATACCATTATGCAGAAGCAGCACCCGGGTAGTCTTCCTCAGACGATGCTGTACCGATGCGAATGCCCCGGTGACGGCGAATGATTTTGTGGTAATCAGCAGGTGATTAATGGGGGTGTCGATGTCAGCAAGTTCAGCTTCTGTGGAAAAGCATTCGGCCCTAGTGTCATCGAGAATCTGAAAACAACCGGTATTGTTGTACTGCGCCAGTTTTTCAGCTGTGCGCAGAATCAGCGTGACCTGATGGCCAGCCTTTTGCAATTTTGCGGCCCACAGCAGACCGATAGCGCCAGCGCCCAGAATATGCCAGTGCATATGTGAGGAATCCTATGCTGAATTGGGGTATGTGTAAGACCATCATAACGGTATGATAGGCAGGATCAAACGAATTAGGCCGCAGGCGAGCGGCAGACCTGTTTTAAGGAGTAATCTCGATGCCATCTTTTGATATCGTTTCTGAGCTGGATATGCATGAAGTAAGTAATGCTGTAGACCAGGCTAACCGGGAGCTGGGGACACGCTATGACTTTAATAAGGTTGATGCGAAATTTGAACTGGCGGGGGAGGTCATCACTTTACACGCCGAAGTGGATTTCCAGCTGCAACAGATGATGGATATTCTGCGCAACAAGCTGGTGGGGCGCAAAGTGGATATTAAAAGTCTTGATATTGGTGAGCCGCATACCGCCAACATGCGGGCGCGTCAGCTGGTAACCCTGAAACAGGGGCTGGATCAGCCATTCAGTAAGAAAATTGTCAAAATGATAAAAGACAAAAAACTCAAGGTGCAGGCGCAGGTGCAGGGCGATCAGGTTCGGGTGACCGGCAAGAAGCGGGATGACCTTCAGGAAGTGATGGCGATGCTGCGTGGGGAAGATCTGGAACTGCCACTGCAATATACCAATTTTCGAGATTGATTCTGTATAACAACGGCAGCATTCAGCTGCCGTTACGCTTTAACGACTATTATCGGCTGAAAGTTACCCTGAAGGATGTTAAGTGGACGCGGTAAAAATCCCGGATAAAAAGCAGCACTGGTCAGAGGCGGTTTTAAACCGACGTACACTGATATGCATATTTACCGGATTCTCTTCCGGTATGCCACTCTATGTACTGTTCCAGCTACTACCCGCTTATCTTCGTGCTGAAGGTGTCGGGCTGAAAGAGATCGGCCTGTTTGCGCTGGTGACTTTCCCCTACACCTGGAAGTTCATGTGGGCACCGCTGATGGATCGTTATATTCCGCCGTTCCTGGGGCGCAGGCGTGGCTGGATGCTGATTATGCAGTTGGCTCTGCTGGGATCTATTGCCGGGCTGGGACTGTTTGATCCGACCATGTCGATTATGGCGATTGCTTACCTGGCCACGGCTGTCGCGTTATTCAGCGCCAGCCAGGATATCGTTCTGGATGCCTACCGACGGGAATTGCTGCCAGACCAGGAGCTGGGCTGGGGTAATTCAGTGCATGTGCAGGCTTATCGTATTTCCGGCCTGGTGCCGGGTGCTCTGGGACTGGTGCTGGCGGATATCCTTCCCTGGAGCAGTGTATTTATCATCGTTGCCGGGTTTATGCTGCTCGGCGTGATTATGACGCTGGTGGTCAACGAGCCGGTTACAGAACCCCGGGCACCTAAAACACTTAAAGAAGCCGTCGTCGAACCGTTCCACGAATTTATCACCCGCCTGGGCTGGACCGGGGCACTACAGATTCTCTGTTTTATGTTTCTCTATAAATTAGGGGACAATATGGCGACGGCCCTGTCGACACCTTTCTATATCGACATGGGCTTCAGTTTGACCGAAATTGGTGTCATTGCAAAAGCCTCGGCCCTGTGGGCATCCGTGGTTGGCGGTATTCTCGGTGGCTTGTGGATGATAAAGCTGGGGATTAACCGGGCACTGTGGATATTCGGCGTGGTGCAGGTGGTGACCATCCTGGGGTTCGCGCTGCTGGCGCAATCAGGCCCCGATAAACTGGTGCTGGCTGTGGTTATCAGTCTCGAATATCTGGGTGTCGGGCTGGGTACTGCGGCGTTCACCGCATTTATTGCCCGTTCTACCAGTATCGCTTTTGCCGCTACCCAGTTTGCGCTGTTTACCGCCCTGGCTGCGTTGCCCCGCACCTTCGTCAATGCGTTCACCGGGTATGTCGTCGATGCCGTCGGCTGGCACATGTTCTTCTATATCTGTGCCGTATTGGCAATACCGGGAATGGTATTGCTGCTGAAAGTTGCTCCATGGAATGGCGATTCAGTTCCAGAAGAGTAGTCGCCACAATAACCTTACTTCACAGGAAGGTGGCAGGCAGGCTTTGTCTTTGGTATGAAGCTTTACTGTATGTTTTCTTTGACGGGTGTTTTCGATGAGCATCAGTCGGATCTTAAATGGCTCAAGTATCGCCTGATAACCTTCTCAGCAGTCTATACCGGGTGTCTGAGTATCGCTGTTGTCGATACTCCCCACCGTCAGCAGGAAGACCTGTCTGTTTTTCCTGATAAGAGTTTATAACTGGCCGAGATGCGGGCTTTATGCCACATAGCGGTAATAAATCCACTTGAGTCCCAGAGAAAATAGAGAAACAATTGCTAAGAAACAGCGTTTCATTTTGACTACAATGAAACGAAATACAACGTTTGGGGAGTTTGATGGATCAATTTCTGAATGACCTGCCTAAGGCTGAACTACATCTTCATCTGGAAGGTTCGCTGGAGCCTGAACTGATGTTCGCACTGGCTGAACGCAACGGCATTAAGTTGTCTTACAGCTCAGTCGATCAGTTACGTCAGGCTTACGATTTTGAAAACCTGCAAGAGTTTCTCGATCTCTACTATCAGGGCGCAGCGGTGTTGCAAACAGAACAGGATTTTTATGACCTGACCTGGGCATACATTGAACGCTGTAAAGCTGAGAATATTCTCCATATTGAGCCATTCTTTGATCCGCAGACGCATACAGAGCGGGGCATACCGTTTATCACCGTGCTTAATGGGATCAGTCGGGCACTGACCGATGCTGAGGTTAAATATGGCATCAGTTCAGGACTGATTATGTGTTTTCTGCGTCATCTCAGTGAAGCTGAAGCGTTTGCAACACTGGAACAGGCCGAACCCTATCTGGATAAAATTATCGGTATCGGCCTGGACAGCTCGGAGAAGGGGCATCCTCCGGCCAAATTTGAACGGGTTTTCGCCAAAGCCCGGGAGATGGGATTGCTTGCCGTTGCCCATGCCGGTGAAGAGGGCCCTGCGCAAAACGTTACTGACGCAGTGGATATCCTGAAAGTTGATCGAATCGATCATGGGGTTCGGGCAATTGATGATCCCGAACTGATTAAACGGTTGGCGACGGAAAAAATAGCGCTTACCGTATGCCCGCTATCGAATACCCGGCTGAAAGTATTCGATGATATGAGTCAGCACAACATCCTGAAGATGCTGGAGCAGGGTGTGAAAGTCACCGTAAACTCCGACGATCCGGCCTATTTTGGCGGCTACCTGACGGCAAACTTCATTGCGCTTGAAAAGGGGCTGGGAATGACTAAAGAGCAGGCGGTACAACTGGCACGGAACAGCTTTGAATACAGCTTTGCCAAGCCTGAAAGGAAGCTCGAGCTTCTCGATTTTTTAGACCGCTACTGCGCGCTTTAGATCGTCACTGCGTGATTTGCCAGAACGCCGCTTCGCGGCTGCTAGACGCGGCTTCGCCACTTGCTCGTCGCTAGAAAAAACGTAAAACGTTCATGCATAATGATTAATGGTGCATTTGAAGAAATGGACTGTAGAGATCTGAAAAATGAAGCTATTGAGTGGTGGGAAGCTCAGTTAAAGTGGATTAATGCAAATATATGAATTTTACTTAGTAAAGAGGTGAATCTATTTGTCTCTTTTCAGATGTTGTCGGCGCGATGGGATCCAGCTATATATGAATAGGTCTTTATATCTATCTTCTTATAAAGAGCGGATCTTGATTTCCGCTCTTTATAAGTTAAGAAGGTTCCCCTGGCAAGTCGCGCAGCGACGGTCTCGCCACTGCTTTTATTCTAGCGACTGCTCTTAGCCTCCGTCAGGAATTTTAAGATAGCCTCCCTATCCCGAATCAGGTGCCGGGCGTGTGGCTGGCAGATAACCCTGACATCTGCGACATTCGCTTCGAGTCTGTCCTGAGTGGCTTTGGAATCGAGCAGGACATCTTTGCCAGCGACGATTGCCAGCATTGGGGCCCGGATGTTTTGCAGGTTTTTATCGCTGAAGATCGGCAGCTTATCCATTCGGGGTTTGACGTGTTGAATGATAAGGGCGAAGAACTCCCTGAATCTCAGCACAGTAGGGGATGGGTTTTTCTCTTCGGGACCGAAGATCATTTCGCGTACTTTGCGTTTCCCCCACTTGCCTAGCAACATCAGAGGCAGTGCTTTGAGCAGAAACTTACGCTGTGGGCCTACACCGCCTGGCACCAGCAGGGCGAGTTTGGTGATTTTTTCCGGCCGTCTGCTGGCGTAATCCAGTGCCAGCCAGCCACCCAGCGATTCACCCACCACGGCGGCTTCAGAAAGCCCCGCTGCCTGCATCACATCATCCAGCCACAGCGTGTAGTCATCGGTATTCATCGGCAGACGAACCTGCGCACTCAGGCCGGGCTCGCCGATCATATCGATAGCGTAGATTCGAAAATGTTTTGACCACTCCTCAATATCCAGAAACCAGGCTGTGGCATTAGCCATAGCACCGTGCATTAGCAGCAGCGGCGGCAGTGCTTTATCGCCACAGGTCAGTAGATGGGTTTCGCCAAACCGGGTTGTCAATTTTAACTGTTCAAAGGCAACCGGCCAAAGATCCAGAATCTCGTGATAGCATTGGTGGACAGCGACTTTTCCTTCGGCTGATTTGTAAATTGTCATCTTTGTTTCCAGATAGTGTTTATAGAGGCGGATATCAGAACGGATGATGCTTGTGGTGCCGGCAAGTGCCTGTTCAGAAAGAGGCTACAGCTTACAGGGTAATTCTGGTTGAGTATTGTCCGAAGCAATAAAGCTTGCGATATCGGCCAGCCCGATAAAGTCGTCATTTACATCTCAGTAAGCGGGGAGTGAGGGAATCGGGTTTAATGCTGCTGAGACTGACGACTGCAATGTGATATTGATCCAGCATCGTTTCATACAGGTGCCACGGTCCGGTGCCGGTTATCAGATCGTTATATACAAGGGATGCGAGAGTCGTTCTCGCTTGCTCTGCTGCCGGGAGGGCTTTGTAAAGTGCTTCTTTGGCGCACCATAAACGGTAAAAGTAATCTTGCTGTCTGGCGACAGTGTCGGGCATTGATTCTTGCTCTGTGGAATTCATAAACAATTCTGCTGCAGAGATGAAATCCCGCGATGCTTTTGGGTATTCAGCATCAATGCCGATTCTGTCTGAACTCAGTGCAAAGCAGATCAGTTCTTTGCTGTGGGTCAGACTGATATAACCGGGTGTCGGCAGGTTGTGAATAACTGGAGCCGAATTGGGAAGCTCTTCAAGTTGCCAATAGTTCAGTGGCTGATCAAATAAATCGCTCAGGGCGCTACAGATCAGAAACCGGCTGGACAAGTATTGCTGGCGTCTGCGGGGGTGTCGCAGCGATTTAAAGCGTTGCTGCTGGGCGCAGGGAAGCTGCAACAGTTGTTGTTCATTCTCTGATGCGTCAGATTCGGTTCGGGTATACCAGAACCGAATCTCAGCAGCAGGATTGTTAGCGGGCAAGTTTTACTACATCACCATTCAAAGCAACACCAGCGATAATTGCGCCGGCATGACATTCGAATTCAGTGTTGCTGCTGTTTTTCTCTTTTTTGTAATAGCTGACAATATTGACCACGGCGTTACCACCTTCAGTCCGTGCTCTCTCCTGTAAGGCGAGCAGGGTGGACAGAAACACCCAGCGGCAGGCTTCGCCATCGCTTTTGCCAAATGCGTTGGTTTTCTTGTTCGTGGTGACATTACCAAAAGACTGCAGCGTTTTGGCGTGCTTCTGAGTGCCAAAATACAAGCGGATATTTGGATCCAGGCGCTGCTGAAACTCAGCAGACTGCATCGCGTCCGCAATCGAAAACATCAGTTTGGAGTCGCGACTGAAAGCATTCGGGGCAATCAGCAGCAGGGAGGTCGTAATAAGGGTTATAAGTAGTTTCACTGTACGCTCCTTGTGAAGGGACCTTTCTTTAAGTGAGTTGATTATAGAGACTTAAATAAACCGCTTCAATGTGCGCTTTTAGAGACTTTTAGGTTTGCATCAGCAGAGCCAGCAGGTAAAATTCCATCCCTGAATATAGGGATAATATTGCAATATTCGGGAGTGTTCACTCATTGATCATTCCTATATATCATCGGGAGTCGGGTGCTTGGTAGGTTTTAAATTGCAATCATGGAATGCATTTGCGCCAGGACTGGAAAACCATAGCGCGTGGCGTGACTGGATTCAGTGTCCGGCAGAGCTCCCATCCGGGCTGGGGAAAACCTCTCTGAAGCAGATTCCACCTATGCTCAGAAGGCGCTTCACCGAGCTGGGACGCTGTGCAGCAGGCGCGGCGCTGCCCCTGCTGGAAAATATAGATTCTATACCGGGCGTTTTTGCATCCAGACATGGTGATACCCCCCTGACGCTGTCTTTGTTAGAGGGTATAGCGAGCGACGAACCGATGTCTCCCACCGGATTCAGTCTTGCGGTACACAATGCGTTAAGTGGATTACTCTCTATTGCCCGTAAGGATCTGAGTGAGGTCACAGCGATCGCAGCGACTGATAACCTGATACCTAACGCAATTATCGAAGCGGTTACACAGTTGCAGGACAGCTCCAGGGTTTTGTGTGTGATTTATGATGTACCCCTGCCTGAACTCTATCAGCCATATTGCGACTCAATACCTTTTCCACATGCGGTGGCGATGATTCTGAGTCGGGAAGAGGGCGAAGACTTCATATTGCAAAGCGAGGCTGACTGTATCCCTGGTGCGGATGAAAATAACGACTTTATGCGGCTTATGCGTTTACTTACCGGGTTAGACTCCTGTGCTCGATACGGTAGTGCTTTGACACGCAGTGAATGGCGGATCTCCCGGGCATGAGCTTTTTTATCGCTCGTATCAACCATGGCTGGCGATGGTTTGGCACGGTATTCAGTTTCTTCATCTTTGGCCTTGGTGGCCTACTTCTGCCGGTGTTTGCGGTCCCCGTACTCTTTCTTTTACCGGGAACCAAGCGGCAACGTGAACGCCGGGCTCAGGGCATTATTCATCACGCATTTCGTTTTTATATCGGCATGATGAAATTCCTGGGAGTGTTGAGTTATCAGTTAGAGGGTGTGGATAAGTTACCTCAGGCTAAGTTGATTCTGGCGAATCATCCGTCATTGATCGATGTCATCTTCCTGATCGCATTAGTGCCGAATGCCAATTGCGTTGTGAAAGGCGGGTTGGTTCGTAACCCTTTTACCCGGGGGCCGATTAAGACGGCCGGCTATATTATCAATGAAAGTAGTGAAGAGGTGATATCGGCCGCTGCAGATGCTTTTGCTAAAGATGATGCACTGATTATCTTCCCGGAAGGAACGCGTACCACTCCTCAGCAACAGGTTAACCTTAAACGTGGCGCTGCGAATGTGGCGATCAGAACGGCTGCCGATATAACCCCGGTGCTGATTGAGTGTGTTCCCACGACGCTGAGCAAAGAAAACAGGTGGTATCATGTACCTCCGGAAAAAGTCCATTTTCGAATCAAGGTATGCGAACCGATTTCGGTGGCACCCTATTTGGCTGAGAGCGCCCCATCCGTAGGAGCCAGGAAACTGACTACGGATCTGGCAGAGTATTTTAATAAGGAGTTGGTACTATATGAGCAATCTGCAGCTGGAAATTAAACAGATGATTATTGAAACCCTGGATCTGGAAGATATTGAACCAGACGAGATTGTTGATGATGAACCGTTGTTTGTTGAGGGTCTGGGGCTCGATTCAATTGATGCTCTGGAGATCGGTCTGGCGGTGCAAAAACGTTATGGTATTAAGCTTAAAGCAGACTCAGATGATACTCGTGAGCATTTCGCCAGTGTTAATGCGCTGGCCGCTTTGATTGAATCGCAGCGCGTTGCTTAAGGGGGTTATATGACTGATCAGGAACAAATTTACCAGAAAATATCAGCTGTACTTGTCGAGCTGTTCGAGATTGACCCGGCTGCGATTCATCCGCAGGCTCATCTGTATCAGGATCTGGATATTGACAGTATTGATGCAGTAGACCTGGTTGTTGAGCTGAAAAAGATGACCGGTAAGAAGATTAAACCGGAAGACTTCAAATCCGTGAGAACGGTACAGGATGTCGTAAACGAAGTCGAAAAACTGTTCGGCTGATAGCGATGATTTTCAAAGTGGGTGCGCTGGTACTGACGCTGGGATATCCCTTTATCGTTTACTGGGGATTACAGAGCTTCAATGCGGCTCTGTTGCTGCCATTACTTGCTATCGTTCTCGTCCTGCGGTGGGTAGCCGGTGAGCAGAACACTGACCGTAAAGTTATTTTAGCCAGTGCCGTCGGTGTCGTCCTGATCGTAATCATCTGGGGCATACAGCAGGGCTTAAAATTTTATCCTGTGCTGGTCAATTTCAGTATGCTGGTGGTTTTTGGCAGCAGCCTTTACGCCCGGCAGACTGTTATTGAAAAGTTGGCCCGGCTTAAAGAGCCTGATCTGCCACCCAGGGCGATTGCCTATACCCGCAATGTGACGCGTGTCTGGTGTGCCTTTTTTATCCTGAATGGGACGGTTTCTGCTATGACGGCGATTTGGGGCTCAGAACAGATATGGGTGCTCTATAACGGTTTTATCGCCTATCTATTGATTGGTTTGCTGATGATGACTGAATGGATTGTCCGGCAAAGATTAAAGCGGAACTGATGACTACGTTATTCCCTCTGACTGACTGGCTGAATAATGCCCCCGGACCGGTTATCGCCTGCGGAGCTGATGGTGCGTTTACAAAGACGGATCTGGATGCCCGTATCTCATACTGGGCTGCTGTGCTTCCCGCACAGCAGGGGCAGCGCTGGGCGGTATACCATAAAGATTCGGCCGAGTTTTTGTCGCTGCTAATGGCGCTGTGGCAGCTTGGCTGCACCGCCTGCATTCCGGGAGATAACCGCTCTGCAACCTGCGAACGGCTGCGACTGCATGTTGATGGTTTTGTCGGGGATTTTCCGGATTATTCTGTGCATTATCCAGTCCAGGCTGAGCGGGATTGTGTTACCCGTACCGAATGGCTGACACTGGATGGCGATTTTCCTGCACTGGAAATCTATACCTCGGGGTCTACCGGAGAGCCACAAGCGATTGGGAAAACCATTGCCGAGCTCGATTTCGAACTGGCGTCTCTGGAAACACTCTGGCCGGAAGACAAGGATGCCGTTGTTATCTCTACGGTCACGCATCAACACTTTTATGGTCTGATCTTTCGCCTGTTATGGCCGCTGACCCGAGGTCAGCGTTTTTTCCGGGAGCAGTGTCAGTACACAGAGGATGTTTTCAACAGGGCGCGTTTGCAGCCTTCGTTCGTATTGATATCTACGCCCTCACACCTTGGACGCATCAACACATCGGTTGCATGGAGTGAGGTGGCTGAGCGGTGTCGTTCTGTACTTTCATCGGCGGCTCCGCTGAGTCGTGAGCACAGTTTACTCGTTGCAAACCTTTTAAAGGCCCCGGTGCGAGAGATCTATGGCAGCTCAGAAACAGGTGCGATCGCCTGGAGAGTTCAGTCCGAAACGGCTGACGGTGCCTGGGAGGGGATTCCCGGAGTGGCTTTGACACAAACAGAGAGCTCGCTTTTGCGAGTCGACGGGAAACATGTGGGTGAGTCACCTTTCGATATGGCTGATCGGGTAGAGTTTGTAGCCGGAGGACGGTTTCAGCTGCTGGGGCGTATCGACCGGATCGTCAAAGTAGAGGGTAAGCGTGTTTCGTTAACTGAAGTGGAGCGTGAGGTTCAGCGCAGCGAGTTTATTGCTGTGGCCAAGGCTGTGGTTATAACCCGTAAACGTACTGAGCTTGCGTTAGTCGCAGAGCTCACTGCCGCGGGCCGCAGGGAGCTGGCGCTGATCGGAAAACGAAAACTGCAGCGGCAACTCCGGCAGCATCTTGAAAACTGTTTTGAACCGGTTCTGTTACCCCGGCGCTGGCGCTTTGTTGAGCAGTTGCCCTATAACTCACAGGGGAAGTTACCTATGGATCGCTTGCAGGCGCTGTTTGATCAGGCAGAGGTTAAATGGCCGGAATTGTTGCGTCAGACTGTTGATAATAATAGGGCCGAAATGGTTTGCCGGATTCCGGCGGAGCTGATCTATTTTGATGGTCATTTTTCTGGGAACCCGATTTTGCCCGGTATCGCCCAGATTCACTGG
The DNA here is from genome assembly GCA_024397875.1 of Amphritea atlantica. Taxonomy (NCBI): domain Bacteria; kingdom Pseudomonadati; phylum Pseudomonadota; class Gammaproteobacteria; order Oceanospirillales; family Oceanospirillaceae; genus Amphritea; species Amphritea atlantica. The sequence continues at coordinate 532,873 of CP073344.1, forward strand.
GCTGAGCATTATGGTCGCCGATTGCTGAATGTGGAAGGTCGCTTTGATCGGCTGGAAGTGGTTAAGTTTCAGCAGGTAATATTTCCTGAATCGACAATCTCTCTTGCTCTTGAGCATCATGCGGAAACCCGTAAGCTGAGTTTCCGCTTTTATTCAGATAAAGGAGTCCATTCCAGTGGGCGTATCTGTTTTAACTAATTCGGTCTTTAAGCCGGTTGTTGTTATTCCGGTGTATAACCATGAAGACGCTATTGGCGTGACTCTGGCCGCAGTGCTGCGGTATGGCTATCCGGTTTTGCTGGTCGATGATGGTAGTTCACCGGCATGCAGAGAGGTGCTTGTCCAGCTGAGTCAACAGTATGCAGACCAGGTAGAACTGATCCGTCTTGAGCAGAATCAGGGTAAAGGTGCCGCCGTAAAAGCCGGGCTCCGGCAGGCGCTTAAATCAGGGTATAGTCACGGTGTTCAGGTTGATGCGGATGGACAGCATGATCTGCAGGCTATGCCGCTGTTTATGGCAACCGCCCAGTCATCTCCGGAGGCATTAGTGATCGGCTATCCCCGATATGATGAATCGGTTCCGGCTCACCGTTATTACGCCCGTTATCTTACCCATGTGTGGGTCTGGATTAATACACTGTCCTTCTCAATCAAGGACACTATGTGCGGCTTCAGGGTGTATCCGTTAGCCAGGGTTACCTCTTTGCTGGAACAAAACAGTTGTGGTAACCGCATGGAGTTTGATACTGAGGTCGTTGTGAGATGGACCTGGCTTGGATTTGCGGTGATGAACCTGCCGACCAAAGTAAATTACCCGATTGATGGGGTCTCTCATTTTAATGCAGTGAAAGATAATCTGCTGATCTCCCGAATGCACGCGCGGCTTTTTTTGGGCATGTTGTTTCGTTTACCCCGGCTCATCCGGAACAAATTCTATGGCTGATTCGGGGAAGCACTGGTCGGGAGTCGGCGAGGCAGGCTCATTGCTGGGTATGAGAATTTTACTGTTCGCTTACCGGTTGTTCGGGCGTTGGGGATTCCGGCTGATTTTGCTGCCGGTGATAAGCTATTTTTATTTAACCCGAAAGCAGGCGCGTCAGGCGTCTGCCGAATATCTGACCCGGCTATCGGCAACGTTTCCCCACTGTATCAAAAAAGGGATGACTTCCCGCCAGCATTTCTGGACGTTTGGTGAGATATTACTGGATAAGCTGTTGGTCTGGATGGGCCATATTCGCAGGGATGATGTGGTGTTTGAGACGCCAGTTGCATTTTCTGAACTGGATCAAAGTAATCAGGGGGGAGTGATTCTCGTCTCTCACCTTGGTAATACTGAAGTGTGCAGTGCTCTGGCCCATCAATTGCCGGATATTCGGGTGACGATGCTGGTATATACCCAGCATGCTGAGAAGTTCAACACGCTGATGAAACAGACAAACAGCAATGCCTCGATCAATCTGATGCAGGTAACCGATATGTCGCCGGCAACAGCGATGATTCTGTCTGAACGCGTTGATGCCGGAGAGTATGTGGTTATTGCGGCAGACCGGACGCCGGTAAGCGGCGCTAAGCGCACCTCTGCGGTTGAGTTTTTAGGTGCAACGGCGAGTATGCCTCAGGGCGCCTTTATTCTTGCGGGGTTGCTGCGCTGTCCTGTTTATCTGATGTTTTGCCTGAAACAGGAGCAGAAATATCATATTTATCTGGAACGGTTTGCAACGCAGCTGTCATTTAACAGACGCCATCGTAGTGAACAGATTCAGAGTGCGGTCCAAAATTATGCAAAGCGACTGGAACATTATTGCCAGATCGCACCATTGCAATGGTTTAATTTTTTTCCGTTCTGGAAATCTGAACAGCCAGCTTCCAATCCCATTAACGAAACACTTTCATAAACCGGTCCGGGAGTCTGCATGTTTGAAGCTGAAATTATTATTGAGATTCCGTTTCATGATGTCGATGTCATGCGGGTGGCCTGGCACGGGCATTATGCCAAGTATCTGGAGATAGCCCGCTGCGAGCTGTTCGAACAGTTTGATTACAATGTTCCGCAGATGGATCAGTCCGGCTATGCCTGGCCGGTGATTGATATGCGTATCCGTTATGCACAACCTTTGCGCTTCCAGCAGAAGGTTAAGGTTAAGGCGACGCTGGTAGAGTGGGAAAATCGATTCAAGGTGAATTACCTGATAACCGATGCGGAAACCGGGAAACGTCTGACTAAAGCGTATACCGTTCAGGTCGCGGTAGACGTTGCCAGTGGCGAGATGCTGTATGTGTCCCCCGATATTGTGTTTGAAAAGCTGAGGCTTAAATCGTGATGCGATGGCTTATTTTACTCTTGTGTGTCGGATTACCCGTTGTGAGTCAGGCAGCAACGGATTATAAACTGCTGGAATCTCTGACCAGCGCCCCGGAGAGCCTGCATGGACAGTTCACTCAGGTGAAGTTTGTTCAGGCGCTGGATGCCCGGTTTGAGTCGACCGGCCGTTTTGACTATCAGCGGGGCAGCTCGATTCGGTGGCACACACTTACACCTATCGATAACCTGTTAACACTGACCCCCCGCACTATTTCCAATCAGCAGGGGGATACCGTTCTTTCAAGCCTGGATAGTCAGAATAACCCGGTTGTGACTATTTTCAGCGATATCTTTTTTGGGGTGATGACAGCTCAGTGGCAGACTCTGGCAGAATACTTTGAGATGGAGGTTCAGGGCTCAACACAGCGCTGGACGGTGGTTCTGCATCCGATTGATAAAAGTGTTGAACAGGTGGTAACCCGGGTTGAACTCAGCGGCGATGAGTTGCTTCGGGAGGTAGTGCTCTTTGAGGCCGCAGGGGACCGGACCCAGATTACATTTATCGAGCTGCAGCAGTGAAGATTGCACTGCAGCAAGGGCGCCTGCTTGCGTTTCTGTGGCTGATGGTCGCCATCGGTGTAGTGGTGGCCGCCATCAGGCAGGGGCCCGCATTTGATACCAGCCTGATGGCCCTCCTGCCTGCGACTGAGCAGCGCCCGGAGATTAGTCGGGCGGTTGATAAGCTGGCTGAGGATTTCTCCGCGCAGGTATTACTGGTTATCGCTGCGGAAGAGAAAACCGTTGCCCGAGACGCGGTTGCTATTGCGGCGCAACGTTTAGCCGCACTGTCTGATGTTGCGAACATCGACTGGCAACTGGATGATTCAGCGCTAGGTGCCAATGAGTTATATCCTTTCCGCTTTAGTGTACTGAGTGACGGGCTTCGAAACAGGTTACTAGCCGGACAGGACAGGCAACAGTATCAGTTGGCATTGCAGCAACTATTCAGTCCTCTCTCGGGAGGATATCAGGATCCGCTCGGGGATCCTTTTGCGTTGTATGCCGATCTGCAGATGTCTCAGCAATCCGGTTTGCAGATGACTCTGGAGCAGGGACTGTTCCGACTGACTGCGGCTGAACTGCCCGCCTATGTTATCCGGCTTCGCTTACAACAGGATCCCTTCTCCTTACCCATACAGCAGCGGGTGTTGGCGGTGGTTGATCCTCTTGATCAGGAACTGGAACAGCTGGGTGTTCAGTTGTATCGCTCCGGTTTAATCTGGCACGCGGCTGCCGGTGCGCAGCAGGCAAAAACGGAGATCTCAACCATCGGGCTGGGATCATTGCTGGGCATTGTGCTGCTGATGCTGCTGATCTTTAAACGTATCAGTTCGCTGGGCGCTGTGTTACTTCCGGTTCTGATGGGGTGTTTGATGGCCAGCGCCGTGACGTTGCTGATCTTTGGCCGGATTCATCTGATAACACTCGCGTTTGGTGCGGGGCTGGTGGGGGTTGCGGTTGATTATGCGCTGCACTTTATCTGTGAGAGACAGGTGCAGCCCGCAGACCGGGTAGTGAAAAATCTGTTTGCCGGATTGCTACTCGGGTTAGTCTCCAGTGTGATCGCCTATGCGGGGCTGGCGTTAGCGCCGTTTCCCGGTTTGCGCCAGATGGCAGTGTTCTCGGTTACCGGATTGACAGCAGCCTGGCTGACTGTGTTGCTTTGGTTGCCCCTTATTAACCGTGGTGCACCGCAGAAAGCGTTGTCCTCTGCGGTACTGTTAAACCGTTGGCGCCAGCGTTATCCACGGCTGGAATCACAGCCGCTGCTGCTTGCTGGTTTTGTTGCAGTATCGCTGATCAGTCTGGTGATTATATGGCAGGGGCAACCACAGGATGATATTCGCCTCCTGCAAACGTCATCGACAGAACTACTGGATGAAGATCGCCGGGTGCAGCAACTGCTCGGCAATAGCAGTAGCGCACAGTTTATCCTGATAACCGGGGAAAGTGTCGAGGCGGTGCTGCAAACCGAAGAACGCTTATCTCCGGCACTGCAATCTTTGCTGGGCCCGTCTGCATTGCAAGGCTATCAGGCGCTATCTCAGATGCTTCCGTCGCTGCAACGGCAATCTGAAAACAGCGATTTAATCCGGGATCTGTATCGCCAGTACCTTCCGGAGATGGCTGCTGTACTGCGTTTCTCTGAACCTCAGCAGCAAAAGGTAAAACAAGCGCTTGAGCTGGGCGTTAATCGGCTTCTGACGCCGTCTGAGTGGCAGACTTTTCAGGCAAGTGAAGGCTGGCGTCAGCTGCTTGTCAGTGACACAGATGGAGCCGCGGCCAGCGTTATTCGCCTGAAAGGGGCTTTGACGCAGGATCTGAAATCGCAGCTGAAATTATTGTCCGAACAAGAGCCGGGGGTTTATTGGGTTGATCGTGTTACCAGCATCAGTGATCTGCTATCGGGCTATCGACAACAGATAATTCAATGGCTATTGGTAGCCTATTGTCTGGTCGTGGTTCTGTTGGCGATTCGATACCGCTTCGATCTTTGGCGCATTATCCTGCCTCCGCTGATCGCATCACTGATCACCTTTGCTGCACTGATCCTTAGTCAGGGGGGCTATAACCTGTTTAACCTTATCGCCCTGATGCTGGTCCTGGGTATCGGCCTGGATATGGGGATTTTCCTTTATGAGGCGGCGGACAGTGATCATACCTGGCTGGCTGTCAGTCTGTCAGCGGTTACCAGTTTGCTGGCATTTGGTTTATTAACCTTCAGTAAAACCCCCGTACTTTTTCATTTCGGCATCATTGTATTGCCCGGACTCTGTTTGGTCTGGTTAATTGCACCACTTATGCGAAGGCTACAACCGGAGATTAGAATATGACCGTTTCACACGGATGTTACGACGTCGTTGTTATTGGCGCTGGCCCTGCAGGGGCGGTTGCTTCCTCATTATTAGCCGACTTGGGTTACCGGGTTCTGGTTCTGGAGAAAGAGCATTTCCCCCGCTTTTCCATCGGCGAGAGCCTGCTGCCGCAGAGTATGGCGTTTCTTGAGCAGGCAGGCATGTTGCAGGCGGTTGTTGAAGCAGGTTTTCAGCATAAGAATGGTGCCGCGTTTACGCGCGCAGATGATTATGATTGTTTCGATTTCCGGGAGAAATTTTCCGACGGTTGGGGGACAACCTTTCAGGTGCAAAGAGATCGCTTTGATAAAGTCCTGGCGGATTGTGCCAGCGCTCATGGCGTCGAAATTTGTTATGGTCAGACTGTCGTTGCCGTAACCACTATGGCGGATGCCGTGCAGATAGATGTTGTCTCAGAGGATGGTTCAGCTTATCAGGTTGGCGCAGCATTTATTCTCGACGGTAGTGGCTTTGGCCGGGTTCTGCCACGGCTGCTGCAGTTGGAAAAAGCATCGACCCTTGCTCCCCGGGTCTCGCTGTTTACCCATATCAAAGACAATATTACCGATGCCGGCTTTGATAGGAATAAGATCTTAATTACCGTTCACCCGGAGCATCCGGCCGTATGGTATTGGCTGATCCCTTTCAGTAATGGTCGTGCGTCAGTGGGCGTTGTCTTACCGCGAGAGTTGCATGCCGGGTCAGAGTGTACTGAATGCGAGCTGCTTCAGCAGTTTATCGCTGAAGGGGGGATGTTGCAGCGGGTGCTGGAAAACGCAGAATTTGATACGCCTGTGGGTATCATTGACGGTTATTCATGTGATGTCGAATCGCTCTATGGTGAGCGCTTTGCATTGCTGGGTAATGCCGGAGAGTTTCTCGACCCGGTGTTTTCCTCGGGTGTTACCATCGCTCTGAAGTCAGCCTCGCTGGCCGCAGAGGTGGTGCACCAGCAACTCCAGGGGCTTGAGCCTGACTGGCAAAAAGAATATGCCGTTCCGTTGATGCAGGGGGTTGATACCTTCAGAGCATTTGTTGAAGGCTGGTACGATGGCCGGCTGCAGGATGTGATTTTTGCCGACGGAAAAAGTGAGCAGATCAAAGAGATGATCAGTTCGATTCTTGCCGGTTATGCCTGGGATACCGGGAATCCCTATGTGCGCGATCCCCGCCGCCTGACGACTCTGGCTGAGCTATGTCGAAAATAGGGACACAACTGATCAGAGCGAGTCTGGCGTTACTCCTGCTGTTGGCGGCAGGGTGTAGTGTGATTCGTCCTGTGCCGGAGCCGGTTGATATGTTGCTGCTTAGCCCGTCAGCGGGGCCTGCACCGGTATTACTGACTCAGCGGGTCACCCTGACAGGCTGGAGGCAACAACAGCAGTTTGTCGCAATCTGCCGGTTTAACTATGATCAGGCTAAACTGGTTGCTTTGCTGCCAACGGGTCAGCAGTTGCTCTATCTTGAGTTTGATGGAGAGCAGCTGGAACAGCGTAACGCTCCCTCGATTGAACTGCCGGGTAAAGATATACTGGCACTGATTCAGTTCGCACTCTGGCCAGACGAGGCTCTGCAGAATAGCTACGCTGCTGAGCAGGGCTGGAAAATAGAGATAACCGATAAGCGGCGTCAGTTGATCCATAGCGACAGTGTCTTACTGGATGTTGTATATGATGGACAGCAGATTAGTATAGAAAACTACCGGGCCGGATATCAGGTCAGAATTGAGACGCTTGAGCGGAAGGATTTGGTACTTTGAGACGATGTTACCTCAATGCGATGGCAATGCTCAGTGCGATGGGCGATTCGCCTGAGCAGGTGTGTGAGTTACTTAGTTCCGGACTGCCGGACTTAACCCTGACTGATCAGTTCAGTAACGGAAATCCGCTTCCTTTAGGACTGTATAACGGTGAGCTCCCTGAAATCCTCTTCAGTGAGTCGAAATGGCACAGCCGGAATAATCGCTTTGCCCTGGCTGCGTTACATCAGATACGCAGTGAAACAGATGCTGCCGTAAAACGCTATGGGGCGGATCGTGTCGGGGTTGTCATTGGTACATCCACTTCGGGTATTGGAGATAGCGAAAATTATCTCCGTCAGCGTGCAGTAACCGGGCAGGTGCCTGAAGGCTATGATTATGGTCTTCAGGAGATGGGAGCGACAGCGGCCTTTGTGGCGAAACAGCTGGGGGTTAGTGGGCCTGTATTTGGTATCTCTACTGCCTGCTCTTCCGGCAGCAAAGCGTTGGCATCGGCGCGAAGGTTGTTGCGCTCTGGCCTGTGTGATGCAGTGATCGCTGGTGGGGTGGATACCCTGTGTCACCTCACGGTGCAGGGCTTTTCCTCACTTGAAGCGGTCAGTAAGCAGCCGTGTAATCCTTTCAGTATTAATCGCAATGGCATCAATATCGGAGAAGCGGCAGCGTTGTTTCTGGTGACTGAAGAGGCTGGAGGTATTGAGCTTGCTGGGGTCGGCGAAAGCTCTGATGCCCATCATATCTCTGCTCCGGACCCTTCGGGTGCCGGTGCTGTGAGATGTATGACTGCGGCCTTAAGCGATGCCGGCGTCCCTGCTGAAAAGATCAGTTATATCAATTTGCACGGTACCGCGACATCGTTGAATGATCAGATGGAGTCCCGTGCGGTTGCCGAAGTATTTGGTTCTGAAGTCTGTTGTAGTTCAACTAAGCCATTTACCGGGCACACTCTGGGAGCCGCTGGTGCGCTCGAGGCCGCTATTTGCTGGCTGGCGCTGCGGCAGGGTTTTATTCCGCCCCATCACTGGGATGGATGTGCTGACCCTGCATTACCGGTTATCAATCTTGTATCTGAAGCCTGCGCAGATACGACCCCGGAGTATATGCTGAGCAATTCATTTGCTTTCGGTGGTAATAATATATCGCTGATATTGAGAGGGTGTAATGATATCTGAATATCGGGTCGCAGATCTGGTGCCTCACTCGGGGCGGATGAGTCTGCTGACCTCTATCACGGGCCATGGAGAAGACCGCCTGACGGCTCAGGTTGTAATAACGAAGGATTCAATGTTTGCCGATTCGACAGGGGTGCCCTCATGGGTCGGTCTGGAGTATCTGGCTCAGGCTATCGGTGCGTTTGCCGGATTGCAGGAACGGCTTAACGGTGGAGCGCCTAAACTGGGTTTTTTATTGGGAACCCGTAAGTATCTTTGTAGTACTGATTACTTCCTGCCAGGAGACCGGTTAGAGTTGACGGTAATCAGGAACATGCAAGCTGAAAATGGCTTGAGCGCCTTCGACTGTACTCTGCAAGGTAACGGTTACACCGCCAGTGCGAGTCTGAATGTGTTTCAGCCTGAGGATGCGGAACAATTTTTACAAGGGGCAAGTGAATGAAGGGAACGGTTCTTGTTACCGGTTCAAGCCGGGGAATTGGTAAAGGTATAGCGCTCCGGCTTGCTCAGGATGGCTACGATATTGTGTTGCATTGTCGAACAAACCTGGAGGAGGCTGAGGGTGTGGCCTCTCAGATCCGCGATTTAGGGCGCAATGTAAGGATTCTTCAGTTTGATATTGCTGACCGGGATCAGAGCCGGAGTATTCTGGAACAGGATACCGAGGCTTTCGGAGGCTATTATGGCGTTGTCTGCAATGCGGGGGTAGCCCGGGATAATGCTTTTCCTGCGATTCCCGGCGATGAGTGGGATGAGGTGATCAGAACCAACCTTGATGGTTTTTATAATGTCCTTCATCCGGTGATTATGACGATGATCCGGCGAAGAAAAGCGGGTCGGATTGTCACCCTCTCTTCAGTCTCGGGTGAAATGGGTAACCGCGGACAGGTTAATTACAGCGCGGCAAAAGCGGGTATTATCGGCGCGACAAAGGCTCTAGCCGTGGAACTGGCAAAACGGAAAATTACCGTAAACTGTGTCGCTCCCGGTCTTATCGAAACAGAGATGACCGAGCATCTGGCCTTGGACGAAGCGATGAAGATGATCCCTATGCAGCGGGTAGGGAGTGTCAGCGAAGTGGCGGCTACGGTCAGTTTCCTTATGTCTGAAGACGCCGGCTATATTACCCGGCAGGTAATCTCCGTAAATGGTGGGATGTATTGATGAAACGTGTAGTGGTTACGGGAATGGCCGGGTTTTCTCCGGTGGGAAATGACTGGCAAACGATTGGGGAAAATCTGCGGTTGTTGAAAACCGGGATTGTTCGCATGGATGAATGGGATATCTATGATGGGCTTAATACCCGTCTCGCCGGACCTGTGGCCGATTTCTCGATGCCTTCCCACTATAAACGAAAAGATCTGCGTAGCATGGGGCGGGTCGCCCAACTTGCGGTTTACAGCACCGAATTAGCGCTGGCTGACGCTGGCTTGTTAGGCTCGGAGGAGCTTGGGCAGGGTCTGGCAGGAATCGCTTTTGGCTCTTCTGCCGGTGACACCGAAGCCTTCGTTGATTTCGGTAAGATGCTTATAAACCATTCATCCGATGGTTTGAATGCAAACTCTTATGTGAAGATGATGGCGCATACGGCCCCCGTTAATATCGGTGTTTATTTCGGTATCCGGGGTCGTGTAATAACGACTTCAAGTGCCTGCACATCCGGCAGCCAGGGGATTGGTTATGCCTATGAGGCAATCAAATATGGTTTGCAGCAGGTTATGGTCGCCGGTGGCAGTGAAGGGCTGTGCGCAACAGAGGCTGCTGTTTTCGATACCCTGTTTGCAACCAGTGTTATGAATGAAACCCCCGGAAAATCGCCGAGACCTTTTGACAAAGACCGTGATGGACTGGTGATCGGGGAGGGGAGCGGAACCCTTATTCTTGAAGAACTTGAACACGCTCTTAACCGGGGGGCCAGGATCTATGCTGAAGTGGTTGGCTTCGGCACTAACTCGGACGGTCAGCATGTCACTCAGCCAAATGCCGCAACTATGGAAACAGCTATCCGGTTAGCGCTGAATGATGCTGATGTGTCGGTCAGCGATATTGGCTATATCAGTGCGCATGGTACCGCGACAGGTCGGGGTGATGTAGCGGAAAGTCACGCGACCGCTTCAGTGTTTGGTAATGCAACACCGATCAGTTCGTTGAAGAGCTATACCGGCCATACACTGGGCGCATGTGGTGCACTTGAGGCCTGGACTGCAATCGAAATGATGAATCATGACTGGTTTTGTCCAACGGTAAATCTGGAGAATGTGGATCCGGAATGTGGTGAACTTGATTACATCATGGGTGAGGGACGAAGCATCCACACCGAGTATGTCATGAGTAATAATTTTGCCTTCGGTGGGATTAATACCTCTCTGATTTTCAAGCGCTGGCGTTAAGTGTCCGAGTGCCCACAATTTGTAGAGCAGCTTAATTCAAATGACTATGCTGCTCAGGAAGGTTTGTTTAACTGCATTAGTTTAATCGAACAATGTCATATCCCGGCGTTTGTCCGTCCGGTTAATACCCCTGAAACGACATAACGTAATGGCCCTCCCGGGACTATGCTATCCATCGGCCAGCAGGTGATTAATGATAACCCTTCGTTATCCTGATCGACTGTAAACGGACCGTTTCGGGTATCAACCACATCGGTGGCCGTGATCCGGTATGTCAGTCGCTGACCCGGATAGGTTTCAATGGTTACCGTATCACCTACTATTAACTTATCGAGATAGTCAAAATGGGTATCCCGATGTCCCGAAATAAAGTTGTAGCCATTGCCTGATACGGGGATCACTGCACCCAGGCCAAATGCCAGCGATTCACCGCTGGCATCCTGCATTACATACTGTTTTTTGCCTAAGCGAGGCACCTCAATACGAGCGACCACCCAGGTATCGGCCCAGGGCCAGGGCTTTTGTGGAGCGCCATCGGGCTGGCGCTCCTCCCAAGTGTTGCTAATCATCCAATCCGCCACCTGGGCTTTGGCTTTAATATAAAGTCCGTTCCCCATCAGCCATGCACTCGCTGCAATCAGGCTTAGCATAATGAGATATCTGCGCGCCTTCATGCTTGCAGACCCTTTTGGCGTGGACGCTGGGCGAAGCGTTGGTAAACAAGGGCACAGAGCAATAGGATCAAGCCCAGTATTATCTGCAAGGTGGCTGGTGTCGCAGTACCGGGAGCATGAACTTTTTTGGCATTAGGCAGTAAGTTAGGCACTTGCGCATCTTTAGCTACGGCATGCTCAGGTTTTGAAATCTCTTTTTCAACGGCGACAAAACTGGTGAATTGCGTCACGATCTGGTTTTCAACGCCTATTTTTACAATGTCATTTTTGTACTTTGTGACGGGTTCACCATAGAGAACAGATTTTTCTATCAAATCATTTACCTTATCCAGCGCCCAGATCTTATTAATATTCTCGGCGCTGGCTGTGCCTCCCTGTTCAACCGTCAATTGCTGTTGCCAGAGCTGACCCGCTATCTGCCCAGTGAGTGTGACCGTGTCGATTGGCTGTTCAGACCGTGCAATCAGCATAATTGGCTCAGACACATATAGATCAGGGATATTGGCAGGATAAGATTCTACGGTGATATCCGATGGCCATTGCGCTTTGATATCACGCATCACCGGATAACTTAGTTTTTCAAATAAGCGGGTAATCTTTGCGTTCACTTCTGATAAGTCACTGATTTGAGTCGACGTGCCTCTGCCATATTTGGCCGCGCCATGCATAAAGTGAGTGTTCGGCGCACTGCCTATACCAACAGTGAACAAACGTGCTTTACCCAGATGCTGATTGATGTAACTGAATAATGCTTTTTCATTACCCACGGAACCATCCGTAATGAAAATGATTTGACGCAGATACTCTTCATGCTCTGGCTGAGCAATCGCCCGTTTAAGAGCCCCCATCATCTCAGTCCCGCCATCAGCGTGGAGATTTTTTACAAAGGTCTGTGCCGAACGAAGGCTATCGTCCGATACGGAATGAGAATCATCATATAACTGATTGGACTTATTATTAAATTCAATAATATTAAAACGGTCTTTACGCGATAACAGATTTAAGGCGGTCAACAATCCATTTTTAGCCTGTTCCATTGAGCCGCCAGCCATTGATCCGGAGGTATCTATAATAAAGGTCACATCTTTTGGCAAGGTTGACACAATATTTTTTACCGGTGGATTGATCATGATTAAGTTGTAATAAGCCTCTCCCTGTTTCTCGGTGAACATAGCCGCCTGGGGAATTGAATGCGCCGCGGCTTGCCACTGCAACAATACATCCCTGTCCATGAGTTCATCTTTATTCTGAAAACTGACCCGATAAGCCGATCCTTGCTGCTCTACTTTTATTGCATGACTGATGCTTGAAACCTTATCCAAGGGCAGACCCGCATTCAGATGAATATCTATATCAATACGGTGCGTATCGACTCTCTTCATTCCTGTTACTTGTGGAGGTGTGATCTCTGATGCATCTGGAACCTGATCGGTGTGTACCGCCCAACCCTGCTGTATGGTTGCTGCAACCGGTTCAGCTTGTTCGGTTAACTCGTTCAAACTAAGTTGCAGGCTTTCTCCTGGAATGTAGCGAGGCGTAAGGGTTGTGGGTAGGGATAATGAAAACACGCCGCCTTCATAATGCACTTTTTGTACCCAGGTTATTTCTGCTTTGACTATTGATTGAGGGGCGATATTCGCCATCGACATAGCAAATAAATTGGGACGATTTTGTTCTAGTAAGCCCGCTTTTTTACCGGCTGCTTTCGCCTGTGCAAAAATCTTTTTGGCTTCCTGTTTTTCCTTGACGACACCCTGTAAAACGCGATCTTCATTTGTCAGCGTTAAGCTATCGACAACGGCATCATCTGGTAATGGAAACACATATCGGCCGTTGACCCAATTGGCGCTGGTGTTTTGAAATTCCTGAGTCAGAGTCATAGACACTACCAGACCATTAACCTGCCCTTTAATGTGACTAGTCATTAACAGGGCCGGTTGTGAACCTTGCTGAGCATCATTAATCAATAGTTGCGGTGAAGTATCGGTGTCTTCGATGCTGGCCTGTGCGGGGGCTATTAATAACCAGCACATCAATAGCGTTATCAGATGGGGTAGTTGCTTGTTCATGTCATTCCTCCTTAAATTCGGTTGGAACAACTTTCTCAAAGCCACTTGTGATTTATGTGTGGATTATGTGTTTTTTTGATTCAGCTTAACTCAGCGGGCCAGGACATTTCTGCACAGACGCCTGATACCGTATTGCTTAATTTTACTTCGCCATGGTGCAGATGCATGATTTCACGCACAAAACTCAAACCAAGCCCGGTGCTTTTACGTGCGCCATTTTTAGAATGTAATGAGAAAAAACGCTCAAACGCACGTTCGATCATAAAATCATCTAATTGACCTTCATTGATTGTTTTAATCTGATGCTGATTAGATTTGAGTTCATACCTAATGGTTATGTGGCCACCTTGCGGACTATTTTCCAGGGCGTTATCCAGTAGGTTGCTTATTGCTTGCTGCAACAATAATTTATCACCATGGACTATTAGTTGTTCCGATTTATCAAAATGGATATGCAGATCATACTCACGAATAAGGGCATCATTTTCGCGTATTTTCGCGCCAATAATATCAGCTAAATCAAACGCATTAACCTCTGTCAGTGTGGTCATGTTTTCCAGCCTGGCCAGATCCAACATGCGTTCTACCAATGCCTGCATACGTGTATTTGAGGCGCAGATATTATTAATAAAACGCTTCTGTTCATCTGCAGGCATCTCTTCAGATAACAGTTCTGCCGCTGCCGCCACCGCTGTTAAGGGTGTTTTTAACTCATGAGTTAAGCCGTGGATGTAGTGTTCGACATATTCCTTACCATCCAGTTGATCACGCATATGCGTAATCGCTGTTGCCAGGTTATCAAAACGTTTATCCATAAACGCCGGTTGGTTGCTACGCTCCCCTAAAGCCATGTTATTGGCATAATCTACCAGGCGTGAGATGGACGCAGTGAAACCACGACTCACCAAATAGCCAATCAGCATGGCCGCTGCTAAGGCAAACAGAATGTAGGTTTTTAAGTTCTCGCTTTCGGTTGCCAGTAACTGCTCTAATGGCTTGATAGGTTTGACGACACTAAGCACGCCGACGATATCCTCTTCAATTTGAATCGGGGCAGCAACAACCATAATTTTCTCATCAGTTTTGCTCGTTTTATCCTCATAACGAAAACTACTCCGGGCTCCATACTTACCCTCCAGGGTCAGTCTCACATCGCGCCAGGCAGAAAAATCTTCACCTTCATGTTGGCCTGTAGAATCATAGATCACTATGCCTTGCCGATTGGTGATGTAGATCTCCAGATCAATAGCATTTTTATATAAGCTGTAGATTTGCGCCTGGATCTGGCGTTTATAGCTTTCTTCAAAAATGAGTGCAATTTCATCAGTATCCAGCACCTGATTTCGAAACTGATGCTCTAAAGACGTTGCCAGTAAGTTAGCGGTATCGACTAACACCGTTTCCGAAGATTGCTGAAATGCGGTGCTCAGTTTGTCTGTGGCTTTATCCAGAAAAAACCAGGTCAACACACCCAGAATAATAAAAAAGACAAAAAAGGCACGCAGACTAAAGCTTATTTTTATCATGAAGTAGCAGCCAGTGAATAACCAAAACCCCGATGAGTCATAATGGGTACATCAACGGCATCGATATTTTTCAGCTTATGCCGCAAACTCTTAATATGTGTATCAATCACCCGCTCATCAGATGGGTGTTGCGATGACCATACGGCTTCTATCAATTGTCGACGGGAAAATATCTGTTGCGGATGGTTTATCAGGGTTTCGAGTAGCGAATATTCACTGCGAGTCAGCTCCAGCATTTGACCCTGGTAAGTGATTTTCATCTGCTGGCTATCTAAATTAAAGCCGTTCTTCGTCAGGTGTGTGTCAGTGTTGGGCTGCATAGCAGCCCGCTTAAGGATGTTTTTAACTCTTGCTGCCACTTCTCTGGGGCTGAACGGTTTTGTGACATAATCATCGGCACCGATCTCCAGGCCAATAATCCGGTCAATCTCTTCCGAACGGGCGGTCAAAAACATCATCGGTATCAAATAACTTTCCCGAATAGTTTTAAACAGGTCAAAACCATTACCGTCAGGCAGCCCGACATCTAAAATAGCCAGATCAACAGCAGTGGCGTTAAGTTCTATCAAAGCATTTTGGGCTGTGCTCACCCAAATAGGGTCCATACCTTCAGCTTTCAGCACATAAATTAATGCATCGGCGATCTCTGCTTCATCTTCAACGATTAATATGGTTTTGATCATCATGCTTACTTTAAGTGGCTGCTTGAATGCAGCGAAGTATGCCATAGTCGACTTCACCAGTTAAAGGGAACATGAGGCGGCAACTCTGATACTTGATTAAGGGAGGTAAAAGTCGGCTGTGGAACGGTAACCAAGGTCGAGCATTTCAGGGGCAAAAACAAAAAAGCCAGCATCGCTGCTGGCTTTTTTATGACTGAACGGTTGGGGATCAGATCCGGAGTGCGCCGTCTACTTCGATGCAACGGCCATTTACATAGTCGTTTTCCATGATGAAAGCGACAGTATTAGCGATCTCCTGTGGCTTACCCAGACGCTTGGCAGGAATGCCGGAAGCGATCTTCTCCAGTGCTTCAGGTTTCATGCTCAGAACCATCTCCGTGCCGATGTAACCCGGAGCGATAGAGGCTGCACGGATACCGTAACGCGCCAGTTCTTTAGCCCAGGTAACAGCCATTGCTTCTACGCCCGCTTTAGTTGCGGTGTAATTGGTCTGTCCCATGTTGCCGTGGCGTGAGATAGAGGAGATGTTGATGATGCAGCCTGGATTGCCCAGTTCGATCATCTTGATAGCCGCTTCACGACCACACAGGAATGTACCGGTCAGGTTAACGTCCATTACCAGGTTCCAGTTGTCCAGGCTCATTTTGCTGACAACTTCGCCATCTTTAACTTTGATGAACAGGCCGTCACGGGTGATGCCAGCGTTGTTTACCAGGCCATGCAGGGCACCAAAATCGGAGGCTACGTCGTTGAACAGCTTAACAACAGAGTCTTCATCAGAAACGTTGGCGATGTAGCCCCGGGCTTCTACGCCGAACTCCATACACAGTCCAACGGTTTCGTCCAGACCTTCCTGGTCCAGATCAGCCAGAGCCAGTTTCGCGCCTTTCTCTGCCAGTTCCAGTGCCATTGCACGACCCAGACCACGGCCGCCACCAGTAATAACGATTACTTTATCTTTCAGTTCCATCAGTTTTACTACCTTATCTTCTATATTTTATTTTCTTTTTATAATAGCTGTTTTTGTGCGTTGCAAAATGCTTAGCATAAGAACTTATAACGCTTCTGCAAAAAAGTCTACTGCCTAAAAGGGTTATTGTTTAAAGTTCATAATAAACAATGGCTTATATTATCAACTCCGTGTCCTTTTTTGCTTAAGTGTATGATTATAAAGAATTAATTTGTGCAGGAATTAGTGGTTCTTTTTGTAGTTATTTAGTCGTAATGCTGCAAATGCGGATTGATTTTATGGGGTTGAAAAAAGTGAAACAGTCCCTAACTATATTGAATGTTAGATGTTTTTTTAATCAGACTCCCCGAATGGCAAAAATGAGCGGGGAGTAGCCTTGTTGAACTGTGCAGATGTGGTTGTCTGACTCAGGACTGGAGCTATATGCGCTTTCTTTTACTGTTATTTATTATCATCCCTGTGATTGAGATCACCGTGTTGATCAATGTGGGTCAGGCGATTGGCGCCTGGTATACCGTAGGGCTGGTGCTTTTATCGGCTTTTATTGGCGTCAATATGCTGCGCTATCAGGGGTTGTCGACACTGGCCCGGGCTCAGCAACGGATGAATGCCGGGCAGATACCTGGAAACGAAATGGTTGAGGGGATTGTGCTGGCGGTGGGGGGGGCGCTTCTGTTAACGCCGGGCTTTGTTACTGACGTAATCGGCTTTCTCTGTCTTATCCCTTACACCCGTAAAGCGCTTGCCCGGCAGGTCATGAGCCGTTTTACTGTGGTGGCTATGTCTCATCGGCAAAGTGGTGTTGAGCCGGAGGATTCAATTTATCACCGACAGCATCCCCCCGGCTCCCGGGATACCGACCAGAATGGCGATATCATCGACGGTGACTTCCGCCGCGAAGATTAAAAATATTTTTGCCCGGGTGTTGAAATGTTTTTTGCTGCCCCCATTTAGTGAGTCATCCAAGGATTTGTAGCCACTTCGAGTGACTGCATTTTATACAACAAAACTGACTTTTTTTGATCAACGGATCAGGAGAGAGATTCAATGAAAATTCGTCCACTTCACGACCGTGTGGTTGTTCGCCGTAAAGAAGAAGAAGCAACGACTGCCAGTGGTATCGTGCTGCCAGGTTCTGCTGCTGAAAAGCCTAACCAGGGTGAAGTTCTCGCTGTAGGTACTGGTCGTATTACCAGCACCGGTGAAGTTCAGGCACTGGCTGTTAAGGTTGGTGACACTGTACTGTTTGGTCAGTATGCCGGTTCTAACACCGTTAAAATTGATGGTGAAGAGCTGCTGATCATGAATGAAAGCGATATATACGGTGTGCTGGAAAGCTGAGTTCAGTTCTCCGGTAAGAATTTCTGATTGAATTTTTTTAGACACAGGATTTTTAAAAATGGCTAAAGAAGTACTGTTTGGTAACGATGCTCGCGTACGTATGCTGGCGGGTGTAAATATTCTGGCTGATGCAGTTAAAACAACTCTGGGGCCAAAAGGCCGTAACGTTGTTCTGGACAAAGCATTCGGCGCTCCTACCGTAACTAAAGACGGCGTATCCGTAGCAAAAGAGATCGAACTGGAAGATAAGTTCGAGAATATGGGCGCGCAGATGGTTAAGGAAGTTGCTTCCCAGGCCAACGATGTTGCCGGTGACGGTACCACGACTGCAACTGTTCTGGCTCAGGCAATTGTTAATGAAGGCCTGAAGTCTGTTGCTGCAGGCATGAACCCAATGGACCTGAAGCGCGGTATCGATAAAGCGTCTGCTGCAGTTGTAGAACAACTGCGCGCGATGGCTGTACCTTGTGCTGACAGCAAGGCTATTGCTCAGGTGGGTACTATCTCTGCTAACTCCGACACCCAGGTGGGTGACATCATTGCTGAAGCGATGAATAAGGTTGGCAAAGAGGGTGTTATCACTGTTGAGGAAGGTTCAGGTCTGGAAAATGAGCTGGACGTGGTAGAGGGTATGCAGTTCGATCGTGGCTACCTGTCTCCTTACTTTATCAACAATCAGGAAAGCATGAGCGTTGATCTTGAAAATCCGTACATGCTGATCGTTGATAAGAAAGTCTCCAGCATCCGTGATCTGCTTCCGATTCTGGAACAGGTTGCTAAAACTTCCCGCCCACTGCTGATTATTGCTGAAGATGTTGAGGGTGAAGCCCTGGCGACTCTGGTTGTTAACAACATGCGCGGTATCGTTAAGGTTGCTGCTGTTAAAGCGCCTGGTTTCGGTGATCGTCGTAAGGCGATGCTGGAAGACATTGCTATTCTGACGGGCGGTACTGTGATCTCTGAAGAGGTTGGTCTGAGCCTTGAAACTGCTACTTTGGAGCAGTTAGGTCAGGCTAAGCGCGTCAACATCACTAAAGAGAATACCACTGTTGTTGATGGTGTAGGCGAGCATACGGCGATCGAATCCCGTGTATCTCAGATACGTGCCCAGATTGAAGAAACTTCTTCTGACTATGATCGTGAAAAATTGCAGGAGCGCGTTGCTAAGCTGGCTGGCGGTGTTGCAGTTATCAAGGTGGGTGCAGCTACTGAAGTTGAGATGAAAGAGAAGAAGGCCCGTGTTGAAGACGCGCTGCACGCAACCCGTGCTGCAGTTGAAGAGGGTGTTGTTCCTGGCGGTGGTGTTGCACTGATCCGCGCAATGGATAAAGTTGGCGCGCTGCAAGGTGATAACCACGATCAGACTGTCGGTATTGAGCTGGCATTCCGTGCCCTTGAGGCGCCTCTGCGTCAGATCGTGGGTAACGCGGGTGATGAAGGTTCAGTTATTGTTGCTAACATCCGTGAAAAGGGTGAAGGTAACTACGGTTATAACGCTGCTACCGGTGAGTACGGCGATATGATCGAAATGGGTATTCTTGATCCGGCTAAAGTAACCCGCTCTGCGCTGCAGGCTGCGGCATCTGTTGCTGGCCTGATGATTACTACCGAAGCGATGATCGCTGATAAGCCATCTGAAGGTGGTTCTGGCATGCCTGATATGGGTGGCATGGGTGGTATGGGCGGTATGGGCGGCATGATGTAATATCTGCTCATAAGCGACGCTACTCCGAAAAGCCCCGTGTTCTGCACGGGGCTTTTCTTTTGGCAAAAAAACTGTCGGATGGTGTAATATCGGCAGTGCTGAACTGAATTATCTATCTGACAGAGAAGAGACTCAAATGCGTGATCAGGATAAAGATCTGGAGCTTCCGAGCTTTGGGCCGGCGGAGCGGGAGCCGACTACCAGTGGGGACGGGGTAAAACCGCAGACTGAGCCACCTCAAAAGGGTGGTGTTGCTAAGGGTAATAACCCAGTGCCAGTGCAGAAAGATCGTTCTGGTGGTAGTGCGCTCAGTTATCTGATCATTTTGTTATTGGCGGTGGCCGTGGGTGGCCTGGCGTACTGGAACTTTATGCAGCATCAGCAGTTGCAGGCTTTGGAGAGCGAGCGGCAGGCGGTTGATGAGAAGGTTGCTGAATTGCAGAAGCTGTTTCTGGTGGCCGGGGACAGTGCTGCTCAGACGGGTGAGTCATTGCAGAATCAGGTCAAGAGACAGGCTGAGGCCGCTGAGAAACAGTTCGACAAGCTGGGCGCTGACGTCGGCAAGTTTGATACAGCAATTACCCGGCTCGATAGCGAAATCGCTAAGTTAAATTCCGAGAATGGGAAGCTTTGGGTGGTTGCTCATCAGCGGAATACGCCGAAGATTGCCGAGCTGGAAAAACAGTTGAGCGCAGCTTCTGCGCTGATCGATTCGCAGGCTAAGGCCCTTAAGGGGATGACCGCAGATCTGACTAAGCTGGATAAACAATTGCAAGTGAGTGAGGCGGCGGGCAATGATAATGTTAAACAGGTCGCCGCTATCAGGCAGAGTTCATCAGCGCTGAGTACTCAGTTTCAGGCATTGAGTGAGTCGGTTGAGCTGCAGCAGGCAGAGCAACGCAAACAATTGTCAGCGTTTGCTGAGCAGATTGTGGCATTACAGAACAATCAGAATGCCTCTGCCGGACTTGATCGTCGGATCAGGGTAAATGAGCAGGCGGTTAAGGCGATTGATGGTTCCCGTTTGATGATGAATAACGAGTTGTTACAGATCCGCCAGAAGCTGAATAATCTGCAGTTGAAAGTAGAACGGCTTCAGTAGAGATATCACCGGTCAGAAGGGATGAATGATGATTAAGGTTTATGGCGGGGTTTATTCCCGCGCCAGCATGGTGATGTGTGTTCTTGAAACACTGGGAATCGCATATGAAAACATTCCCATGGCTCCCCGCAGTGAGCCGACCCGCACGCCAGAATACCTGGCTCTGAATCCGACCGGTAAGTTACCAGCGCTGGTGGATGGTGATCTGGTGCTGTGGGAGAGTCAGGCGATTTTATTCTATCTGGCGCGTAAATATGGTGATGGCCTGCTGTGGGTCGATACCCTCGAGCAGGAGGCGGATCTGTACCGCTGGAGCCTGTTTATCAGTAATCAGCTTGAGGTGCCGGCACTGGATATGTTGCTGGCAGTTAAATATGCTCAGGGCGAACCCGATCACTCATTTATCGCTGCTCAGCAGCAGATTCTGGAACGTTTTTTACCGGTGCTGGAGGTTCATCTACGGGACCGTGAGTATCTTGCGGGCGGTAAACTGACGGTAGCCGATTTTCATGGTGCTGCGGTGATCGCCTGGCCGAAAGCTGCGGGTTTTGATTATTCCGCGTATCCCGCAATAGACCGCTGGGTTAGCCGTATTCAGGCGCTGCCGGCTCAGGATAAGGTACGTCAGCAGGCATAGCAGTAATGTTGACGATTTTTTATACAGGTTAGTGATTGCGATCCAGACCGGGGACAGGCAGAATAGTCAGTCTTTTTTTGACGAGGTAGACAACGCTTTAATGGATATTCGTGCGTTTTTTGCGCTGGCCCTGCCGGGTTCTGTGGCCCGATGGTTGGCAGATTACGCTGATACCCTGTGTCAGTTTGACAAGCAGATAGAAGTAAACTGGGTTGATGCTGAATCTTATCATCTGACGCTGTGCTTTCTGGGTGAGATCTCGCTGGAACAGATTGATCAGCTGGAGGAGATCGCACGTAATAAGCTGGCTGAGGCCCGCTCATTTCAGGTGCGTATCAATACGGCAGAATATTACCCGGTGAGTAATCAACTCGCGGTCATTGCCGCCATGAGTCAGGAAGATGAGGAGTTGAGTGGCCTTAACCGGGCGATGATGGAGATCGCTTTAGAGGCGGGTATAGAGTTTAAAGAAGAAGATTTTAAACCCCATATTACACTCGGTCGGCTGCCTGCCAGAAACCAGTTTGAAGCGCCCGAAGAGTGGCCATCACTGGACCTCTTCAGTCTGGCTGATTCGGTGATTCTGTTCCAGAGTAAGCCGGGTGAGCGCGGCTCGATCTATACGCCGCTGTTTACAATTCCCTTGCAGGATATGGCCTGAGCCAGCTGCAGAACCTAACTTTTCAATGTTGTGAAAAATGTTTAAACCAGAACTTCTTTCGCCAGCGGGAACGCTGCGCAATATGAAATACGCATTCGCCTATGGTGCTGATGCGGTGTATGCCGGTCAGCCACGCTACAGTCTGCGGGTGCGTAACAACGACTTTAATCTGGATAACCTGCATGAGGGGATTAATATCGCCCATGCGCAGGGTAAAAAGCTGTATGTGGCGAGCAATATTATGCCCCACAACAGTAAACTGAAAACCTATATTGATGATCTGCGTCCGGTCATCGAGATGGGACCCGATGCGCTGATTATGTCAGACCCTGGCCTGATTCTGATGGTTAAGGAGCACTGGCCGGATATCCCTATTCATCTGTCTGTGCAAAGTAATACCATGAACTGGGCCAGTGTGAAGTTCTGGCATCAGGCGGGTATTGAGCGGATTATTATGTCCCGCGAGTTGTCGCTGGATGAGATTGCCGAGATCCGTGAAAAGTGCCCGGAGATGGAGCTGGAAGTGTTTGTTCATGGCTCGCTCTGTATTGCCTACTCTGGCCGTTGTCTGCTGTCGGGTTATATCAATCACCGTGACCCTAATCAGGGTACCTGCACTAACTCCTGCCGCTGGAAATATGATGCCCATGAGGCGACTCAGGGGGATAATGGCGACCTGATTCCGGTGCAGAGTTTCGATCCGAATGAGGCCTCCGTGCAGCCTGCGCTGGGAGAAGGTGAGCCGACCAGCAAGATGTATCTGCTGCAGGAAGAGACCCGTCCCGGTGAATATATGCCCGCCTATGAAGACGAGCACGGCACCTATATCATGAACTCTAAGGATCTGCGCGCGATTCAGCATGTGCAGCGCCTGACTGAGATGGGTATTCACTCACTGAAGATTGAAGGGCGCACTAAGTCTCACTACTATGTGGCCCGTACCGCTCAGGCCTACCGTAAGGCGATTGATGATGCGGTAGCCGGGCGTCCGTTTGATATGCAGCTGATGGATACGCTGGAAAACCTGGCAAACCGTGGATATACGGAAGGTTTCTATCGCCGTCATGTGCATGATGAGTATCAGAACTATGAAACGGGTAACTCCGTTGGTGTGCATCAACAGTTTGTTGGTGAGGTTATTGGCCGCGATGCACAGCGAGGGACCCTTGATATCGAAGTGAAGAACCGATTCATGGTGGGTGATACTCTGGAACTGATGACCCCTTCCGGTAATCGCAAGTTTAAGCTTGAGCATCTGGAAAATCTGCAGGGTGAAGCCAGGGACTGTGCCCCGGGTTCCGGTCATAAGGTTCGTCTGCCGCTGGATATCGATACCGATCTTGAGTATGCCCTGTTGATGCGGGATCTGCCGAATGCACCGGCGTTTGAAAGCGGTAACTGATTGATCATAAGTGTAAAAAAGGTATCCTGGGATACCTTTTTTTTTGTCAGTTCTGATACCTTTATGGACGTTTTAACAGATGAGTGCAGTGGGATCTGATGACGCAGGATAAATATTCCCTTGGCCGGGCGTTGCGCCCTTTCTCTTTTCCGGTAGCGCTGATTACCTGTCTGGTGGGTATCGTCAGTGCGTCAGCACAGCCCGGCTTCAGCTATCCTGTGGCGCTGCTGATTATGATCGGGGCTCTGCTGCTGCAAGCCGGCGTCAATCTGATCAATGACCATGCTGATCTGCACCACCTTAAGAGCAGTAGCGTCAGAGCCCAGGTGATCCGTAACTTCAGGCTCGGACTGTGCTGTTTGCTGCTGGCCGCAGCGCTCGGTATCTATCTGATTAGCTATACAGGCCTGGGTTTGCTTGTATTGCTGCTGGTGGGGCTTGCCGGAGCACTGGGGTATACCGTTGAGCCGGTCAACTTCAAACGCCGTGGAATGGCGGTGGTGCTGGTCTTCTGGCTGATGGGCGTACTGATGGTGTGCGGTAGTTACTACATACTTACCGGTGAACTGAGCTGGCTGGTGTTCTGGCGCTCGGTGCCGGTCAGTCTTATCAGTTCGCTACTGCTGCTGGCTAATGAGATCCGCGACGTTGAGAGTGACCGGGACACGGGGATACGAACCCTCACGGTACGGATTGGTATCGACAGGGCCCGGAAGCTTTACCTGTTACTGCTGCTGTCGGTTGTTGTGATGGCTTCCGTGCTCTGGATGACTGACATGATCACCGGTGGCTGGTGGCTGGTGAGTGTGCCGCTGGCCTGGCTGCTGTACAAGCAGCAGCAGGGCGCGCAGGGCAGAGCATCGCTGCCGCCGGCCAGTGGTCGCTTTTTCATGCTGTTTGGCTTGCTGTATTGTCTTAGTCTGTAATCCTTAAGCCGCGTTTCCCTCATAGAATTTTAGACTAAGGCCGGACAACGCCCGGGACTAAAATTAGTGTATAATTCTGCGGCAGCTTTACCGAATAACTCATACACAAGCATATATAACAGCTGGTATATGGGCTTATCTAACAGCTTATATAGCAGCTTTACTGAGCACGTTAAGGGTTACGCAGATAGCCCTCAACCCACGACATAAGCCTGACATTGCGGAGCCAATAATGAGCGTAATTCGCCAAGACGATCTGATCAGCAGCATTGCAGATTCGCTGCAGTTCATCTCCTATTACCATCCGATCGATTTTATTCAGGGGGTACATGAAGCCTACCTGAAGGAACAGAATCCTGCGGCGAAAGACGCCATGGCTCAGATTCTGATCAACTCCCGTATGTGTGCCGAAGGCAAACGCCCGATCTGTCAGGATACCGGCATTGTAACGGTATTCGTGAAGATTGGTATGAACGTCACCTGGGACGCTGAGATGAGCGTTACCGATATGATTAACGAAGGCGTTCGTCGTGCCTATACTCATCCGGACAATGTGCTGCGCGCTTCTATTCTGGCTGATCCTGCCGGCAAGCGTCAGAACACAAAAGATAATACCCCGGCGGTTATTCACTACGAAATCGTTGAAGGCGATGAGGTCGAAGTTCATGTCGCAGCGAAAGGCGGCGGCTCTGAGAATAAGTCTAAGATGGTGATGCTCAACCCGTCTGACAGCATTGTCGACTGGGTTGTGAAGACCGTACCGACCATGGGTGCTGGCTGGTGTCCACCGGGTATGCTGGGTATCGGTATTGGCGGCACGGCTGAAAAAGCCGCGGTGATGGCGAAAGAGTCGCTGATGGATCCGATTGATATTCATGAGCTGCGTGAACGTGGCCCACAGAACCGTGTAGAAGAGCTGCGTCTGGAAATTATGGATGCGGTCAACGCGCTGGGTATCGGTGCACAGGGGCTGGGTGGTCTGACAACGGTTCTTGATGTGAAGATTATGGACTACCCGACTCATGCGGCTTCATTGCCGGTGTGTATGATCCCTAACTGTGCTGCAACCCGTCACACCCACTTCAAACTGAATGGCAATGGCCCGGCAGTACTGACGCCACCAAGCCTGGATCAGTGGCCAGAGGTAACCTTCGAGGTCGGTGCCAGCACCCGTCGGGTGGATCTGAATACCGTAACGCCGGAAGATGTACTGAGCTGGCAGCCAGGTGAAACGGTATTGCTGAACGGTAAGATGCTTACCGGTCGTGATGCGGCGCATAAGAAGATGGTTGAGATGCTCAATAACGGCGAAGATCTGCCGGTTGATCTGCAAGGCCGTTTTATCTATTACGTTGGCCCGGTTGATCCGGTGCGTGAAGAGGTTGTGGGGCCTGCAGGTCCGACGACAGCAACCCGTATGGATAAGTTCACCCGTCAGATTATTGAGAGCACCGGTCTGCTGGGGATGATCGGTAAGTCTGAGCGAGGCCCGATTGCTATTGATGCCATTCGTGATAACAAAGCGGTCTATCTGATGGCGGTTGGTGGTGCTGCGTATCTGGTATCCAAGGCGATCACCAACGCTGAAGTGCTGGCATTCCCGGAGCTGGGAATGGAAGCAATCTACGAGTTTGAAGTGAAAGATATGCCGGTCACGGTGGCCGTTGATAGCAACGGTATCTCAGTTCATAACACCGGCCCGGAAAAGTGGAAGCAGATTATTGCTGAGCAGGTTTAAGTTTTAGCTTAATACTTTCGTAGCAAATAGAAACGCGGCACCTGCCGCGTTTTTTGCTATCTGGAGTATTGATTTAGATCATCAGTCGATACAAAAGGGTACTCAAGTAGTAAATTCCCTAAGCCTGTCAGCCAGTATACTTTTCAGACCTGTATAAATTACGATGAGAGTACCTGATAATGAAGAAAATAATGCTTAAGTTGCTACCCGCTGTCGCGGTGGTTGGCATGATGGCTACTTCTGTACAGGCAGACGAGGCAGCAATGGCTGCTGCCGGTGCAGAAGTATTTAAACGCTGTCAGGCCTGTCACTCCACTGACAGTAGCAAGAATGCCTTTGGCCCGAGTCTTGTTGGTGTGGTGGGGAGAGAGGCGGCTTCGCTGCCACGCTTTGCATACTCAGAAGCGCTGAAAGAGTCCGGTATCGTCTGGACCGAAGATAACCTGCGTCAATGGGTTGCTGATAATACTAAACTCGTTCCGGGTACCCGGATGCGCCATGTAGCGATCTCCGATGCTGCGGAACAGGATTACCTGATCGCCTATCTGAAAACGTTATAAGCACCTCTCAGCGGGATAACCGTCCCGCTGATTATGCCTGTTCTGTTGACACGGGGTTGTGTTTTCAGCGAGCGGAATTTTTGCCACTTGTCAGGCACATCTGGTTATCTTACTGAGCCGGCTTTTGATCGACATATATCGGGGCATAGGTCCGATATCTTCATAGACGGGGTCTCCCTCTTCTACACGAATCACAGTCGTACCCGCCCGGTAGGGCATCCTTTCTTCGATTTCTAGCAGCGCAGCATGCAGCAGATCAGCAACCAGCTCCTCTTCAGAGATATGGAACAGCTCAGCTAAGGCCTCTACTTTAAACTTATCTTCTTCGCTGATTGCAAAGTTACAATCTACCAGTTTAGATTTTTCGGTCGATTGTTCCTCCAGCTTCTTAAGAAGATGACTAACATGGTTGTTTGGCATGGTCTTTTCCCCTTTTGGTACTGTCCTCTTTAGGATAGTTGACAGAAATAGTTGGGTAAATGGCGAATGTAAAAAATTAATGTTCATCCGACGGCAGGTTTTCATTAATATACAGCGAATTTATGACTATAAGCTGAATTAGCAGATGCAGAGGGTGGGAAAAGATGGCAGATATTTTAGTTGTGGTGGGTTCGACTTATGGTAATGCCAGCCTGTTGGCTGATGACTGTACCGAACAGCTCAACCGCCTGGGTCACCGGGCCGTACTGCTGAATGAACCGACCTATGAGCAGGTGACCGATCACCCGGATGTAATACTGATCTGCACTGCGACCATTGGTCAGGGGGACATTCCGGCAAATCTTCAGCCGCTCTATGACCAGTTGCGGGCGCATAGACCAGATTTCTCAGCGGTTCGTTTCGGTCTTATCGCGCTGGGAGACAGCTCCTATGAGTCGTTTGCAGAAGGCGGTAAACAGATGAATGAACTGATGCATGATCTGGGAGCTAAACCGGTCGGCCAGGCATTGTTTATCGATAGCTGTGAAACGCCGGATGCCGATGAAGCGGCCGCTGAATGGATCGATAACTGGGTAGAAAAGCTTTGAAGCATTTTTCACAACTATCAATTCGGGTCAGAAGGTCGCGGCAGCGCTAACCCTTTATTAATCAGTTGCTGCGCTACGCTTTTGATGTGCTGTTTTAACGTGCTCTTTGATATGACTTTCTGATGTACTATTCAATCGTCACAAACGAGATTTCCACGAAGAAATTACCCGCATTCGTGCTAAAGGGAACAACGATAATCGGGCCTGAAGACGAGTGATTGATATGGTGTGATTCACCGCTGACAACCACCGGGGTTGCCATATTCAGGTCATAACCGTTTTGCGACAGCTGTGCCACCGCTCCGCCAGCTGACATATTGGTTAACTCCCCCACCATATCGGTGACGGTCTCATCAATCGTGGTCAGGGTTTCTCCCAGCATCCGCTCGGTAATATCCAGAATCACTGACTGAGTGAAGGACACCGCAAATGAGCCTTTCGCATGAGGTCCGGCTAACCCCATAATGCCGGTCACATGTCCCTCGGCACTGGCGGAGCTTTTAAGATAGGCTTTTCCCGCTATACACTCGATGCTGGCCATGGTCGACAGAACATTCACCATGGATTTTAAAAACGGGTTAACGTATGCAAACTTCATAATGGTTACTACCCTTTGAAAAAACAGCTAAAGACCTGCTTACTGTCGAACAGGCTGCACCATACCCGGTTTTCTTTTGAAGAACCGGTATTGATACAAAAATTGAATTTGTAAGGAATCAAATTTAGCAAAAACAGCGGACAACGTCCGGTTCATACTAACCACAATGGGGAAGGTGAAAAGCAGACCGCTGCTTCGCAGCTCGCTAGTTCTCAGATGGAAACTTTTTTCCTTGCTGGAAAAGCATCAAACTATTAACCGTTCTTCTTTCATGTTGGCTGTGTCAAAAGTGGATATTGATTCCCAAACGGTTAAAGCAGGTGTTTGAAGCTTTGGTTCCGACCCTGTTGGCCGGGATTGACTTTCTTTTTACGGCGAACCGATGGAATAGGCCCGTTTCACTGGGCGCCTTAGTGATGCTTACCGGAAGTTACATCAGCAACCGGGCCGAATAAAGGAAGCTCAATTAACGTTTATTCGTTGCTCGAAAAAGTGGGAGTTGTGGGTTTTGGAGCCCCTTCCAGGGGCGATCTTTTGCGTCTGAATTTCCCGTTATGTTTTGATGCTTCTAGATCACAGCGTTTTCTGCGTCAGAACGGCTCTGAGGCTTCAAAAATTCACCACAGTACCCAAAGGGCATGCTAAGAAAACCGGGGTCACAGAGAAAGCGCCTCTTGTACAGTCTCACCGCTTCCCGTTATTCGCTGTGGATAATTCACTCAGATTTTTGGCTTTTATATACAGCAGTATTGAGGTTGTTATATGTCGATACTCCCAATTCAAGGGACCCCCTTTCCCTTGAGCAAGGAAAATATTGAACTAACGCTTTGATTTAACTGAATGTGAATATTATGATTGAGGCAGGTTTATGGCAGGGACGCAGCCTTTACAGGCACTATAATTCTTTAAAATGCCTCTCTTTATTGTCGCTAACCTGCTGATTTTATAAATAAAGTTGATTTTTGGTCTATCGAATTCCCAGAATTATAGTGCCCGGGAGATATAGTGCCAAAGGTCTCTATAATTAGCTGTTAGAATTTTCGGAGGATTCATTGGAAACAATAACAGAATGGATTAACAATAATTACACTTGGGTATTCAGTGGAGCGGGGATTTTTGTGCTTGGCGGAATAATTGCTCTTTTTAAAAGAAAAGTATCAAGCGGGATTACACAGAAGCAGCGTTCTGGGAATAACTCTACGAACATTCAGGCGGGCGGCAATGTTGAGTTTACTCAAAAAAATGATAAATAAGTCAAGCCAAAAGCAAGACTCTGGTGACAATTCAACAAACCTGCAAGGGCAGCAAGTTATAGTAAATCAAGGTATCTCATACTCAGATGCTAAAGAGATTGCCAATGACGTATTTAAAGCGAACTTTATTGAGCTTAAGCAAGAGGCTGCACTTATTGCTCAAAATCGAGCAGAAGAAGTAACAGAAAAAGTAATTTCTCAGCTGGGAGCTCGCCATCCCGAGTCTTTAGGTGAGTTTCAAACGCCCGCCCTCCAAGACGCATTGTTTACTGTTCAAAAGCAATATGCCATTAGTGGCGATCAAGATTTGGGTGACCTTTTAGTTGATATCCTAGTTGATAGAGCTGCCGCACCTAAAAGAGATATGGTTCAAATCGTACTGGATGAATCGCTTGGGATAGCACCTAAATTAACTCTAGAACAGTTCGATACATTAACGCTAAGTTTTTTACTGATAAGTCATCGAAGACTTGATATACAAAATTATCAAGGATTGTTGGCTCACTTTAGAAAAAGGGTCATTCCTTTTATTGAAAAGCTTTCTGACAAGAACTCCGATTTTACTCATCTTGAATACTTAGGCTGTGGTCACGTCCGAGCAGGAAGCTATGGGCAACTTGAAGCAAATTTAAGAAATACCTATAAACCATTTTTTTCTAAAGGATTTAGTGAAGAAGAGCTAAAAGAGAAAATAGGTGAAGGAGTCAATCTTCATGGGCTAGTTATAAAGTGTTTTCACGATCCAGAAAAATTTCAAATTAGTGTTCTTGATGACGATGTGCTTGAACAAGTCGCCGATAGAAACGGGATCAGCGCTGAGGTTAAGCAAAAGCTGAAGCAGCTTTTTGAGTCCTCGACTAAGGCAGCGAATGAAGTAAAGGGAATATTAATAGAAGCGATACCTGAAATGGAAAGAGTTTTCGATGTGTGGAAAAACTCACCATTTAACCAATTTGAATTAACTAGTGTAGGTATTGCTATTGCGCATGCGAATTATCGAAGGAAAATCGGCGAAACAATGGATTTGTCAATATGGATAAAATAATTCTAACAAATCAATCAACTTCGCGCCTTCGGTGCCGGACGCAGCAAAGCTGCGCCGGTTATTGAGGCGTGTGTGCCAGGCATGGCACTTAACTAGCGAGGTGAAAGTCCTCGTACCAGGTATTCGCAGAGCCGAAGGTTAGCCAAAGGGCAAGGTTAGTTCCGCGAGGAGCTGGCTGGAGGAAGCTCAAGGCAAAATCGCGGGGCGATGAACAAGAACCGGATATGAGGTGTGACATAAGTGGGGCCAGCGGGCACGTGACTGCTAAGCCCTCCATCTGCATCTGGCTTATGTTTTATAAATCCGGCGTCTACGCGAGGAAAGTTAAGTGTCTTACCCTGGGAGGTCTGTATTGTGTTGAAGGAACAACTGACGCTGAAGCAATTCTGCGTGACCGCAGTACAGAAGTCAGCAGAGGGCATAGTAGGTATGACTCTCACTACCGAAGGCCCGAACATCACCGGCATGGACAGAGTATAAGAACATGGACATAGCACCTGACCGATCCTCAGACGAGGCATCGCCAACGGCGATGGGTGAAGCCCGTGTATCCGAAACTCCCCTCCAATTGCCAATCATCGAGTCATCACTGATGGCGCAAGTGCTGGACAGGAACAATCTGGTACGTGCGCTGAAACAAGTCAGACGCAACAAAGGCGCAGCGGGCGTCGACGGGATGACGACAGAGCAACTGTCGGCCTATCTGCACGCCCACTGGCCGGACCTCAAGGAGCGCCTGATCGAGGGTCGCTACCGACCGCAACCGGTCAGACGGGTCGAGATACCAAAGGCCGATGGCA
This sequence comes from Amphritea atlantica, assembly GCA_024397875.1. NCBI lineage: Bacteria > Pseudomonadati > Pseudomonadota > Gammaproteobacteria > Oceanospirillales > Oceanospirillaceae > Amphritea > Amphritea atlantica. The sequence goes on from CP073344.1 coordinate 564,129, forward strand.
AAATGCGCAAACTGGGGATACCGACGGTCATCGACCGTTTTATCCAGCAGGCCATAGCTCAGATTATCAGCGACCTTTGGGAGCCGACCTTCCACCCCAACAGCTACGGCTTCAGGCCTCAGCGTAATGCTCAGCAAGCTGTGCGGCATGCCCAGGACACAATCGTGAACGGGAAGAGCTGGGTGATCGACCTGGACCTGCAAGCGTTCTTCGACACCGTCAACCATGACCGGCTGATGGAACGACTGAAGATACGCATCCAGGACCCGACGCTGCTGAAGCTGGTCAGACGATACCTGACCAGTCCAATTCAGAAGGATGGCCAAACAATCTCGAATCGAGAGGGCGTACCGCAAGGCGGCCCGTTGTCGCCGGTACTGGCCAACATCGTACTGGACGAGCTGGACTGGGAACTGGAAAGACGAGGTCACCGCTTTAGCCGATACGCCGACGACTGCCAGATCTTTGCGGGCAGTCATCGAGCGGCGGAGCGGATCAAAATAAGTGTACAACGCTATATCGAATACCACCTCCGGCTCAAGGTAAACGAAGATAAAAGCGCGGTAGACCGGCCCTGGAAACGGAGCTTCCTGGGATTTACTGTCAGTCCCCGACGCGGCAACAGGATCAAAGTGGCCGACAAGGCGCTGGTGAAACTGAAGCAGCGGGTACGGGAACTGAGCCGTCGAACGAGAGGCCATCAACTGTCACATGTCATCGCAGACTTAAGGAAATACCTGCTTGGTTGGAAAGCGTACTTCGGCGTAGCCGAGGTGCAGAGCCCGCTGCGCGACATCGACGTCTGGATCAGACGGAAGTTGCGGTGTTATATCTGGAAGCAATGGGGCCGTAGTGGCTATCGTAAACTGCGCCGACTGGGAGTAGACCGGTGGACGGCCTGGAATACGGCGAAATCGGCCCATGGGTCTTGGCGTTTAAGCAAAAGTCCTGCACTCTATAGGGCATTGCCAAACAGATATTTTAAAGGCTTGGGGCTGCCATCACTTGCAGCGTGATAAAGATGAGGGGATGAACCGCCGTGGTACGTGACCCGTATGCCCGGTGGTGTGGGAGGAGGGGCACTGTGAGGTGCCTCCCTATCCCGATTAGCCCTCATTCGAAGCATAGGGAGTAACTGGATGCGAAATCATCTGAGAAGTATCAAGTTCATCAGGTCCTTAACACTTCTAATGCTGCTCACTTCCGGAAATGCTACGGGTGCGGAGTTTGGCAGCTGCGATGGCGCGATACGTGCGGAATGGCTGGAAGATGGGCGCAATATGAGGTTGCTAGTGGACTACGTTTACACAGACGCATATTCGAAGGCGTGGCTTGCTCCAGAAGGGTCTGTAGTCGATGGCGCTTCGATTCCTCAAGTTTTGTGGTCGTTTATTGGAAGTCCATTTGTAGGCTTGTATCGAAAAGCCTCTGTCACTCACGATGTTGAGTGTGAAAATGAGACCCAAGAGTGGAGGGCAGTCCACAAGATGTTTTACGCAGCTATGAGGTGCTCTGGCGTTAGTGTGCCGAGGGCAAAAATAATGTACGCGGCGGTGTATCAGTGTGGGCCGCGTTGGGGTTCTGATCTTGGAGTTCGGCTTTTTCCATGCCGAGAGGGGGTAATGAGATCATTCGTCCGGCGATGGAAAAGCTTGATCTACGATGAGCCGGATATTGAGATCTCCGAACTGGAGGCGCTTGATAGCAGCAGCCTTGTAGCACGCGCTGACGATCCAGTAGAAGTGCTCGTTGAGGCTCTTGGTGGGCTCGCGACTATCAATGAGTCTGATGATGCAATTCGGGTTTCGATTCCAGTCGGTACAAGTGTTGTTGCGGACGGTCACGTTACCAAAGTTGCCGACAAGGTGAGCGCTACGCTTGGAAATATTCCAGGTATATCAATCACTGTTGAAGGGCACGCAGACAGCACGGGATCGTCAGAAATGAACTTCGTGCTTTCTCAGCGTCGGGCAGACGCTACTGCAAAGCGGCTAATGGCTCGGGGCATTGAACCATCCGCAATATCCACCACAGGATACGGTGAGACCAGCCCGGTGGCTGCTGGCAATACTGCGGAGGATAGAGCGCGAAATAGACGAATTGACATCGTCATTCGAGAAGAGCTTTAGCCGTGGGTTGGATATGCCTGTACGGAGCAACGAGGGCTAACAAATCGTTGCACCAGACAAGCCGGTGAACGCGGGCATTAGTTGCTCATATCAATCAAGGAGAGGTTATGGACTTTGGAAGTTTTTGGGCCGATATCATCGCAACAATAGTCGGGGGTATTGTATTAACTTTCCTATTCTTTTGGGCAAGGGAGAAGCTGTTTCCTATTCCTGAGATTACTGGAAGGTGGTATTTGGAAATGGTTACTGTAAATACGGCCTATAACCCTTACAAAAATATGATCCTTAGATATGTGGTAATAATCTGGAAAGAAGGAAATACCTTAAAGGGTAGTGCTGAAAAAATATATGAGATTTCAACTACCGGTGAGCGTGAGTATAACGGCAAGGATCGAACTAGATCGCAGATAGAAGGATATATTGAGAAAAACTATTTAGGGAAAGACCGGGTGTATCTTCATGCAGTGGAAAATGGTCACGGAAGAGAATCAACAAACTTCTATGATTTATTGGTTAAATCAGATTCTGAAATGATTGGAGCTTTCAATTCCATGGTAGCAAACCAAGATGGCACTGTTAAATGTCAGAGAGAACCCTTTTGAGATTTATATATTATCTTTTGACTCTGCCCGTTTACTTCATCGGCTATCTTTTTTTGAAAGTTGGTGTCTTTAACTTCAAGGAAAAAATGCGTAAATGTATTCAGGTTGTTGATGAGAGAAACAATGAAATACCTGACGTGTTCATATCCTATTTAATTGCGGCCGAAGACCACAGATCCCAGTTTCATTACGGAATTGACCATATTGGTATTCTTCGAGCTTTGATTCGTGGAATATTGATCGGAGAAACTCAAGGGGCAAGTACGATAGAGCAGCAATTTGTTCGTGTTGTGACTGGCGATTACTCATATTCAATCCTAAGAAAATTGAAAGAGCAGATACTGGCGGTACTACTCACAAAAAAACGAAGCAAAGCGGAAGTTGCTAAAGCATATTTAGCAATAGCTTATTATGGTCATAATTGTGATGGAGCAAAGGGTATTGAAAGTATATTGAGACATAGCCTGAAGAAAGCATCCGAAAAACAAATAATCGTAATTGTTTCACGATTAAAATACCCAAAACCTTCTACTGAAGTTTCCAGATGGAAAGGAAAGGTTGATCGTAGGGTTGCCTATATTAAAAATAGACATAAAAATGCAACTAACAAGGCAAGGCAGCGGATGCTTCGCACCGCTGCTCGAAGCGTTAATATCCATTTTGGACTTCGAAAGCGGTCACCAAAAGTCGGCGCTTTTTCTAGCAAGTCACGCAGTGACGTCTAGCGAGCGGCGAAGCCGCGTTCTAGCGACTGGCCGCTTCAAAACTAGGGCCTAGCAGACCCTAATTACCTCAATAAAAAACCCCGCTCTTTAAGAAACGCCAACATATGCGGCCTTGCCTCTTTTACCAGCATGCCGGACATCTGTTCGCTCCAGCTCATCTCCTTATTACCGCCGGTGCGGGTGTTGTAGTACTCCCGAACGGCTTTGTCATATTCGGCAATGGTGTCACCATCATTGCTGTCGTTGTAACTGTCCTGCTTCAGTACCACGTCTACCGGCAGGCGGGGTTTAACTTCCGGGTTCTGGTCCGGGTAGCCAAGGCAGAGACCGAAGACCGGGTAGACCAGTTCCGGTAGTTCAAGCAGTTCTGATACCCGGGCGATCTGATTGCGGATGCCGCCGATATAGACGATGCCGAGTCCCAGTGATTCTGCTGCGATGACGAGGTTCTGGGCAAACAGGGCGACATCGACGGTGGACGTGATAAATTGCTCGGTGAAGCCTGACTGCATGTCGGCATCGTTCATATCGCAGGCCAGTTTAAGGCGCTGCATATCGGCGCAGAGCACCAGAAAAACTGGCGCCTCGGCTACATAAGCCTGGCCGCCGGAGCACTCCATTAGTTGGCTGCGTTTGTCCTGATCATTTACCTGGATCACCGTACAGGCCTGGATGAAGCTGGAGGTTGCTGCTGCCTGTCCGGCCTGTACCAGTGTTTTGAGGGTTTCCTGCGGAATGGGCTGATCGGTAAATTTACGGATTGATCGGTGACTGTTAAGAAGCTCAATAACGGCGTTCATCGGTTATTCCATCTGGGTATCGGTGGTGAAGGTATGCCGGAAGGTCAGGTTGATTCGTCCCTCCAGCAGCCTGTTGGTTTTGGGCACGCTGTGGTGCCAGTAATGTTGTAACTGACCCGCCATTATCAGCAGAGAGCCACTGTTGAGCAAGAGCTCTCGCTGAGGGATGGTTTTGTCGAATCGGTGGCGCAACAGAAAGCGGCGCGCTTGTCCCAGATTGAGGGAGGCGATCACCGGGTTTATGCCCAGCTCCGGCTCATCGTCGCTGTGCCATCCCATACTGTCTTTGCCGTCGCGGTAATAGTTGATCAACACGGTATTAAACGTGTGCTCAGCGAATGATTCTACGCGCTGCTTCAGCGTCTGGATCAGCGGGTGCCAGGGCTCGGTTTGCAGGGTCAGGCCTGAATAGCGATAGTTGATGCCGGGATCTCCCTGAAAACATTGCAGGCGGGGAATGCGGACCATCCGGCCAAACATTCTGATCTCTGCCTGTTGCCAGTCCAACTGTTGCTGAAGTGACTGAAACAGGTTGTTGGCCTCATTATCGGCAATAAAATCCGGCTCCAGCAGTAACGTCCCCTGAGGGATCTGAAGCTCTTTCATCCCTGCAGTAATTCCCGGACGGCATCCGCGATGGCGGGTGCGATTTCGATCTGGCTGCTGGGGTGGGGGATGCAGCGACTGGTGATGACGTCCGCAACCGTTTGCAGTTGCTGATAGGCGTCGGCGGCGAAAATACCGTGTACTGCGATGCAGGTGGCCCTTGGCATTCCGGCATTTTGCAGGTGAGTGATGGTTTCCAGCATGGTCCGGCCACTGGAGATGATATCATCGACCAGTACCGGCGTATGCTGACGCCAGCGCTCCACGTCCGGCAGTGTGACCTCGACGTCATAGTCACCCCGGCGGATCTTGTTCAGTACCTGAAAGGGTGCTCCTGCCAGTTCAGCAACGCTGGAGACCCACTGTTCACTTTCACTGTCCGGTCCGATCAGCAGGGGAGTCTTAATGTTCTTTCTGATCCAGTCGGCAATCAGCGGGGCGGCATGAACCACCCGTGAAGGGATACTGTATATCTCATCCAGTGTGTTGTAACGGTGCAGATGGGGATCAACAGTGACCATAAAATCGAGCGATGCTGATATCAGTCGGGCAAATGGGCGGGAGCTGACGCACTCACCTTCATGAAACTGTTTATCCTGCCGCATATAAGCCAGATAGGGGGTAATCAAACCGATTTTAACGGCTCCCATCTGTCGTACTGTGTCGGCGAGCAGCAGGAGTCTCAGGATTTTGTTATCCGGCTGGTAGAGATTGCAGAAAATAACCACGTTATGGTCTTTGCAGTCGGTCAGAACCCGCAGATAACTTTCATCATCAGGGAAGCGGCGTAACTCTATCTCACCTTTCTGAGCCTTGAGTTCATCAAGGAGCTGAGCCTCCAGTTGCGGATCAGACTCCAGGTTAATCAGTATGGTTTTCATCGGAGTCCTCCCCCTGGTTGCTCTCTTCATCCGTACTCAGGCAGACAATGTCCGGGTGGCTTTCCAGATAGTCGACCGCATAATTAAGCTCTCCAGAACTTTCCGCGTGGATGGTCAGTAATGGTTCATGGGGATACACCTGCTGCCCCAGTTTGACATGGATCTCTAAGCCCGCGGTCGGGTCTATCGGGGCACCGGCCAGTTTGGCTACCTGAGCCAGGCGCCGGTTATCAACCTGTGTCACGGTTCCCTTTCTGTCGGCCATCAGCTTGAACAGATAGGGGGCTTCGTCGGGTTGTTTCATGCCGCCCTGAGCGTTGCAGATAGCGCAGAATTTTTCCCATGCCAGTCCGCTTTCGAGAACCGTGGTGGCTTTTCCTATGCCTTGATCAGGCTCTACAGTGCCGGCCATCTCCAGCATCGTGCCCGCCATTGTCAGGGCTCTTTGTTTCAGATCCTGTGGTGCATCAGTGTCATTTTGCAGCACCGCCAGAACGTCTTTGGCTTCCAGAGCAGGGCCTATACCGTTGCCAACAGGCTGGCTACCATCGGTATAAAGTATCTGAATCTTAATGCCCAGTTGCTCGCCTACCTTAAGGAAAGATGAAGCCAGCTTATCGGCGGCTTTCTGGGTACGTACTTTAGCGGTGGGTCCTACCGGGATGTCGATCAGTACATGGGTGGCTCCCGCGGCAATTTTTTTCGACAGAACCGATGCAATCAGCTGTCCTTCACTGTCGATATCCAGAGCCCTTTCGACCTGTATCAGGATATCATCGGAGGGGCTCAGACGAACCGAGCCTCCCCAGGCAAGGCAGGCGCCTTCCTGCTCCACCACCTGTTTCATCTGCTCCAGGGTCAGGCTGACTTCGGTAATTGTTTCCATGGTGTCTGCGGTTCCGGCGGGGGAGGTGATCGCCCGGGATGAGGTTTTCGGCATGGTCAGGCCGCTGGCGGCCAGAATCGCAACCACAATCGGTGTGGTCCGGTTGCCCGGCAGTCCTCCGACGCAGTGTTTGTCAATCACCATGGGTTGTCCCCAGTCGATGCGGCTACCGGAATCGATCATCGCCTGGGTGAGGGCGATAATCTCTGCATCATTGAGTTTGTCATCTCCACAAGCCGTGATGAAGGCGGCGATATGGACATCGGCATAACGGCCATCAACGATATCGTTGATGATCTCCTGAAACTGCTGCTTGCCGAGTAAGTGGCCATAGACCTTTGCCCGCACGTGAGAGAGCGACTGTACCGGTCGGGGATGGGATAACCACACGGTGTCGCCGGTATTCAGGTTCAGTCTCTGCCAGGCGGATTCGGAAAAGCCGATCTGTCCCCGGTGTAACATTTCGCTGGTAACGATATTGAGTGTTGCAATCGTTTTGCAGTGTTCAGTATGTACCTGTACCCGCGACAGGGCTGAGAACCCTTCTGAACGGCATACCGGGCTGTCAGCCCTGAGATAGATTATCGGTTCCTGTCGGGTATCAATACCCAGCCTGCGTGCCTGAAGTGTTGTGGCGCGTTCGGGGGTGAAGATCATCTTTGCTGTGCTCCCTGTCCGGACCTGAATCGTGTTGTGGCTTAGTTTGGCTGCTAAATAAGTTTAGTCGCCAGATATCATGGTCTTTTGATCTGTTTATAGCAGACAATATTATGGCCTGTACATGATCTAGCTACTTATTCGGATGGTTTCAGGGCTTCGCCAATAAGACAGGTGGCGCGCGTACGGATAGCTGATAGAATGTTGCTCACTTAAAAACAGACAGAAAAGTAGGACACGATGGAACGCAGATTCAGACTGATACTGGCTTGCCCGGATCGCTTGGGTATTGTGGCGATGGTCAGTAATTTTATCTCCAGTCATGGCGGCTCTATTGCCGATGCTAATCAGCACTCTGACAGCTCTACCGGCTGGTTTTTTATGCGGGTTGAAATTGTTACGGCGTCCGGGAGCTTTGATCGTGAGCAGTTGATTGAGCAGTTCACCCCGATCGCTCAGTCATTCAAAATGCAATGGGAGATTGCCGACTCATCGGTGCCCAAAAAAGTTGTACTGATGGCCAGTCGCGAGTCCCACTGTCTTGCTGACCTTTTGTATCGCTATCATGAAAACGAGCTGGATTGTGAGATCCCATGTGTCATCTCCAACCATGACGATCTGCGCAGCATGGTCGAGTGGCACGGTATTCCATACCATCATGTGCCGGTCGACCAGAATGATAAGCAGCCACATTTTGACCGGGTGCATCAGCTGATTGTTGAGCACGAGGCTGACACCGTCGTGCTGGCCCGCTATATGCAGATTCTGCCCAGTACCGTGTGTGATATCTACCGTCATCGGATCATCAATATTCATCACAGTTTTTTGCCATCCTTTGCCGGTGCAAAACCCTACCATCAGGCCCATGAACGGGGTGTTAAACTGATCGGTGCCACCTGTCACTATGTCACCGAAGAGCTGGACGCCGGGCCTATCATTGATCAGGATGTGGTGCGTGTCAGTCATCGTGATCAGCCGGAAGAGATGGTCAGGCTGGGGAAGGATGTGGAGAAAACCGTTCTTTCACGAGGGTTACGCTGGCACCTGGAAGATCGTGTGCTGGTACACGGTAATAAAACTGTTGTATTTAACTGAGGGGAGGGCTTCTCCTCCGAAATAATCACTGATTTCAGGCATATATTCGTCTAATTGATAGACCCTGGACAGTGTTTTGTTAGATGCTCCTGAGCTAAGATAACACCGATAAAAAGAGCCGGGACGACTGCCCTGTTTGACTACCTGATATCCGCTTGGAGGATACTTGATGTTGCGATCTGTTAAAGCCAGCGATTATATGGCTGAAAAGCTGATTACATTTACGCCCGAAACTGACCTGTTTGAAGCGATAAATCAGCTACTGAAATATCGGATTACCGGAGCCCCGGTTATCGGTAAGAGCGGTGAATTGGTTGGACTGCTGTCCGAAGCTGATTGTCTTAAGGCGATTCTGACGCTGACCTATCACGAAGAGGAGATGGGCGGTAAAGTTGGCGATTACATGTCACCAGAGGTCTACACTATCTCCCATGACGCCGACATCATCTCTGTGGCAGAAGAGTTTATTATCAATAAAAGACGTCGCTTGCCGGTGATAAAAAATGGTAAACTGATCGGCCAGATCAGTCGCCGTGATGTCCTGCGTGCAGTCGAGCAGTTTGCTCAGGACGGCTGATCAGAGTTGTATCAGACCGTCTTTCAGGTTTTCTGGAGATCAATCCCAGAAAACCGGTATATGTGTTTATTATGCTGCGCTTCTCAGTGGGCCATGAAGGTTCAGTCAGTCAGATAAAGTGTTAAACGTTGGCTGGCGGAGCTTATATATTGAGAGCTTATCGCTTGATAGCTTAAGCGCTGGACTGCGGACACAGGTTGACGGTCTTGTTATCTTTTTAGTATCTGCGTTTGATTTATGGAATCATTATGAGCTTCCGCTTTCCGGAAAAACCCGTACTGTTTTATCCTTCGCTGGCACGTACGGCAGGCTCTGATGAGGCTATCCTTCTGGCGATATATCACGACTATATTCAGATTCACGGCTTACCCGACAAGTCCGGATTTTCCTCAGCGGTACTGAGTCGCTCTGAGTGGCTATCGCTGGTCGACTTCTGGGACGAGGAAAAACTGGCGATGGTGACCAGTAGTCTGGTATCCCAGGGATATGTTCAGGCTTCTTTTGGTCATGGTCGGGCAATTAAGCTGGCGCTGACAACACCGATTGATCAGCACGCAACAGAGCCATCCGCGCCGGTATTTGAGGATGAGTCTGTGTCTCAGCGGGTTACGGTTCAGGAACTTCCGGTAGTGGAGCAACCCCCGGAGCGCAGTGAGATCAGCCGCCGGGTACATCAGGCTCAACTGCGCAAACCCGGTCCTGCGCCGACATTTGGTGGCAGTATTGGCTGGTCGAAAAGCCGCCAGGTTACTCCCAGTCGTGAGACCACCGCAGAGAATGACTTTGCCAGCCGCTTGAATGAGATTGAGCAAAAAAACCAGAAGCTGCATACAATGTATCTGGGCTGGCAACCTTCGCAGATGTTGCTGGATATGTTGCCCCGGCACAGCATCCCTCAACCCTTCGCAGAAGCATTGCTGGATGAGTTTATTCTCTACTGGTTGGATAAAGACCGCAAAGAATCCAATTGGGATCAGAAATTCCTTGCCTGGGTTAAGCGGGAATGGATTAATAAACAGACACGTGATGCCCGCAAACAGCGGGCAGAAGAATCGAATAAAGGTGTAAACCATGAAAACGCCCGCCCAGATAATCGGGAAAAGCGCCAGCGGGTTACCGCAGCCATCATGGACATCAAGGACACCGACTGGTGAGCCTGACGCGACTGCCGAAAACACGGTAATCAGCAACGAAACCAAAACCCTGATCAATATGCTGTTCGCCCGCTTTATGGCGATCTACGGGCATAAATTTAAGAGCTGCTTTGAAACTCAGGATGAGATCCGCATCGCTAAGCGCGAATGGGCACTGAGTATGCAGGGGTATAGTGAAGCGGAACTGGTGTCGGCGATCAATCGTTGTAAAGAGACGCTGGCGTGGATGCCCACTATCTCTGAATTTATCACTATTCTTAACGAGCAGAGCGGCGATTTTGGCCTGCCTCCGGCGAAGATCGCCTATGAGGAGGTCTGCCGTTATGCCGACCACCCGACCCGGCATGACTGGACCCATGAGGCGCTCTATCATGCTGGCAAAGCCACCGGTTGGTTCCGCCTGCGTAGCGAAACAGAGGATCGGGTGTTTCCCGATTTTCGCTATAATTATCAGGTCATCTGTCGCCGGGTTCGTGCCGGGGAAGATCTCTCTATAGAGGTCCCCGTTGCGCTGGAAGACAAAAGTGATAACACGCTGGTGGAATTTATTCAGCGCTGGGGAGAGGAGCAGAACCTGAGTCCCGAACAGGCCAGCACACTACTGTTCTATCTCACCAAGCCTGCGGGTACTGATATCCGCGAACGCTTTCGTCAGGCCAGTCAGCAGCGGGCTGAAAGCTGGGGACTGAGTGTTAAGCTACCGGATGATTATCAATAAATTAGAGGCCCGGAAATTAGAGGCCCGGGCCTGACTGCACATTCAGACCTGCTTTTATACAGGTCTGAATAACAGACAAATGCTTCTTCAGAACCATGTCGGAGCAGCGATTATAAGAACCCATCGCCAAACATCCCGCCAATGGCCTGGCTCAGAGCTTCGCTGCGCTCCGGTGAACGGAACTGCTGCAGTGTCAGTGCCCGCAAGGTCGGAATAAACATCAGGTCGGCCATCACCCGGTTAAAGCATGCTTGTCCGGCAGTGTTTTCGGCCAGGGTCTCCAGAAACAGTTTCAGCAGCTGCGGATATTGCAGGCTGGCCCAGCAGCGGCTGGCGAGAGCCGCTATGACCTCGGGGTCGCGACCGTAACGACTTTCCAGTACCTGAGTCAGGGCGGCTATCTTCTGGTCGTTTTCCGGGGTCTGGGATATGGCCCGCAGCAGCGCACCGATCTGATTGGCAGATACCCGGTCTTCGGCGACGCTGCTTGTCAGACGGTCCCGTATCGATTCGCTTAGGGTCTCACCGGGCTGAATATGTTCGAGAGATGTACAAACGGCTTCCAGGGGAACATCGGGTAGCTGAGTGAATATTCCGGCCAGTTTGTCTTCATTGTTGCCTTGCTGATAGCGGATCACATAGTCCGCGATACCCTGATAGCCGAGCGTGTCCCAGCCGTTAAGGTCGGTTTTGCCATGAAAATATTGCTTTGCCCCATCATAGAACGAAGACGCGGGCTGACGAGTGGTCAGCGTGGCGGTTGCGTGAAAGGCCGCCATTTTTTCCTGGTCCGGGGTAAAGCTGAACGGGTTGTCCTTCAGGGCATCGCGATATTCTGAGGCATCGGCAGGTTGATCCAGCGGGCCTTTGCCCATGCTGTTGGTCAGATTCTGCAATAGCCGGTTGAGAAAATCATCCCGCGCCGCCTGCACCAGAAACCCCTGTTCATCCAGGGGGAGTTTGAGAAACCAGACGACATTTTCATCCGCTTGTTTTGGATTCCACATGAGAATGGCGATCCAGGCCTGATGCAGGAATGGCTTTGGATAGGGGATCTGTCCCAGCTCTACTTTGTGAAAGCTGTCTGGAGATAGCTTGCTGATGCAGCGACCCATATCAAAGATTCGGAATTGTGCTTCAGTTTGCCGGATAAAATCGGTCAGAGTTTCGAAATGTGCCATTCTGCTGCCTGGTAAGGTAAAAACGGAGGCTATTTTAACAGTGCCTGCGATGCAGATACAGTGACGCTTGCTATGGTTGTTGTTTCATCTGCAGTTGAAGGGCTTTATCGTTTTAATCTGAATGACTTAGTGGCGATATAAATTCGTTTAATAACCATATTGGCAGTGAAACTACTGTAGGTGCAGGAGCGTTTTTTATATGATTAGTTATGGGCTTGTGATTTTTATGCAACCGCAAGTGTGTTGGTTCAGCTGAACCGGTACAGGGAAACGAAGACCGGCTAAAGGAGCTCAATTGAGTAATGTGTTTGTCGCCCTCGGGCGTTCGATGGCCGGGAGTGTAAGAGATCTCCTGCCGATAGTGCTGGTGATTGCTTTCTTTCAGCTGATGGTGCTGCAGCAACCCGTCCCCGATCTGGTTGGCTTACTAACGGGTCTGCTGTGTGTGGTTGCGGGTCTGACTTTTTTTATCTACGGACTGGAAATGGGGCTGTTTCCCATTGGCCAGGTATTAGCTCACGCATTTGCCCGTAAAGGCAGTCTCTTCTGGTTGTTATTATTTGCTTTCTCTCTGGGGTTTGGCACAACGGTGGCCGAACCTGCTCTGATCGCGGTGGCCGCTGAAGCCGCGACCGTGGCGGCAGAGGGGGGGATGATTGAGGCGACTGATTCAGCAAAATCCAGCTACGCATCCGGGCTCCGGTATACCGTGGCATTTTCTGTGGGACTCGCCATTGTAGTGGGGGTTATCCGTATTCTGAAGGGGTGGCCGATCCACTATATGATCGCCGTGGGCTATGTGATGGTGATCATCATGACCGGCTTTGCCCCCCGTGAAATTATTGGTATTGCTTACGATTCGGGCGGTGTGACGACCTCCACCATTACCGTTCCGCTGGTGACCGCGTTGGGGGTCGGGCTGGCATCCTCCATTGAGGGGCGCAATCCGATGGTTGATGGCTTCGGTCTGATTGCTTTTGCTTCCCTGACGCCGATGATCTTTGTGATGGCATACGGAATGGTGATCTGATGGAGACCCTGATCCAGCTATTTACTATTTTGTTGTCAACGATCAAAGATGTGATGCCGATTATCGTTATTATCTTTGGTTTTCAGTTACTGGTTATTCGTCGACCGATTCCTCACCTTAAGCGGGTCTTGATTGGTTTTGTTTATGTGATTGTGGGTCTGGCGCTGTTTCTCTTAGGGCTGGATAAAGCGCTGTTTCCAATCGGCGAGTTGATGGCGCAGCAACTGACCGATCCTGACTTTATTCGTGGCAGTGTCGCCACGGCAGATGAGACGCTGCACTGGTCTGATTATTACTGGGTGTATATATTTGCATTTGCGATAGGGGCCAGTACGACGATTGCCGAGCCTTCATTGATCGCTGTTGCGATCAAGGCGAATGAAGTGTCCGGTGGTGCCATCGGTGTATGGGGCTTACGTCTGGCGGTGGCGCTGGGGGTTGCGGTGGGTATTAGTCTGGGAACCTGGCGGATTGTCACCGGTTATCCGATACACTGGTTCATCATTTCCGGTTATATCTTTGTCGTGATTCAGACTTTTTTTGCGCCTAAACTGATTGTACCGCTAGCCTACGATTCCGGCGGTGTCACCACCTCAACGGTGACTGTGCCGCTGGTGGCTGCGTTGGGACTGGGGCTTGCCAGTACGGTGCCCGGACGCAGTGCATTGATTGATGGTTTTGGTTTGATAGCGTTTGCCAGCCTGTTTCCGATGATAACGGTAATGGGATATGCGCAGATTACTGAGATGGTTGCCGCTCGCGACAGACGCAAGCGCGAAGAAATGGTAAATAAGGAATAGGACGGGAATATGCACTTCAAGCTGTTAGTAGTGTTTGTTGAAGATTCCAAAACCGACGACGTGATGAAGGCTGCCCGTGAAGCGGGGGCTACCGGCGCAACGGTCATCAACAATGCCCGCGGTGAAGGGCTGACCAGGACCAAGACGTTTCTGGGCCTTTCTTTGGAAACCCAGCGGGATGTGGTGTTGTTCATTGTGGAAGAACATCTGAGCCGGAAAATTCTGGAAACGATTTCGGAGGTAGCTGATTTTGACGATATGCCCGGGCGGGGGATCGCCATTCAGTTAGATGTTGAAGATGCTGTGGGGGTTGCCCACCAGATTCAAACCCTGGCAAACGTAGTCGAGGATGAGGTATGAGCAAGCGCAAAGTAATCCGGGTAGAGGATGTGATGGCAAAAGATTTTGCCATGGTGGATGGTCTGATCACGATCAAAGAAGCGATTAAGCTCTATAAGCATGAGAATGTCTCAGCGTTGCTGGTAAATAAGCGCCACGATGATGATGAATACGGCATTCTGCTGCTCTCTGATATCGCCAAGAAGGTGCTGGCCCAGGATCGTCCTCCCGAGCGGGTGAATGTCTATGAGGTGATGACCAAGCCGGTGATCTGTGTCGATCCGCAGATGGATGTACGTTACTGTGCCCGGCTGTTTGATAATTTTGGTCTGGCGATGGCGCCGGTGTTAAATAATGGCGAAGTGATGGGTATTGTGGGGTATAACCAGATTGTACTCGATGGCTTACTGACTGAGTGATAGCGGATATCGAAGTTTAGTGGCGCAGAGTCAGAAGCAGGTCGAGGGCGTTGAAGTATTCTGCCAGCTTATTGCTTTTTACGTAGCTGCCGCAGAGGGCTTCCTCAGCCATCGGTGCTATGTTGCTGCCTTGGGGTAACGGCTGCCGCTGCTCAATCATCTGCCTGAAGCGCGGCACCATGATCCACTGAACCCACTGCCAGAAATCCAGGGTATCAATGCAGAACGGCTGGAGGCTCTGCAGCGCAGAGTCCGCTGGTGGAGTCGCGGCCCAGAGTGACCAGGCCCGCATCTCCGCTTCTATCTTTAATAACAGCTGACTCAGCTCTGCATGTGGTCCCATTAACGCTTGCGGGCCTGCTTCAGGGTATCGGCAATCAGGAACGCCAGTTCCAGCGCCTGATCAGCGTTCAGACGTGGATCGCAATGGGTGTGATAGCGATCGGCCAGTCCCTCTTCGGTGATCTGGTAGGCTCCGCCGACACACTCGGTGACGTTCTGACCGGTCATCTCAAAGTGAACACCACCGGCATAGGTGCCTTCGGCGCGATGCACTTCGAAGAACCCTTTCATCTCTTTAAGGATGCTGTTGACGCTACGGGTCTTATAACCGCTGCTGGCTTTAATGGTATTGCCATGCATCGGGTCGGAGCTCCAGACAACATCCCGGCCTTCCTCTTTTACTCTGCGTACCAGTGCCGGGAGTATCTCGGTGATATTGTCGGCGCCCATACGACTGATCAGTGTCAGTCGGCCTGCCTGGTTGTCCGGATTCAGTGCATCGATCAGTTTGATCAGTTCATCCGGCTTCATGCTGGGGCCAACTTTGACCCCGACCGGGTTTTCAACGCCGCGCAGGAATTCGATATGAGCGCCATCCAGTTGTCGGGTACGGTCGCCGATCCAGAGCATATGGGCTGAGCAGTCATACCAGCGATTGGTCAGGCTGTCCTGACGTGTCAGAGCCTGTTCGTAGTTGAGTAGCAGCGCCTCGTGTGAGGTATAAACCGTTGTTTCCCTCAGTTGTGGCACGCTGTTGCTGCTGATGCCGCAGGCTTCCATAAATGCCAGGGTGTCATCGATCTGACTGGCCAGGTGCTGATATTTTTCTCCCAGCGGACTTTTCTGAACAAAGCCCAGGTTCCACTGATGCACCTTATGCAGATCGGCAAATCCCCCCTGAGCAAAGGCGCGCATCAGGTTGAGGGTCGAGGTGGCCTGATGGTAAGCACGGATGAGACGCTGTGGATCCGGTTCCCGCGAGGCAGCATTAAAGGCGATATCGTTAATAATATCGCCACGATAACTGGGCAGTTCTACGCCTTCGATAATTTCCGTTCCGGCGGAGCGGGGCTTGGCGTACTGGCCGGCGATGCGGGCGACCTTAACCACCGGACAGCTGCCGGCAAAGGTCATCACCACCGCCATTTGCAACAGCACCTGAAAGGTATTGCGGATATTGGTTGCGCTGAACTCAGTAAAGCTTTCTGCACAGTCTCCGCCTTGCAGCAGGAATGCTTTGCCGGCTGTCACGTCAGCCAGTTGCTGATGCAGTGAACGAACCTCGCCAGCAAACACCAGCGGTGGAAGCTTGGCCAGTTCAGCTTCAACCTGGTTGACCGCTTCTCTATCCTGATACTCAGGTTGCTGTAGAATAGGTTTGTTTTTCCAGCTTTCTGGAGACCAGTTTTCCATCAATAAATACCGCTTTGAAAAGAGACTATTTTAAGGTTTTTTCTAATAGGTACCTAGTTTAACGCTGTTGCTCTTCTCAGGTAAGGCCTGCAGGCGGAAATAGCGGTTATTGTGTGTTCTGACTGGGAAAACGAAAGTGAAAAAAAGAGATGCAGGCTCGGAGATAGCCTGGTTGATTATCAAACAGCAGATTGGATAGTGATTATGTCGGAACAGGATAAACAAAACGGCCTCAGGGTTCGCACCGAAGTGATGGGCGAAACCTTCGTCGCCCGTGCTCAGGCCAATACAACCGAGCTGACCGCGCCATTACAGGAGTGGATTAATGAACATGCCTGGGGATCAACCTGGCAGCGGGAAGGCTTGCCGCGTTCGACCCGCAGCCTGGTGACCATTGCAATGCTGGCAGCACTGAAAGCCCCTGCTGAGCTGAAAGGTCATGTGCGCGGAGCACTGAACAATGGCTGCACGCCGGAGGAGATTCAGGAGGTGCTGCTGCACTCCATCGTTTATTGTGGTGCGCCTGCTGCACAGGAAGCGTTTCGGGCCGCGCAGGAGGTGCTGGACGAGTGGCAGGGCTGACCTCAGCTGGCGGAGCGGAATGTCTGAATCACCGGTCTTAACTGCTCAATCAGGGTGTTGGGAAACTGGCGGTAATCCGGGTAGGGGGTGAGGATGATATTATCCTGACGTAATAGTCTGCCGCTCGCGTCAATCGGCGTGAACTGCTGCTGATCGAGCCCCAGGCGTTGCCAGCTCGCTTTGCCCGCGACAATATGCAGTTTGTCGCCACAGAGCAACTGATCAGTGAAGATGATCGCCTCGTGTTGCGTCAGCAGTTGTTGGTCACGATAGTGACGCCATGTCGCGTCAGTGGATTGCAGTTTAGCCAGAATAATCAGAATTTTGCGCCAGTGATTACCATTTAATTCACATAATCGGGTGTAACTGAGAGGGGTGTTCGTATCGGTCAGCGGTGGCGAAGGCAGGTAGAGCAGGGTGGTGGCGTTCTCCGGATTACCAAGCGTAAGCATCAGGCAGACTTAATACCGCTGAGATTACGGAAGGTGATCTCTTTCGCTGTATTGAGGAAATCCACCATGAAATCTGAATCTTTCTGGTCTTCCCGAATCGCTGCATACAGGGTACACCAGACCCCCTTTTCGCCGAGTGGGCGGGAGGTGATATATTCCTGTTCGATATACTGGTGAATCGCCCAGTTTGGCAGGGCAGAAACCCCCCGGCCGCTGGCAACCAGCTGCATGATCATCACCGTCAGTTCAGACGTACGCACTTCATCGGGGTCGATACCTGCGGGGTCAAGGAAGTGCTTGAACACGTCCAGGCGATGTTGTTCAACCGGATAGGTGATCAGTGTCTGATGCTCAAGGTCCTGCGGATGAATCGTTCTGCGGGCAACCAGTTGATGCTGTTTGCTCATCGCCAGCACTGATTCATAGGTGAACAGCGGTATATAGGCTATGCCGTTGCGTTCCTCCGGATCGGCCGTGACTACCAGATCGATATCGCCCCGTGCCAGTGCGGGCAGAGGCTGAAAGCTGAAACCGGTGGTCAGATCCATCTCCACTTCCGGCCAGTTCTGGCGGAAGTGGTCAATGGTTGGCATCAGCCAGTCGAAACAGCTGTGACACTCTATGCAGATATTCAGGCGACCCGCTTCACCGCCTGCCAGGCGGGCAATATCTCTCTCCGCATTGCGGATCATCGGCAGTACGTCATCGGCCAGCGTCAAGATTCGCTGGCCGGCACTGGTAAAACAGATGGGTTTGGTTTTACGGATAAAGAGTGAGCAATCGAGTCGGTCTTCGAGGTCTTTGATCTGGTGAGAGAGGGCAGACTGTGTCAGATGAATTCGTTCGGCAGCTTCAACTAAACTGCCCGCATCCCTCAGCGCAGAAAGAGTTTTCAGGTGTCGAAGTTCGATCATGCTGGAATGCCTCAATAATTATTCTGTGAATCTGAGTATAGTATGAATTTGACTCATGCGGCATCTTTGTAGGGTATAAGGCCCGCCTGGACGCGGGCCTGAGCAGTGAAGGGGCATTGTTCAGCGATTGAATGCCGCAATCATCTGGTTTTACTGGCTGTTTCAGGCAGAAGGCTTGACCAGCAGAAACTCCAGCAACGCTTTTTGCGCGTGTAAGCGGTTTTCGGCTTCGTCAAAAACGACAGAGCGGGGATCGTCCATCATTTCAGCACTGACCTCTTCGCCCCGGTGTGCGGGGAGGCAGTGCATAAAGATTGCATCCGGATCGGCAAGGTCCATCAGCTCCGGGGTGACCTGGTAGCCTTTGAATTCTCTTTCGCGCTCTTTCTGCTCATCTTCCTGGCCCATTGAGGCCCAGACATCAGTCACCACCAGATGACTGCCTTTTACCGCTTCTTCCGGGGTGCGGAAGATTACTACCCGGTCGCTGTTGGCAGCGAGCAGTTCGGCATTCGGATCAAACCCTTCAGGGCATGCCACCTGAAGTTTAAAGTCAAACTGGCGGGCGGCGTTAATATATGAGTTGCACATATTGTTGCCATCGCCGATCCAGCTGACGGTTTTACCTTTGATATCGCCCCGGTGTTCAAGGAACGTCTGCATGTCAGCCAGCAACTGGCAGGGATGGTAATCATCGGTCAGGGCATTGATAACCGGCACCCGTGAATGCGCGGCAAAGGTGGTGACCGTTTCATGCTCAAAGGTGCGGATCATAACCACGTCACACATGCTGGAGATAACTCTGGCGCTATCTTCTATCGGCTCACCACGGCCCAGCTGAGTGTCCCGTGAAGACAGGAACAGGGCGTGACCGCCCAGGTGTGCCATACCCGCCTCAAATGAAACCCGGGTACGGGTCGATGATTTTTCAAAGATCATCGCCATTACCTGATTGGAAAGCGGCTCGTAGATTTCGCCATTGTTGCGTATCTGCTTCAGCTCTGTAGCACGCCTGATCAGCTTGTTCAGCTCATCCGGTGTCAGGTCCAGCAGTGTCAGAAAGTGTCTTGTTGTCATAGTAAAGAAGGCCTGATAAATCAGGCCTTAGCTCAGATCCAGTTATTCGTCAGCCATATAGACTTTGATGATGCGGGAGACCGTATTGACCAGTAGCTCCGCTTCGGTGTCGCTCATTATCAGCGGTGGCAGCATACGTACCACTTTACCGCCGCCGGTGACATTAAGAAGTACGCCTTTAACTTTAGAGAGTACCGCCAGTTCTGTGCCGGCTTCGGTCAGCTCAATGGCCAGCAGCAGGCCTTTGTTGCGAATCTCTTTGACGTATGAAGCATCGCCCAGCTGGGAGCGAAAGCCTTCAGCGATCCGGTTGCCCAGCTCTGCCGCGCGCTGATCCAGCTTCTCATCGGTAATGGTATCAACGACAGCCAGTGCCGCGGCACAGCAGAGCGGGTTGCCGCCATACGTTGAGCCGTGATTGCCAGGGGTTAGAATATCAGCGGCTTTACCGCTTGCGAGGCAGGCACCAATCGGTACGCCATTACCCAGGCCTTTAGCGGTAGTGACGACATCCGGTAAGATACCGTTCTGCTGATAGGAGAAATAGGTGCCGGTGCGGCCGTTTCCGGTTTGCACCTCGTCCAGCATCAGCAGCATGTCATTCGCATCGCAGACATCCCGTAGCTGATTGAGATAATCATCAGCGGGAATGATAATACCGCCTTCCCCCTGAATCGGTTCAACGAGGATGGCAACGACATCAGCGTTGTTGCTGATAATGTTTTTCACCGCGTCAACATCATTATAGGGAGCGCGAACAAAACCGCCGACCAGGGGTTCAAAGCCGGCCTGAGCCGAACGATTACCGGTGGCACTCAGGGTGGCCATGGTGCGGCCGTGGAAAGCGCCTTCCATAACGATGATGGTCGGCTTTTCGATCCCTTTTGAGTGCCCGAATTTACGGGCTATCTTTATCGCCGCTTCATTGGCTTCGGCACCTGAATTACCAAAAAACACGTTATCCATACCGGATATCTGGGTCAGACGTTCAGCCAGACGTTCCTGGTTGGTGATGGTATACAGGTTTGACGTGTGAATCAGCTGGCTGGCCTGTTCACTGATCGCTGTCGTGACGGCCGGATGTGCGTGACCCAGACCACATACAGCGATGCCGCTGAGCGCGTCCAGATATTTGTTGCCATCTGTATCAAACAGCCAGCAGCCCTGTCCGTGGTCAAATGCTACGGAAAGGCGCGAGTAAGTATTCATAACGGGCTGTGTAGACATCGAAGTCCCTCAATTAAGTCCCTTATGGTAACGCAAAACGGCAGCTTATTATTGGCTGCCGAACGGAAAACCAGCCATTCTATGTACTTGCCTGAGAATAAGCAAGATGCTGTACAGAACTTGAGATCCAGTATAGTCGACCCCATATATAATCAAATGCAGTTTTTCTAGTCAGCGTTTATTATAGTGGTGAATATTAAAGCTGATTTTTCCAGTCTATACCCGAGTAAATTGATCGGGTTTATGCTAGGATTTCGTCATCAATGAAGATTAACGCCAGAGAGCTGGCGGCCAGTTAAAACATAGGTAGATTTATGAGCGTTATAGACACGATAAAAGAGCAAATTGAATCCAACGATATCCTCTTATACATGAAGGGTACACCACGTTTTCCTCAGTGCGGTTTCTCTTCCCGTGCGTCTGAAGCGATTATGGCCTGTGGCGCCCGTTTTGCATTTGTAAATATTCTGGAAAGTCCTGAAATTCGTGCAGAGCTGCCTAAATATGCAAACTGGCCAACCTTTCCGCAGCTGTGGATTAAAGGTGAGCTGATCGGCGGTTGTGACATTATTGCTGAAATGTCTGCCAATGGGGAGCTGAAAGAGCTGATTGATTCAATCGCAGTAGAAGACGATTCTGCTGAAAGCTGATTGCGGAACCGTTACGTTTTAAGGGAGCATTCTGAAAAGGGATGTTCTGATAGGCATAGTTTATCAGTTGTATAGTTGTCTTTAATTAGTGTTATAAAGCCACTGCAACTAAGCTATCGCTACTTTGAATTTTACACCTTGTGTGAATGATATTTTATTAGTCGTTTAACGCTTTTAATAATGGAGATAAAGAAATGGGCGTATTAGTAGGTAAGCAGGCTCCTGATTTTACTACAGCAGCGGTACTGGGTAACGGTGATATCGTTGATTCTTTCACCTTGTCTGAAGCAATTAAAGGTAAGAAAGCTGTAGTATTCTTCTACCCACTGGACTTCACCT
The DNA here is from genome assembly GCA_024397875.1 of Amphritea atlantica. Lineage (NCBI taxonomy): Bacteria > Pseudomonadati > Pseudomonadota > Gammaproteobacteria > Oceanospirillales > Oceanospirillaceae > Amphritea > Amphritea atlantica. The sequence continues at coordinate 585,664 of CP073344.1, forward strand.
TTGTTTGTCCGTCTGAGCTGCTGGCTTTTGATCACCGTATTGAAGAGTTCAAGAAGCGTAACGTTGAAGTGATCGGTGTTTCTATCGATTCTCACTTCTCTCACAACGCTTGGCGTAACACCCCTGTTGATCAGGGTGGTATTGGTCCTGTTAAGTACACACTGGTTGCCGATATGACTCACAGTATCTGTAAAGATTACGATGTTGAGTCTGAAGGTGGTATGGCTTTCCGTGGTTCTTTCCTGATCGACGAAGATGGTCTGGTACGTCACCAGGTTGTTAACGATCTGCCACTGGGTCGTAACGTTGACGAAATGCTGCGTATGGTTGACGCTCTGGCGTTCCACCAGACTAACGGTGAAGTTTGCCCAGCTGGCTGGACTGAAGGCGACAAAGGTATGGACGCTTCTCCTGCAGGCGTAGCAGCATACCTGAGCGAGAACGCTGATAAGCTGTAATTCTTTTAACGCATAGCGTTAATAGAGCAGCCGCTAGACGTATCGCTGCGCGATACTTGCTAGTAGCTAGATAAAAAAACCGCCATCTGGCGGTTTTTTTTATGTCTGAAAGTGAACTGTAGATAAACGCTGTACGAGCTTTTCCTGGCAAGCGACACAGTCGCGTCTAACAGCTAATCACTGTTTTTTTCATTCGAACCGGTCTTCCACCATCTGCCAGCCACCGAGATCCTTCCAGCGGTTAACGATTGTGCAGAACAGTTCTGCGGTTTTCATCGTGTCATAGAGGGCAGAGTGTGCCTGCTTACCATCGAAATCGATATCGGCCAGATCGCAGGATCTGGCCAGCACAGTATGGCCAAACGCGAGGCCGGCCAGGGTGGCGGTATCAAAGGTTGAGAACGGGTGAAATGGGTTGCGTTTAATATCGCAGCGCTCGGCCGCGGCAGTCACGAACCCATGATCAAATGAGGCGTTGTGGCCGACCAGAATCGCGCGTTTGCAGTTGTGTGACTTCACCGCTTTACGAATCGGCTTGAAAATCTTTTCCAGTGCTTCCTCTTCGGGAATGGCTCCCCTTAACGGGTTGTAGGGATCGATTCCGGTGAAGTCCAGCGCTGATTTTTCAAGGTTGGCGCCTTCAAAAGGGGCAACATTAAACTCATAACTCTCATCAATAAGGAGATTGCCGTCATCATCCATAGTCAGGGTGACTGCTGCAATTTCCAGCAGTGCATCTGTCTGTGCATTAAAGCCGGCGGTTTCCACGTCGATCACAACGGGAAGGTAGCCCCGGAAACGGTTTGACATCGGGTGCTGGTACTGAGCGCTTCTGTTCAATGCATATCCTTAATGGCTGATTTCAACAGCCAGGTTCTGGTGATTAGCTGAGCTCAAGTGTAATGAGTTGCTCTGGTTTTCACAAATAACTCTGCAATGTTCATTTGCAAAGGTGCTAGCGTGTTAGAGTCTAAAGCTTTTTGGGTATGTGCCGATACAGGATGGCAGACTAATTCCTTAATTTCTCCTGAATTCTGGTTGTTTATGCGTATTGCCGTGATGTTGCTTTTATTGACCTTTTCTATGCCGGGCTTCGCGGTAGGCTATTCTGCATCGATTGAGCAGTCCCGCTGGGACTTGGAAGCGTCGAAATTCAGTTGCCGCCTGTCACAGAAGATTCCTCTGTTTGGTGAAGGTGAATTTAATCATGAGGCCGGAGAAACCGTTCGTTTTACCCTCATGCCGTTGCAGGGGCATGGCCTGAAAGGGCAGGTGCGGATTATGGAGGCGGCTTCGCCATGGCAGCCAGGTATTGCAACCCGCGAGATTGGGGCTGTCAAGTTTGCGGCTGACGGTACGATAGCGGTACCGAGCAGTTATTCTCAACAGATGCTGGCCAGCCTGTTTCGGGGACGTATGCCGACATTTCTGGCGCAGAACTGGGCTGAAACCGGCGAAACAGTGCGTATAGGACTGTCGGCGGCTAACTTTCCACCAGCCTATCAGGCGTATGCTGATTGTATCTCTGATCTGTTGCCGGTGAACTACCGGCAGATCGCCCGAACCGCGGTGTTGTTTCCCTCTGCTCAATGGCAGCTGTCAGATTCTACCAAAGCGCGTCTTGACCTGATTGCGATCTACGTTAACAGCGATGACTCAGTGAAATCGATCTATGTTGATGGTCACTCCGATGCTCAGGGGCGGCGACTGGCTAACCGTGATCTGTCTAAAAAACGGGCCGAAGCGGTGTCTGCTTATCTGGAGCAGAAAGGTGTCAGTCCTGAACGGATCACCACCCGCTATCATGGTGAGCGTTATCCTGTTGCTCAGAGTAATGATCGTCTTACCCGGGAGCGCAGTCGCCGGGTGACTATCCGCTTAGACCGAAACTAACCGTGCCTGCTGTCTGATTCTGGTGCTTTAATCCCCCTGTTACTCTGGCGTAATCGTGCTACAATTGCGCCCTTTCCTATTTTAGGTATCCGGTAGAGACTATGGTGCTCTCTACGGGCTGATTTTGCGTTTGGAGCCTCTCTATGTCCGACATCAAAAAGGTTGTGCTGGCCTATTCCGGCGGCCTTGATACATCTGTAATCGTACGTTGGTTACAGGAAACTTATAATTGCGAAGTGGTAACCTTTACGGCTGACCTGGGTCAGGGTGAAGAGGTTGAGCCGGCTCGTGCCAAAGCTGAAGCGCTGGGCGTGAAAGAGATCTATATTGAAGATCTGCGCGAAGAATTTGTGCGTGACTTTGTCTTCCCGATGTTCCGTGCCAATACTATCTACGAAGGTGAGTATCTGCTGGGTACCTCCATCGCTCGTCCGCTGATTGCCAAGCGTCTGATCGAAATCGCCAATGAAACGGGTGCTGATGCGATCTCTCACGGTGCCACCGGTAAAGGTAATGACCAGGTGCGTTTCGAGCTGGGTGCTTATGCGCTGAAGCCGGGCGTTCAGGTGATTGCGCCATGGCGTGAGTGGGATCTGACTTCCCGCGAAACCCTGATGGACTATTGTAAAGAACACAACATTCCGGTTGATTTCTCCAGCAGTAAGAAGAAGTCTCCTTACTCAATGGATGCGAACCTGCTGCACATCTCCTATGAGGGAGACATTCTGGAAGATCCATGGGCTGAGGCAGAAGCGGATATGTGGCGCTGGTCTGTATCGCCTGAAGAGGCACCGGATCAGGCAACGTATCTGGAACTGACTTACGAGAAAGGCGATATCGTTGCGATTGATGGCCAGCCAATGAGTCCTGCGACCGTCCTTGAGTATCTGAATAAAGTCGGTGGTGAGAACGGCGTTGGTCGTCTGGATATCGTTGAAAACCGCTTCGTTGGTATGAAGTCCCGGGGCTGCTACGAAACTCCGGGGGGCTCTATCATGCTGCGTGCACACCGGGCGATTGAATCAATCACTCTGGATCGTGAAGTTGCGCACCTGAAAGATGAGCTGATGCCACGTTATGCCAAAACTATCTATAACGGTTTCTGGTGGTCTGAAGAGCGTAAGATGATGCAGCAGATGATTGACTTCTCTCAGCGTAACGTTAATGGTGATGTACGCCTTAAGCTTTATAAGGGCAACGTTATTGTTGTCGGTCGTCGCTCTGAAAACAGTCTTTTCGACGAGAGTATCGCAACGTTTGAAGATGATGCAGGCTCTTACGATCAGAAAGATGCAGCCGGCTTTATCAAGCTGAATGCGCTGCGTATGCGTATCGCTGCCAGTAAAGGTCGGGATCTGCTGAACGGCTGATTTTGCTATATGCATGAAAAGCCCTGATATGTACCCATATCGGGGTTTTTTTGTCTCTGGACTACTTTGATAATTATCTGATTTATATGATACTTTGATAAATTCCATTCTGATGTAGGACTTATGGAAATCAGCTACTCGGATAAAAAAGTTCTGATTGTTGATAACCGCCTGGAAGATCTTGCTGAGCTCAAGATGATCCTGGGGAGTATGGGTGTGGCTGACATTCAGGTCGCCTCATCTGTCAATATGGCTCTGGTGCTGCTGCGAGAGAAGCATTACGACATCTGCTTTGTATTGTTCGACCTGGGCAAGGACCATAAGAATGGTCTTCAGCTGATTCAGGAAGCGACTGCTGAGGGGATCCGTCAGTTTTCCACAATTTACTCTCTGATTGTTGACCCTGAGCGCTCTAAGTTGCTGTTCGGTTCCCTGGATAGTTCTCCCGATACCTATATTTCTAAGCCCTACGCCGAGCCTAAGGTGCGCTTTCGTTTAGAAAAAATCATGCGGGTTAAGCAGGTGATGCAGCCACTTGATGAGTTGCTCGATCAGGGGCAGCGGCAAGAGGCTTTGTTGATGTGTGACAAGCTGACCCAGAGTTATCCGGCACTGAGACTTTATATCCAGCGAATGCGGGGCATTATCCTGCTTGAAAAGGGGGGCTATGCCGACGCTGAACAGCTGTTTGGTGCTATCGTTGCTCAGCGTGTGCAACCCTGGGCTCAGGTAGGGCAGGGGATGGCGCTATGTCATCAGGGGGATTATCTGAGTGCCCGTCAGGTTCTGCAGCAGGTGATCGATGATTCTCATTTCTGTGTCGAGGCCTATACCTGGTTGGCACGGACTTACCGTGCATTGGGTGAGCGGGGAGATGCAATCAGTTTGCTGCGTAAAGCGGTTATGTTACAGCCCACGGTACCCGAGCTTTTGGGGACTCTGGGCAGTCTGGCGGCCCAGAATCAGGAGTGGAATGTAGCGGTTGAAGCCTATGGCAGTGCGATTCGGCATTCCCGGCAAAGCAGTTTTCAGTCGGATGACTATTACTTCAGTCTGGTCTCTGCGCTACTGGCCCGGGATAATTTTGACCGGGGTATAGAAGAGCATGCGATCCGGACGCTTGAGGACGTGGTGCTGGCGTTTCCGGGTGAGCCTGTCGTGCAATTTAAATCGCGCCTGATGGCTGCGCAGGTGTATCGTCGTGCCGGAGCGCAGGAGCGTGCCAATTTTGCCGCTCGTAATGCGTTTGATCTGTTCTGTGAGCTTGAGCTGACTGAGAAGGCCGAGTGGGTGGAGCCCTTTCTGGAAGGTATGGAGGGTACCTCGGTGGAAACCGATGCCCAGGCGATGAAGCAGCATGTCAATCGGGACAGTTCAGCGCTGGAGTGGGGGAAACTCAATATCCAGGGGATGCTTTGCTATCGTAAGAAGGATTATCAGAAAGCGCTCAGATTTTTTGTACGTGCTGATAGTATCCTGCCCAATAATCCAAGTCTGACACTGAATCTGGTGCAGGCTGCGCTCGAGCAGGCTCGCCGTCCCGGGGGGGAGCGGGCAGAATTATTACTGCAGTGTGATAATGCGCTCTACGGTATTAACTATGGGGCGCTGAGTCTGCGTCAACAGAAACGTTACCTGTCGCTGTCTGACAGGTGTGCCGATATGATCAAAGCGATGGTAGACGTTAAGCGTGAAGTTGAAGAGAATATCTGACGCTTGTAACTAGCTTAGTGTGACGACCTTCGTGCTTAAGCCTGCTGTTTTGAATTCAGAATAAAATACTGTCGTCATCGCCGAGAATAGAGTTTTCCATAACCGGCCGATCATTCTCATCGACGTCATAAGCGGAACGGGCCAGCTTACGGGCCAGCAGTTTCTGCTGTGCGGCTTCTGGCAGGTCAGTGAACAGAATGGTTTGTTTGGCGATCAGCAGATCGATCAGGTCTTCAATAATCCGGCTGACTTCTGAGTCGGTCTTATTCAGAATCTCTTGCGGACTTTCAGTCTCGTTATTATTGCTGGAGAGGAAGTTAATGACTTCCGGGTCGGCAATATTGGCGACCGTTGAGTTCTCAGCAGGGTGTGCAGACAGAGAGGTGATCTGTCCCTGTTCATTTCTGATTGCATAGAGCATAGGCCCGGGTTCCGCTGGTCTGATAGATTGAATAACGCTAAGTATGGCGGCCATTCTTCCGGTGGGTCAAGTCTGCGCTGGCAGTTTGGGGACAAATTAGCGGCTGATCTGTGTCATGGCACCGGAGTTTGTCGATAGTGCTTCGATTGCATAATGAAGAGTGGCTATATAAAATCCCCCCTCTAAACGAGCTTCCTGAAGGGTTGCAGTGCAGATCATACTCATAATGATCGCGGCAGCCCTTTTTTATTGTACCGAGAGATTATGAAATCCCATAAAGTTCAGCAAGCACCGATTCCAATGCGTACCGTCGGGCCGATTAAAATCAGCGGACATGTGCTGAACGAAAAAGTTTCAGTGCCTTTGGCGACCTACGAAACCCCGCTCTGGCCCTCTGTCGGCCGGGGAGCGCGTATCTCAGCGCTGACTGACGAGGGTATCAAGACCACTGTTGTCGATGAGCGTATGAGTCGTTCGATTCTGCTTGAGGCGGATGACGCGCTCGAGGCTTACACTGCGCTGGAGTCGATTAAAGCCCGTCAGGATGATCTTAATCAGGTTGTGGCAACGACCAGCCGGTTTGCCAAACTGATCGATATGAATAGTCAGATTGTTGCTAACCTGATCTATCTGCGTCTGGAGTTCACCACCGGGGATGCCTCGGGTCATAATATGGTGACCAATGCCGCGGATAAACTGATTCCGTGGATTCTGAGTGAATACCCACAGCTGCGTTACTCTTCGATTTCGGCAAACTACTGTTCAGATAAGAAAGCGACCGCGGTTAACGGAATTCTGGGGCGGGGTAAATATGTGATCAGTGAGATTCTGATTCCCCGTGATCTCTGTGAGCGACGGCTTAAAACCACGCCTGAAAAAGTGGTTGATCTGAATATCAAGAAAAACCTAATTGGTACCATGCTGGCGGGCGGATTGCGCAGTGCTAATGCCCACTATGCCAATATGTTGCTGGCTTTTTATCTGGCCACGGGTCAGGATGCCGCTAATATTGTTGAAGGATCACAGGGGATTGTGCATGCCGAGGTGCGTAATGGCGATCTGTATTTCTCCTGTACTCTGCCTAACCTGATTGTGGGTAGCGTCGGTAACGGTAAAGGGATCGACTTTGTCGAACAAAATCTGGCCGCTCTCGGGTGTAAAGAATCTCGCGAGCCGGGTGAAAATGCCCGCAGGCTTGCGGCTATCTGCGCCGCCACAGTGCTTTGTGGTGAGCTGTCTTTGATGGCCGCTCAGACCAATCCGGGCGAGTTGATGGAATCTCATCTTAAAATGGAACGCTGATGTCTGATCAGACCAACGACCGAAAAATTGAGCATATCCGGGCGATTGAGAAAGATCCGCTGACGGATCGTGACGGTCGTTTTTTTGACCAGATCCACCTCATCCACCGGGGGTTACCTGAGCTGGCGCTGGAGCAGATCGATACTTCGGTCGAGTTTCTCGGTAAAAGGCTCAGCTTTCCGCTGCTGATCTCTTCCATGACCGGTGGTGATCACTCTCTGATTAAAACTATCAATCGCAATCTGGCTGAAGCTGCGGAACGGACCGGTGTCGCGCTGGCGGTAGGGTCGCAGCGGGTTATGTTTACTCAGCCATCCGCGCGTGAAAGCTTTGATCTGCGGTCATATGCGCCGAATACTGTGCTGTTGGGGAATATCGGCGCAGTGCAGCTGAATTATGATTTCTCCCTTGATCAGTGTCAGCGCGCCGTTGATCTGCTGGGGGCTGATGGTCTGTATCTGCACCTGAACCCGCTTCAGGAGGCGGTGCAGCCGGAGGGCGATACTGACTTCTCTGGTCTGCGGGAAAAGATTGCCGCCATTGCAACGGGACTGAACAAACCGGTATTGCTGAAAGAGGTGGGGGCGGGGTTATCACCTGCAGATATCGAAATGGGAATCGCCGCGGGTATACGCTGGTTTGATCTGGCCGGTTCAGGCGGGACGTCATGGAGTCGCATTGAGCATCATCGCAGTGAAAAAAGCGGTGATGATCTGGGGCTCTGCTTCCAGGATTGGGGAATTCCGACGCCGCAGGCCCTTAAACTGGCTCAGCCGTATCAAAATAGTGCAGGTTTCATCGCCAGTGGCGGTCTCAGGGATGGGATTGATATGGTTAAATCTGTTATACTCGGCGCCTCGCTCTGCGGCATGGCCGCACCGTTCCTGAAACCGGCAATGGATTCCGCCGATTCAGTGGTCAGGGTAATAGAGCAACGCCGGCGTGAATTCACCACAGCTATGTTTTTGCTGGGAATGCCGGATGTTAATAGTTTATTTATGAATCGGGCTCTCATTCTGGGCGAGCGTTGAGGATTTTAAGTACGTATGTCCGTCGGTATTGATGAAATCAGCTTTTACACCTCCAATTATTTTCTGGATCTGAAAAACCTGGCAATGGTCCAGGAGATCGATGCTGAAAAATATTATCAGGGTATAGGGCAGGAGAAGATGGGGATGCCTGCCCCGGATGAAGATGTCGTTACGATGGCGGCAAATGCAGCCCTGCCTCTGATTGAACGGGTTGGACCGGATGCCATCAGCACGGTCATGTTCGCCACCGAAACCGGTATCGATCAGTCTAAGTCCGCGGGTGTCTATGTGCATCGGTTGCTTGGTCTGACCTCCCGGTGTCGTGTCGTCGAGCTGAAGCAGGCCTGCTACAGTGCAACGGCCGCGATTCAGATGGCCTGCGCTCTGGTTGCCCGTCAGCCAGAAAAGAAGGTGTTGGTGATCGCTTCTGATGTGGCCCGATATGATTTGGGGACCTCAGGAGAGGCGACTCAGGGATGTGGCGCAGTCGCACTGCTGATTGCAGCCAGCCCCCGGCTGGTGGAACTGGATCCTGAAGTCGGTAATCACACCGAAGATGTGATGGATTTCTGGCGTCCGAACTACCGTTCAACCGCGCTGGTGGATGGTAAGTACTCAACCAAAATCTATCTGCAATCGCTGAAGCATGCCTGGGAACACTTTCGTGAAGTCAGCTCCCTGGCGTTCACTGATTTTCAGCATTTCTGTTATCACCTGCCATTTACCCGTATGGCACAGAAAGCGCACAAACATCTGGCGCGGATCAATAACAGTGTTCTGACCCCTGAGTTGCTCGATCTTCAGGTTGAGGACACCCTGCTGTATAACCGTATTATCGGCAACAGCTACACCGCTTCGATGTATATCGGTCTGGCTTCTCTGCTGGAAAACTGTAAGCAAAACCTGGCGGGTAAACGGGTCGGCTTTTTCAGTTATGGTTCCGGTTCGGTGGCAGAGTTCTTTTCTGGAAAAATTGTCTCCGGCTATGAGAAATACCTTCACGGGGACAGGCATCAGTCGATGCTGGACGCCCGCAGTGAAGTGAGCTACGAAGAGTATCTGGAACTGTACAACGATACCGATCCGGTTGATGGTGGGGTACATACCAAGACGGAAGGTACCACCGGTCGCTTCCGCCTGGCGGGCATCTCCCATCATAAGCGTGAATATATCTCCTGCTAAGGAACCTTTCCCATGAAGGCCTGCGCCCCCGGTAAACTGATTCTCAGTGGAGAACACTCGGCAGTTTACGGGGCACCGGCTATCGCACTGGCGGTTAACCGCTATATCCACTGTCACACTCTATTCTCCCCAATTGATGGACTGAGTCTGCGGTTGCCCGATGCGGGTTGGCAGACACAGCTGAGCTGGTCTGAACTGAGGCAACTGACTGAACGTCTGAATCTCCGCTATAGCCAATATGAGCAGGGGCTGCTGGGGGCAGGTGAGATTCTCGAAGCGCCCCATCAGTTGGCGCTTTATGCTCTTAGCCAGTGTTTGACAGACGTCGATCCGAAAACCGGTTTACAACTGGAGATCCATTCTCAGTTGCCGTTAGGTTCCGGTATGGGATCTTCCGCAGCCCTCAGCGCCGCCGTCACCACCCTGGGTCAGTCACTTTATTCTCAGCCACTGGATACGCCTGAACTGTTTCAGCGGGTGCGCTATTGTGAGCGCCTCTGTCATGGCCGGGGTGGACTGATCGATGCCGCCACCGTGAGCTATGGCGGACTGGTTGAGGTGGAAACGGGTCAGGTTAGGCAGTTGACGGTGAAGTTGGCAGCAGGTTGGTATTATATTCACACCGGTGCCCCCGAAGCCGGTACCGGTGAGTGTGTCGATTTTGTCCGTAAACGTTTTAGTGAATCGTCTATCTGGCAGGATTTCACCACAGTGACCCGGGCGCTGAGCGCTGCTATTGTTAAGGGGGATGACCCGCGGCAACTGATTCGGGAAAACCACCGTTTACTGACTACCATTGGTGTCGTACCTGAGCCGGTACAGCAGTTTATCGCTGCGCTGGAAAAGCAGGGGGGGGCCGCTAAAGTGAGTGGTGCCGGTGCAGTATCCGGGGATTCTGCCGGTGCTTTGATCTGTTTTGCCCCGGGAGTTGATCTGGCAGCACTGTGCCAGCAAGGCGGCTACAGTTTTATGGTTATTGAAGAGGATAGCGAGGGAGCCCGACTTGAGGATTAAGGTGACTGCACCCGGCAGTCTGATGCTGATGGGTGAGCACGCTGTGCTGTTTGGTCAGCGGGCGCTGGCCTGTGCGGTGGATAAGCGTATTACTGTTGAGCTGTCTCCCCGAGCAGACCGGATTGTTACTATCGACTCGGCACTCGCCCAATACCGTTCGAACCTGGATGCACTCAGGCCAGAGCCTGAACTCAGCTTTGTACTCTCGGCTATCGAGCGACAATCTGCTCAGCTGTCGACTGGTTTTGATCTGCAGATACGTTCAGAATTTTCCCATACAGTTGGGCTTGGATCTTCTGCAGCAGTCACCGCAGCGGTCGTAACCGCACTGCAGGCATTTATCGGTAACGATTGTGATGATTCACAGGCCCTGTTTACTGAAGCGCTGGCGGTAGTTCACCAGGTTCAGGATGGCCGGGGATCCGGTACCGATCTGGTCGCTGCAGTGTTTGGCGGGGTTGTGGGCTATACCGTCGGCAGCGCTGATGTGGCGCCCCGGATTAAAAGGTTGCAGGGCATACCTGCCATCAGTCTTTATTATGTCGGTTATAAGATGAAGACGCCGGATGTGTTGAAGCGGGTGGAAGGTTTTGCCGCTCACTCCCCAGAGCTTTATGACGGCTTGTATCGTCTGATGGGGCAAACCACTGAGCAGGCTGAACAGGCGGTTGACAGTGCCGACTGGTCGCAGTTTGGCCGGCTGATGAACATCTATCAGGGGCTGATGGATGCGCTGGGTGTGAATGACCGCCAGCTGGCCGAGATTATCTACACCCTGCGCAGTGAGCCTGAGGTGCTGGGGGCGAAGATATCCGGATCGGGTCTGGGAGATTGCGTCCTTGCACTGGGGTGTCCCGCTAATCTGCAACTGGCCTATGAACAGATTCCCGTAACTGTATCTGCGGAGGGTGTAACCGTTGAGTATATCTGATTCTGTGACGCAGCAGGCGTTGACCAAAGAGTGCGTGATCGCACACTATCTGCCAGCCAGTGTTACGCCGGTGGCAGATAGCACTGACACTGTGTTTGCGCCGAGTAATATCGCGCTGTGCAAATATTGGGGTAAGCGTGATGCTGAGCTGAACCTGCCGGTTAACAGCAGCTTATCGATCTCTCTGGCCCACCTGGGTACAAAGACCCGTATCTCGGTCAGCGATCAGGATCAGGTCTGGCTGAACGGTGCGCGCCTGGCCACTGGCGATAAATTCGCCCGTAAGGTGATCGCCTTTATCGACCTGTTTCGTCGTGATGCGGATCACCGGGTTAAAGTGGAAACCGAAAACAATATTCCCACGGCTGCGGGACTGGCGTCATCTGCGTCCGGCTTTGCCGCGCTGATGCTGGCGGTAGACCGGTTTTATGGCCTTAATCTGGAACCTCAGGTGCTGTCAGCCTTTGCCCGCATGGGCAGCGGCAGTGCCAGTCGCTCCCTCTATGAAGGTTTCGTCGAGTGGCAAATGGGGATTCGCGAAGACGGTATGGATAGCTTTGCGCTGCCGTTAGATAGCCGTTGGACGGAACTGCGGATCGGACTGGTGAAAGTCAGTACTGGTGAAAAAGCGGTCGATTCCCGTTCCGGGATGAACCGTACCGTGGAAACCGCGCACCTGTATCAGAGCTGGCCACTCCAGGCGGCCGCTGATCTTGAACGGTTGCATCAGGCGATTGCGGAACAGGATTTTACCCGTCTGGGGGAAACCTCCGAACAGAATGCCCTGTCGATGCATGCCACGATGATCGCCTCCTGGCCGCCACTGTTGTATTGGCAGCCAGATTCGGTTGCCGCTATGCAGGCTATCTGGCAGGCCCGTGCTGAAGGGGTCGAAGTCTACTTTACCATGGATGCCGGTCCCAACCTGAAACTGCTGTTTACCGCCGATGCCGAGGCTGAGGTTAAACGGCGTTTTCCCGGACTGGAAGTGATCAGTCCGTTTGGCTGAAAGGGTGCGGGGACCGCAGGATCTCACGGCTGAAGCGGCTGATATCAGCGGCTTTATTCTGACCCGGCAGCAGCTTGATACTCCGGAGGGGATCAGCTTCCAGTTCTGGCTGAAAGCCGGGAATGATGCGCTGCCGGTGACGGTTGCGGCTCAGGAGGGGGTGTTCTTTGTGCTTGAGGAGGATGTAGACCGGATTGAGTCGCTGTTGAGCTCGCAGCTTAAACAGACCTCTGCATCCACGCCTGGCTGGCGACTCCAGTCACTGCCACTGAAAGATCTCCAGCAACGCCCTGTCTGTGGTCTGTATAGTAACTCGCTGACAACCTACCGCCAACTGACCGATCTGCTGCAAACCTATGCGATTCCGATGATCGAAGAGGATATTCGCCCGGTTGACCGGTTTCTGATGGAACGCTTTATTCAGGACAGCGCCCGGGTACGTGTCAGCGGGCCGACGGTAAAGCTGCAGCCGGCGGATATAGAACCCCGGCTGACCATGCTATCGGTGGATATCGAAACCACCATGCGCGCAGACAGGATCTTCTCTATCGGTCTCTATTCCGATCAGCTGCGTAAGGTGCTGATTGTCGGTGAAGGGCAGAATGAACCCTGGCTTGAATATGTTAACGATGAACGGGCACTGCTGCAGGCGTTTGTCCGGGAAGTACAGCGCTGTGACCCGGATATCTTTATTGGTTGGAATGTGGTCGGTTTCGATTTTCGGGTGCTGCAGGAACGGGCCAGACGGCTGCAGGTGCAACTGAACCTTGGCCGTGACGGCAGTCGTATTCAGGTGATTGAATCGGCCAGCGGCAAATGGTTCTGTCGTATCGCCGGACGCGTGGTTCTGGATGGTATCGATACCCTGAAAGGTGCCACCTGGCATTTCGAAAGCTTCTCGCTGGAGTATGTCTCCAATCAGATGCTGGATCGCGGCAAGCTGCTGGGACAGCAGATGGATGAAGGTCTTAACCGGGGTGAGGAGATTCAGCAGGTCTACCGGGAAGACCCCCGGCGGCTGGCAGAATACAATCTGGAAGACTGCAAGCTGGTATGGGATATCTTTGAACATGCTCAGCTGCTGCACTATCTGGTTGAACGCAGCCGTCTCACCGGTCTGCCACTGGATAAGGTCGGGGGATCGGCGGCGTCTTTTGATAACCTGTATCTGCCACGCCTGCATCGCAAAGGTTATGTGGCCCCGGTGTATGCCTCCGGAGAGTCGCAGATGGGTGCCCCGGGCGGCTATGTGATGGATTCCCGTCCGGGTCTCTACCATCAGGTGCTGGTGCTCGATTTTAAGAGCCTGTACCCAAGTATTATCCGCACCTTTATGGTGGACCCCTATGCCCTGGCTGAAGGAACCGGGACCGAGTGTGATCCCGGGGATCTGGTGCCGGGCTTTAACCACGCGATCTTCTCCCGCAAAGAGGCGATTCTGCCGGATATTATCGAACGTCTGTGGCAGGCGAGGGACCGGGCAAAAGCGGAGAAAAATGCGCCGCTGTCCCAGGCGATTAAGATCATTATGAACAGCTTCTACGGGGTGCTGGGATCCGATGTCTGTCGCTTTTTTGATCAGCGATTGTCCGGCTCCATTACCCTGCGGGGCCATGAGATTCTCACCCGCACCAAAGCGAAGATTGAGGAACAGTTTGGTTATCAGGTGATCTACGGAGATACCGATTCGGTGTTTGTCTGGCTGGGGGATGATTTCCCGGTGGATCAGGCACCACAGGAAGGCCGCAGGCTGGAACAGTTTCTGAACCGCTGGTGGCAGGATGAGGTGCAGCAGCATTTCGGCCTGACCTGTCATCTGGAGCTGGAGTATGAAACCCACTACCGTCGCTTCCTGATGCCCACCATGCGCCACTCGGAGAAAGGTACCAAGAAACGCTATGCTGGTATCCGCCATTTTTCTGATGGAACCGAGGAGCTTATTTTTAAAGGGCTGGAGTCGGTTCGTTCCGACTGGACGCCGCTGGCGCGGCGGGTACAGCGGGAGCTTTATCGGTTGATTTTCAGCGATACCCCCTATGCCGGTTATCTCAAACAGATTGTCAGCCAGTTGAAAACCGGCGAGCTGGACAGCGAACTGGTGTACCGTAAGCGGCTGCGACGGCCGCTGGATGAGTACAGTAAAAACCGCCCACCCCATGTGCAGGCGGCGCAGAAAGCGCAGGACCAGTTTGCCAAAGAGGGCAAGAACCGGCCTTTCACAGCCGGTATGTATATTGAGTATCTGATCACGGTCAATGGCCCGGAGCCACTGCTGTTTGCCCGTTCTCCCATCGACTATCAGCACTACCTTGATCGCCAGCTGACCCCGGTGGCGGACAGCATTCTGATGTTTCTGGATGATAGTTTTGAAGCCCTGTATGCCCCGCAGATCGATCTGTTTTAAGGGTTAACGATATCCAGCCTGCTTTAGCAGTGCTGCAGCCTGTTCCCGGCAGATTGATATTGGGCCGTCGCGCTGGTGCCGCAGCGGAGTCTGTCGGTTATGGCTGCACCGCTATCAGGCGGGATAACAGGAAACGGAAGGCAAGGTAAGGTCTGACTCTGTGGGCAATCCTGATGGCTGAAACTATTCTGATGATCGCTGGCTGATGTTCTCCTGCGAGAATCTTGCAGCAAAGATTAGTCGGATATAGGCTTGAGGTGCGGTTTACCACAGAGGACACAGAGGAAGAGATTTGGGGGTGAACAGTGCTCCTTTTGTCTTCTAAGCGTGATTACACTCCCCCCAAATATCATCCTGTTCATAATGGAAAAGCAGCGCTCAAAAAGCGCTTTTCCATTGCTCTGTATCGATGAACCAGTGCTCCTCGTAAATCTTGTCACCGTCAAACCTGAAAAGTACAGAGAGCTGTGAAGCTGTAATCTTCGATGATTTCCATTCTACGATCGAGACGACTTCATTATCCCCCTCTATATTGCGCAGTCCGGTGATCTCGAATCCTGGTGGGAGAATTGTCCCAAGACTATTCAGCGCCTCTCGAAACGCTCTTCGCCCCTTAAGGACATCGGTTTGGCCGGGCATAATAAATATCATTTCTTCAATATAATCGGTTACCAAACCATCAAAATCACCGGCGCCGAGTGCATCCCATCCTCTTTGAACAATATTTGTAAGACTCATGATCTGACTCCCATCTGGGTTTATATTTGGTCACTTCAGATGCCTCACTTGACAGAAGGCTCTGGAAAGGCCTCCTGTACAGAAAATTATAGTCATCAAACACGCGGGTAGAGAGATGATCTGTTTTTTCGATTCACGCCGCAGCAGGTGCCGATTGAAAGCACAGAGAACTCAGAGAACAAGGCGAATAGTGGGGTGATTGAGAGCTGAAAGATTTTATTGTGATCTATCTCCGGTAAACCGGCCCTCTTATGTTTGCAAGAGGTTGTAGCTAAAAAAATATCTGTCTTGTTTATACTCCCGTATTCGTACTCCTTCCGGAGTAAAATAATGCGGTAACCACAGTTAAGAACCTGTAATTACAGTGTATTTAGCATCCGCACAAAAAATTACTGGTTGAGACATCTTCTTTCAATTTAGATGTTTAAGAAAATATTATTGGCAAACACAAAGATAATTGTTGCACTGCAACATAAGGCGCTATACCATCACTCCATCTACTAAATTTCTATATGGGTACACATCATGTTCCAGAATATTCCTGCTGCTGACTTCTCTGCTTTTGGCGCTCCTGTTCAGAAGCTGATCGAACTGAACACTGCAACCTTTACTAAGGCATTCGAAGCTCAGAAAGCTGCTATCGAACAGCAAATTGCTCAGGCACAAGCTGATTTCGCAGCTTTCTCTTCAATCAAAGACGTTGAAGCCTTCACTTCTTTTGTGACTTATAAGTCTGAAGAAGCTAAGGCTAAGATTGAAGCACTGCAGGCCGAAGCGCTGGCAGCTACAGAAAGCACTAAGGCTTACTTTGCTGAAGTTCAGGCTATCCTGACTGAAGGTACAGAAGCTGCAGCGCCAGTTGCTAAAGCACCTGCTAAAAAAGCTGAGTAATCTCAGCTGCTTTTAAAAAAGCCTCCTTCAGAAATGAAGGGGGCTTTTTTGTGCCTGGCTGATACCGGGACAGGCTTAGACGTAAAAGTGTCTGCGTATCCGTAAGCCAGGAATTTCAATCAGCGTTGCTTGTGTGTAATCCGTGTGGAGCTCTGTTTTAAAATTAAACGTTAATGACTGTCTACAAGAGCTCTCTTAAGAGCCTCAAGAACTCATCCAAGAACTCATCCAAGAACTCATCCAAGAACTGACTCAAGAGCACCGTCAAAAAGCGCTCTCAAGCACGCCTCCAATAATCGCCAGACCAACCAGTCCCATAATCGGCAGTTTCAATATCCTCAGCAGAAAAAATCCGCTGATCACCAGGGCAAAATCGGTTGCGCTGTGGACGGCGGAGATAAACACTGGCTGATACAGGGCACTTAACAGCAGCCCGACGACTGCCGCGTTCACGCCGTTTATTGCACCACTGAGGCTGGGGTTTTCCGCCAGTAAATGCCAGTTCTTCAACACCCCCAGCAGTAGCAGAAAACCGGGCAGAAAGACGCCGGCAGTGGCGATCAGTGCGCCAATGATGGGGGTCTCCGGCAATAGCTGATAACCGAGGTAAGTGGCCAGGGTAAACATCGGCCCGGGCACCGCCTGAGCGGCGGCATAGCCGGTGATAAAGCTATCGTTACCGAGCTGGTCACCAACGATATTCTGCAGCAATGGCAGCACCACATGACCTCCACCGAACACCAGACTGCCGGCCTGATAAAAGTCAGAGAAGATTTTAACCGCAAGGCTCAAGTGTGCCAGTAAAGGCAGGCCGAACAACAACACGACAAATAAGATCAGTGGAATATGAGCTGCGTTTACAGATGTTTTTTCTGGCACATCTTCAGCGTCTAAATTGACTGTTCTGGATTTTAACCAGATAAAGCCTGAGATAGCCGCCAGAATCAGTACCCCGGTCTGGCTCCATAGTCCGGGCATAAACAGCAGTACAGCGGCGGTTGCAACTGCGATTGCAGAGGTAAGTTTTGTTCTGCAAAAGTTACCGGCCATGCTCAGCGTGGCATCGGCGACGACCACAACCGCCAGCAGCTTAAGACCATGGATAACACCCTGAAACAGGGTGCTGTCGGTCACTGAGTTGCTGAGTATTGCCAGTGCCAGCATCAACAGGACAGAGGGCAGGGTAAAGCCGCAAAATGCGGCGATCGCGCCAGCCAGTCCACCCCGTTGATAGCCCAGGGCAAAGCCTACCTGACTCGATCCGGGGCCAGGCAGAAACTGACTCAGGGCAACCAGTTGAGCGTAGTCTTTGTCACTCAGCCAGTTGAGCTTATCGACAAATGTTGTGCGGAAATAGCCGATATGGGCGGCGGGCCCGCCAAAGCTGATCCAGCCGAGCAGGAAAAATTGTTTAAAGATAGTTAAGACGTTCATCATATTCAGAGTGGATAAGCTAAAAATAGCTATTATCTGACAGTATTGTGACAGATATGAGAGTGTGGTTGGATTCGTTCATTTTCTGGCTACCCGGTTTGGCGGGTTAACGGACTATTTTTATCACTAAGCTGCTCACCGAAAACCGGTGATCAGTAGCCAGCGCAGCACCGCCGCATAATCTTCCGCCTGTCTGAAACGGTACAGACTATGGCGCTATAAGTAATTGAATTCGGACCTTTGTGTAATAAAATGATTCGCATGGGTTTTTATTAACCGCTCAACGTTAACAGTGTGTGCTGGCAGGACTTTATGAATCAGGAAACCGTTCAGTTATTAACCGACTACTACGCAGCCTTTAACCGTCAGGACATGGATGCGTTTTTAGCCTTGCTCACCGATGATGTCATTCATGATATCAACCAGAGTGGCCGGGAAGTGGGTAAACAGGCCTTTTCTCAATTCATGGATCGCATGAATGCTCATTACCGGGAAGAGATTGTTAATATCTCCATTACCACCAACCAGACGGGTGATCGTGCTGCGGTTGAGTTCACCGTGTTAGGTGAATACCTGTCGACCGATGAAGGCTTACCCGAAGCAGTGGGACAGAAATACAACCTGCCAGCCGGCGCGTTTTTTACGATTCGCGATGGCCAGGTGGCACGGGTGACCAACTACTACAATCTGGAAGACTGGATCGCCCAGGTGTCAGGCTGATCCGTGATGCTGACTTTTAAGCGTCTCTCAGGCGCAGCGTTAGCAGGCTATCTTCCGGAGCTGGCGCAACTGCGAATCCGGGTGTTTCGTGACTGGCCCTATCTCTACGATGGTGACCTGGCCTATGAAGAGCGCTACCTGCAGACCTATATTCAGGCGCCCGACAGTGTCATTGTATTAGCCTTTGACGGTGACAGCGTGGTCGGTGCTTCAACCGGTATCCCGCTGGAACATGAAACCGCCGATGTTAAGCAGCCCTTTATCGATGCCGGTTTTGATATCGACAGCGTATTTTATTGTGGCGAATCGGTGCTGCTTTCCGCGTACCGGGGGCAGGGGGCGGGTGTCGAATTCTTTGACCAGCGTGAAGCCCATGCCCGGGAGATTGGTGGTTTTGCCTATTCCTGTTTTTGTGGCGTGCAGCGTCCCGATAATCATCCGTCCCGACCCGCTGACTATGTTCCCTTAGACCGTTTCTGGCGTAAACGGGGTTACCGTAAACACCCGGAACTGAACACCACTTTCAGTTGGAAAGAGTTGGGTGAAGCGCATGAGTCGCCTAAGCCGATGACCTTCTGGATCAAACCGTTAAAATGACAACGTGCAATACGGCTGCAATCAACAGCCGGGCGTAAAGCGAATCTGGATGCGATAGATGAATAAGGTCAGAGTGGCAGTATCACAATACGATATTAGCTTTTTCTCCCACTGGTCCGACTTTGCAGACAAGTTAACCCGGTGGGTTAAAGCCGCCGCCGATAACCGGGCTAAGTTAATCCTTTTTCCTGAATATGGCAGCATGGAGCTGCCCTCATTGCTGGGTGAAACCGTCTATACAGATCTTCATGGTCAACTGGACGCGATGCAGTCACTCTATCCTCAATGGCAGGCGCTGCATCTGGAGCTGGCACAGCAGTTTGATCTGATGATTCTGGCGAGTAGCTATCCGCTGCAACAGCCGGATGGATCATTTCGTAACCGCGCACACCTTTACGGGCCTGACGGTTTAATCGGTTATCAGGATAAGCTGATCATGACCCGCTTTGAAAATGAGCAGTGGCGGGTGGCGGCGGGCAGCGAAATCCAAGTGATCGACTCCGATATCGGTAAACTGGGGATCAATATCTGCTACGACTCGGAGTTTCCCATGATCGCCCGTCAGCAGGTTGCCGCCGGGGCGAACCTGATACTGGTGCCCAGCTGCACCGATACTGAAGCCGGGTTTCACCGGGTGCGTATTGGCTGTCAGGCCCGGGCGCTGGAGAACCAGTGTTTCGTGCTGCAATCACCCACCTTCGGTCAGGCGGACTGGTCGGAAGCGGTCGATATCAATACCGGTCGGGCCAGTATCTATACTCCGGTGGATTACGGTTTTCCTGATAACGGCATTCTGGTGGAAGGTTCACCCGAGCGACCGGAATGGGTCTATGCCGAACTGGACCTGGAATCGATAGCGCATGTGCGGGCGGAAGGGCAGGTGTTTAACTATCGGGACTGGGACAGGCAGAAGGGCCTGATATCTCGATGAGCTTTGTGGTTAAGTGGTGAACGGCTTTGTTTACTAAAGAGAACACAGAGGGGATTGAGGTAGCGCATCGGAACCTCCGTGTGTCGTTAAGAGAAGTCCTCAAAAGTGGTTTTATGATATTTCTACCGTTATGACTTTATCGCGTGAATTTTATCGCCATGGACCCGTTGTCCGACAGGGGCATTCCGTTAGCTTCGTCGACGTCAGGAAACGCTTTGATTTCAGATCGATCGGCATTGGGCGCTGGGTGACGCAGCCTGAACAGGTTCGCGCCGCAGGACTGTTTTATGATGCACTGGTGGATCTGATGACCATCTTAAACTGTCCGGAGCCGTTGATATCCCTGCGCGGAAACTTGTCTTTGCAATATGGGATAGGCGGGCGTCCCGGTGTCGCGGCTCACTATCAACCGTCGACGCGCTGCTTCTCACTGGCTAAAAATGCAGGGCCAGGCAGTATTGCGCATGAGTGGTTTCATGCCCTTGATCACTACCTCGGAGGCACTGCATTTGCTGATGCCCCGACTGGAATGTTTGCTTCAAAAGCCTGGTTGTCAGACGCGACGCCGGTGGTTCATCCCTTGAATGATGACCTGTACGCCTGTTTCAAAAACATTATGTTAGATGAGGATGGTGAGTCCCCCAGTGAGCTGTTTGAGGTATCCGCTCAGGTCGACAGGGCCATGAATCAGGTTTACTACAGCCAGGCTGAAGAACTTTGCGCCCGGGCATTTGAAGCCTTTATTCAGGATGCGGCTATTTCGAATAATTTTTTGGTCTCAGGGACAAAAGCGTCTGCCGAAGCCGAGCAGGGCCTGTATCCGCGAGGAGCGCAGCGAGAGCGTATTAATGCAGCGTTCCAGCGTTACTTTAATCGCCTGGGGGCCGCACTGAACAGTGAAATACGCAGGAATGCTCGTTGAGGAAATGGGAGTAACAGAAATCTGTTCGCCGAGCAGCGTTGTTGATAATGCTTGCGAGTAAAGAGTTTAACCTGACCTCAGTTTTCGCCACAGAGGGCACAGAGAACAGGGAGGTGGTCAGATCTGTGAATCACCCCCTATGAACCTGATCCTTAGTGATGAACCTAAATATCATAATTTCCTATCGGGGCTAACGTTTGAAGGATGATGCCGCTTTGGCGGGTGAGGTGTAGGGCTGAAACTCTAAACACCGGATTCGACCATGCTTTTTATCTTTACCGCCTTTTCAAAATGATCGAGTTGGTGGGTTTCAATCCACCACCTTGCCGCTTCCATCAGAAGCTCTGGGTGATCATTTTTATTCTTAAAGAATGCGTAAAATGAAAGGCCCACATTTTCGCCTTTCTGTTGTATTTTTTGCTCGCAGACTTCACGAATATTATCTCTCAGCTCATCTCTCACTGTTGGAATTCCTTTCTCGCAGACGCTGTCTGGTCTGGTTATACGTTTACTCAACGATTTGGTAGTGCCTTTCAACATTCGCTGTTATCCGGCCCCAGCGCGAGCTTTTGACTCTAACCTGATGCGCTTCGAACGCCGCTTTACTCGAAAACTCTTCGTATACGTCGAAACGATTCTGGTTACTTTCATGGGGAGTGACTTCGAACAGCAAACATCCAGGCTCCTTGCGGGTGAGTTCACAATGAAGGGGCAGCTCTCGTTTAACCGTTTCCAGGTCCATACTTTGAACAATAATGAAGCCTTTAATCACAACCTTTGGCATTGGCGTCTCTCCATCGGAAAGCAGGAGTGTACTTGAGCAATTTGTTACACGGCATGTGCTATCAACATATCGGTAGCCCCTCTTTGAAACCGGTAATCAACAGTCTGAAGCGATGTCCGAATCCCGGCAGCTTCCAGTGCTTCGATGACCGCCGAGAGGTGTTTTGACGGCTTGCTGTCCAGCGACAGCAAAGGGTATACCCGGACCTCTGCTGCAGCTCGACAGAGCTCTTTCATGCCCTGTATATGCTGCTCTAAATCGAAATGTTCGCTGTACAGGAACAGGAAGTGAGAGCACAGCGCCAACTCGAACTGTTGGTCTTGAAACGGGAGGTTTGGAAGCGAAGCACTGATATACCGGCCTGCTTCCAATCCTGAATCGTAGTCAGACAGAAACCGCTGCATCGCCGCCATGCGTACCTTACCCAACTCCGCAACGTCTTTGATGCTTTCCCAGATATAGCTGTCTGCATTTTGCTCCATCTGACTCATGATCTGAGGATATACCTCTTCGATACGCGATCTGATCTGCTCGCTTGAGAATTGGTAGACAGGATCAACAGAGATCACATTGCCGCCACGTTGAGTCAGTTGCGCATTGAAGCATGCCGGTCCATCACCACAACCAAGTAGACGCTTTTGTAAGTCATCTTCCGACAGGGCGAAGATGGAGCAATATTCCTCGAACGACCGCCCCCATGGGACAACATTATCCAGCTTCACTGCTGACTCTCCTTTATGACGTGTAACGCCTGCCTCAACTGCCGGAGGCTACTGTCACCTTTTGTGCGGGGTTTTGCACAAAAGGTGACAGTGGTCGGAGGTCAGATTGCAGGCGCTTGTGTACGCCCAGCATGGGCATGAACTAATGAGGTGAAAGTCCTCTGTAGGAAGGTCACCATCCATAGCGATTTATAATCGTTATTAGATGTTAACTACTAGCGAATGGCAAGGGCTTAACCGCGAGGTTCGGTCTGGAGGAAGCCGCTAGCAAAACTGCGTGCTGATGAACAAAAACATCATATGAGGCGTAGGCTGGAGGCGAGTCAGCACAAGATGACGAAGCCATGTGATCTAACGGCCACCGTAAATGATGCAGCAGTGCAGCGAAAGTTCATGCTCTTATCTGGGGAGATCTGCTTAACCGGCGATCGATAAATTACCAGTTCTCAGCCACTGGTTTCAACAGGCTCGGCAAGCAGGCCCCATCACCCTGCTTGAGCAAAATGATGAAAATCGATAGCGCTTGGCAGGGTAACCTGCTGAGTGATTAAGCAGAAGTCAGCAGACGGCGTAGTAGCCAAACGCCCAGCGTAATGGCTGGGATAGGGTGAAGGCCTGAACATTTGTATAAAGGAGGAGCCTTGTCACACTTGAACACACGAATGCCGACCGGCAGTGACGTAACTCAGCGTCGTGTCAAGAAGCCAGCCTTTAGCCATGATCTATTCGAACAGGTACTGCAAAGAGATAATCTGCAGGCTGCATGGAAGCGAGTTCGAGCCAATAAGGGGGCTGCGGGAGTGGATGGGATGACCATTGATGAATTCCCCGCATGGGCGAAATCAGGCGAATGGAAACGGGTGGTAAATGAACTGGAAACAGGACGCTATCGCCCCTCACCGGTCAGACGGGTTGAGATAGATAAACCGGATGGCGGTAAACGCCAACTGGGTATCCCAACCATCACAGACCGTGTGATCCAGCAAGCCATCGCCCAAGTCCTCACGCCCATTTTCGACCCGGAGTTCTCAAACCATAGCTATGGTTTCCGTCCGGGCCGAAATGGGCAACAAGCGGTTAAACAGGTACAAGGCATCATCAAGGAGGGACACCGCATCGCGGTGGATGTTGATCTCTCTAAGTTCTTTGACCGGGTGAATCATGACCTGTTGATGACGCTCCTGGGTCGTAAGATCAGGGACAAGCGTTTGCTCAAGTTGATCAAGCTCTACCTTCGAGCTGGGGTTATCGATAACCAGTTGTTTAGGGAAAGCCGAGAAGGTGTTCCACAGGGTGGCCCCTTATCGCCACTACTGGCGAATATCATGCTCGACCCGCTAGACAAAGAATTGGAGAAACGCGGTCACAAGTTTGCTCGTTACGCCGATGACTTTACCATTCTGGTAAAGAGTCAGCGAGCGGGTGAACGCGTATTGCGCAGTATCAGCCAATACCTGCAAAACCGTTTAAAGCTGGTCGTTAACTCGACCAAGAGCCACGTCGTTAAAACCAGTGATAGCAAGTTTCTGGGATTTACGTTCCAGAAAGGTCGCATTCAATGGCATGCGAAAACGCTGCACAAGTTCAAGCAGCAGGTTCGACGATTAACGAACCGTAACTGGGGTGTATCGATGCGATACCAACTCTTCAAGACCAGTCAATTTATACGCGGCTGGATCAATTACTTTGGCATCGCCAATTGCTATCAACTCTGTGTCGACCTGGATCACTGGATACGGCGCAGAGTCAGAATGGCTTACTGGCGACAGTGGCGAAAACCACGCACCAAAGTCAGAAACCTGATGAGGCTGGGCGTTCGAGTTCAGGCAGCAGTTGCGTGTGGCATTACCAGCAAAGGCCCATGGCGCAGTTCAAAAACACCGGGGATAAATCAGGCATTATCCAATGCCTATTTAAAATCTCAGGGGTTGTATGAGTTACGTGATGGATGGATCAAGCTTCACTATGGCAAATGAAACGCCCTGTGCGGACCCGCATGCAGGGTGTTGTGGGGGCTGAGGGTTAGAGACCCTCGGCTACCCGATTAAGTCTTATTTTATGTTTGTACTAAAGCCCACCAATTTCCAGCCTAGACCCTCGTATACGTATTTTTGCTCAAAATACACCTGACTTGGTTCGGTTGGATAATGGCCAGTAATAACTAAAACGCCATTTTCATCAATACTGGGCTTGGTCTTGAATTGTGGGCTGTAATTATCCAAAACTGTTAGGTCAACCCCCACATTGTAAAAAGCTCCAAATGCCTCATCAAACTTTTCAACGGTAAACTCTTGCTGCCATAAATTCGAAACATAGGAATGGAACTTTGCCATACTTTTTTCATTAACTGAGGCGGCAAATACTCGCATAGATCTTGATACGAGCTGAACCTGTTCTTGTTCGGATGGCATTTCTACAGGTGAAGACTCTTCCTGAATCCCAGAAGATGGTTTTTGAAGTGAATATATTTTCCACCCATTTTTACCTTTGACGAAGCTCAATGTAATCGGGACTACACCGCCAGATTCAGTAGTTATAGAGCCAATAAGACTACCGCGACCACCATTTATGGAGCGAGACTCCCAGCTCGCCTCCTTAAATTTGTGAATGAGATTCTTTTGGAGATAAGCCTCTAAATCAGATTGACTTGTATTTGCCTGAAAGTCTTCGGATAGATATGTATATGCCTTGTTCATATCTTTATTTTTTATGGCCGTGAAGAACTCATCTGCCGATGCAACCATGTCCGATGTAAAATAGAAAACAGCTACAATAGCTAAAACAAAAACCCCTACTAACCCTAGTAATATTTTCACTAACTTTTTCATTCCCACTCCTTTAGGTGTGTACGATTGAGGCTTAACATTTTAATTGTGTGCGTGCGCGTTTTGACACCGCAATATTGCGGAGGGGATCGTTGTATCTATTTAAAATGAAAGAGTAATTATGAAGCACGTCGTTTTTCATCCCCTGAAAACACGCCAGCACGGTTTGCTGTGTTTTTTATGGCACGCTTTGTCACTGGCCATATTTCCTATCTGATTGATAATGCACCACTTTACGGCGTTATGCCAGTGTCAAACCGTGCCTGTTTATCAATCGCCTGATGACAAAGCGTGCCGAACTGCGGAGGTTGTTAAAATAGAGCGTGTTGATATACAAGGTCTAACCGACTGACCCGTCAGCGTGATATTTCATAACGGGTTACAGGGTGGTTAGTGTCGGTCAGTGTTGAAACTCTGTTAATTGTTGCCGGAGCGTTTCGGCCATCGTATTGAGGGTTTGATTGATCTGGCGGGAGTCAGCCGCATGGCTTTCTACGTTACTCGCCAGTTGGTGCACGGTCTGAACGTTTTCATCGACGCCGAGTGCGGCTCGTTGTTGTTCGTGGGTAATGATGGCGATGCTCTGATTCATCTCTGAGAGGGCTGTGAGTTTATCCAGGATCGTTATAAGGGAGTTCTCTGCCTGTTTTGACAGTTGCACACCGGCGTCAACCTGAGTACGGTTTTGCTCCAGAGAGCTCATGACCACAGTGGAGCTCTTCTGTAAGGCTTCAACCATATTCTGAATTTCGTTGGTGGAGTTGTTGGTATGCTGAGCCAGGGTTCGGACCTCATCGGCGACCACCGCAAACCCTCTGCCTTGTTCGCCCGCACGGGCGGCTTCTATGGCTGCGTTGAGTGCCAGCAGGTTTGTTTTTCCGGCAATTCCACGAATCACGTCCAGCACGCCACTGATGGCGGCGCTATGTTCCAGCAGTTCAATGACGGTGGTATCAACGGTATCAAATTGTTGTGCTAATTGCTGAATGGTTGTCGAGGTATTCTGGACATCCTTCTGACTGGCTTCGGCCGCTGCCGAGACATCATTGACCAGCTGCAGACTCTGGCCTGTCGTTCTGGATATATCCTCGGCACTGGCTTCAAGCTCAGTGGCTGAGGCGGCGATGCCTTCGCTTTGTTGCTGCTGCTGGATACTCTGTTCATGCGTCCTGACGCTGATCTGATAACCGTCTTCGGCGGTTTGTTGTAATTCTGTGCTCATCGCGCCGACGTCATCCAGGGTTGTGCGCAGTTTTGCCAGAAGCTTCTGTATAGCAACCGACATTTCCTGAATCTCATCCCGGCCATCGACAGAGAGTGTGCGTGTTAAGTCACTATTCTCTTCGATAGAGATAAGTTGTTGCTGCAGCAGTTTCAGAGGGCGGGTAATCGAGCGGATGATAAGCAGTGCAATGATAAATGCAACGGGTACCGAGGCGAGCAACATTAACAGGGTGCTCGATTGAGTGGAGGCGATCTTTTCATCCGATGCTTTGCTGATGCTGGCAACCATGGCGCTGGTTTCAAGGGTTTGTTCCAGTGAATTCAGTACGTTGGAGTTCACCGCTTTAAGGCGGTTCTGGAACAGGTTGGTCAGCGCCAGTAATTGCTCATTTATGGTATTGGCAAGCACGTTGGCATCGGTCACCTCTAAGCTTGCAAGGTTGTCCTTTCCCTGCTGAGAATAGGCCCAGGCGTTAGTCATTAATGCCCGATAGCTGGTCAGATCCGTCAGTATGTTCCGAACAATATTTTGGGCTTCTGCGTCGCTGCTCAATGCAACCAGCTGACTTTTTAGCTTATCCGCAGCCGCTTCGGCTTTATTGAGCGATTCGTAGTATTGGGCGACAGTACCGTCAAAATACCAAAAGATCATATCTGAGAAGGTTTTTTGTATATGCTGCGCCTGCTGTTGCAGTTGCATCGTGTCGGCCTGCAGGTCTATTTGCTCGCTCTGTTTTCCAAGCCTCTGACTCTGCTCGCTGATCGATTGCTGCTGTTGTCTGCTTCCCTGTTTGAGTTGTTGCATCTCTTCCAGTAGAAAGGCGAGCTCTGCTGCCATCACAAGGATAAGGCATATGACTAAGCCCATAATTCTGGTGGTGACCTGGAAACGACGGAGCCAGTTGATCATTGAGTCTCTGAGCCTCACTTTATAGTGTTTTTATTAGAGATCAGACCAACTTAGATAATCGTTAACTGGACGGGAAGTTTGTCGTCATTAAGTCTATTTTGGGCATTTTGTTTATTGCAGGCGTGCCGCAAATTGTGGCTGATGAATGCCCGAGCGTTTTTCAGTCAAGTGTCCGGTATCATTAGAGCAGTACATCGCGTTGTGGTGCCTTATCTGAGGTTAGTAAGCGATAATAATGGGTTATTACGTCATCTGCTTTAGCCCTTTGGAGATAGTAAGGAGAGTTTTCTCAATGGCCGTTTAGTAGGCGCCCGTTATCTGAGATTAAAGTTTTTCAATAACCGCCGATACAGCGGGTATGTTTGAGGGGGACCACTATGGAAATATCAGCAGCATCAGCTTCAGCATATCAACAGTCTCTGTTGCAACACGAGGTTGCTACAGCGGTTGCCGGTAAGGCAAAAGACAATCTTGAACTGCAGGGTGCAATGGCTTTAGAACTGCTGGAAAGTGCGGCGATGACGGCAGTCGATCCCTCGTCTTCTCTGGGGCAGAACATCGACATAATGGCGTGACACTTAAGCTCTGTTGCCGCCTTTAAAATAAAAACCGCCGATGGGCGGTTTTTACATTTTGAATCAGATTTCGTAGTCAGCGGAGGCCTGTGAAGATAAAGAAAACTCTATCTGTCGGATCACCGCCGGAAGCTGTTCTGCGGTTACCGGTTTACTGAGCAGAAAACCCTGAATATTGGCACAGCCTGCCTGATGCAGATATTGAAGTTGTTCCTGAGTCTCAACCCCTTCAGTAATTAGCTCCAGATTGAGACTGTGTGACATCGCGATAATCGCATTGACAAGGGAGGCATCTTCTTTATTGTCAGGCAGATCCCGAACAAAGGCACGGTCTATCTTCAGCTTATCGATAGGGAACTGCTTCAGGTAACTGAGCGATGAATAACCAGTGCCGAAATCATCAATCGCCAGGCTGGCACCGAGCTCTTTAAACTGCTTAAGCCAGGTTACCGCTTCATCAGAGCTATCGAGAAACATGCTTTCGGTTATCTCAAACACCAGTTTTCGGGGATCAGCGCCAGCGTCGTTAATAATTTTTTCAGCCATCTGTGCACTGAATCCCAGTTGCCGCTGGTTGCTGGAGACGTTGACTGATAAACAGAGGTCATCGATCCCCTGTTCCTGCCATTGCTGAAGTTGCTCGCAGCTGCGTTGTAAAACCCACAGGCCGATCGGCTGAATAAGGCCGGTTTCCTCAGCCAGAGGGATAAACGCTCCCGGTCCGATAATCCCGTTGCCCGGCTGATGCCAGCGAATCAACGCCTCAACCGAGACCACTCTGTGAGTCTCAAGGTTGCAGATGGGCTGGTAGTAGAGTTCAAACTCATCCCGTTCAAGCGCCTGTCGCAATGCCTGTTCCATATCGGTCCGGTTCTTAACATGCTCGCGCATCTCGGCATTGTAAAACTGGTATTGATTGCGGCCTCTGTCTTTCGCAAGGTACATCGCCATATCCGCATTACGCAGCATTGAATCACCGTTGCCAGCATCGCTGGGGTAGCAGGAGATACCCACACTGGCGCCGATATAGAGCGTTCGTCCCGCCAGTTGGAATGGCGGACTCAGGATCTCTATCACCCGTTGTGCTGTCAGTGATGCATCATCCGGCTCAGCAATATTCTGCAGTACGATAACGAACTCATCGCCACCGAAGCGGGTCAGCAGGTCGGTATCGCGGATCACTGACGCGAGCCGGATGCTAACCTGTTGCAGCATCTCATCACCAACCGAGTGCCCCAGGGTATCGTTAACCGCTTTGAAACGGTCAAGGTCGATAAACAGCAGGGCACAATTGCTGCCGGTCTGATCGCAGTGTTGTTGGATCCGTGCCAGTTCCCGTTTCAGCATCGTCCGGTTTGGCAGGTCGGTGAGGGCATCAAAGTTTGCTTGCTGGCGAATCTTCTCTTCGGCGTCTTTGCGCTGAGTCATATCAGAAAATACGGCAACATACTGTTCCAGCGTGCCATCGCTGTTTCTGACAGCGGCGATCGATAGCCACTGAGGATAGACCGAAGCATCGCGGCGTTTATTCCACACCTCGCCTGACCAACTGCCTTCTTGTTCCAGTGTTTGCCACATCTCCTGATAAAAGGAGTCTTTCTGCTTGCCTGACTGGAACATCTGGGGCGTTTTGCCGATCACCTCTGCTGCTGTATAGCCGGTGATTTCGGTGAACGCGGGATTAACAGAGATAATCCGGGCATCCGGTGTGGTGATAATGATCCCTTCGTTGGTGGTTTCAAACACTGCCGCATTCATCCTCAGCTGCTCTTCGGTTGAGCGGCGTTCAGTAATGTCCTCTTTCACGGCGACAAAGTGGGTGATTTCGCCACTGGGGTCCCGGACCGCTGAGATGGTTGCCGATTCCCAATAAAGCGTGCCGTTTTTGCGTCGGTTCAGAAAGGTTCCCTGCCAGGCTTTGCCATCCAGCATCTGTTGCCACATATCCTGATAGTTGATCGGGGATATATCGCCTGAGCTGAATATGCTGGGGCTCTTGCCGGTCACTTCATCCAGGGTGTAGCCGCTCACCTGTTCGGCTTTAGGGTTAATGTATTCAATCATGCCGTTGATATCGGTAATAACAACAGCCGCTGGGTTTTGCTCCAGGGCCCGGGAAAGTTTTCTTAACTCCTGCTCCCTCAGCCGGGTCTCGGTAATGTCGACCCTTACCCAGACCTCGCCGCCTTCATTGGTCGGGCTGTTACTGCACAGGTAGTAGTTGCCATTGTCTATTTTCTGTACAATCCGCAGGTCAGAATCAACGTCTTGCTGATAGTTGCATTTAGCGTCAATGGCCGTCTGTATTTCATCCTTGTGGATGCCGGGCTTCAGAAGGTGTGCAATCCAGGGGTAATAGCTGGAAAAGTTTCGATTGCTCAGAATCAGGCGGTTGCCGGCATCGAACAGGGCGAACGCTTCTTTGATGTTATCGACACCATCTTTCAGGCGAATGCGGGCCTGTTCGGTCTGTTGATGTGACCGGGTAAGTCGCAGATATAGAAAGGTCAGTAGCAGTATCAGCGCTGTGGTCAGTCCGATTAGCATCGAATTGAAAAACTCAGTCTGTTGGGCAACCTTATTACGGTAACTCAGATAGCTGCTATAGAGCTGGTTAAACGCCGTTTTATTAGGGACCTGCTTATATTCAGCCAGTAGTTGGGTCAGCTGGGTTTGTGCAATAAGGTTTGCCTGTATATGAAATTTCAGATCGGTGATACTTTCAGAGCCGTTTTCAACCAAACTATTCAGCTGGTTTTTAATCGCCAGGGCATCCAGATCGCTTCTGAATATATGGTACTGATAAAACAGATTAACGATCTCTTTGGCTCTGGCAATACTGGCGCCAGGGTTCTCTTCAATCCGCCTGAGCAGCATTGGCATATAGTTCAAACCGTTACGGACAGTAGCCGCCACGGTTTTAATCCGCTCAGCCAGCTGCGCCCGTTGATCAAGCGTATGGCGATATTGTCTGAGTTTCTCAGTCAGTTGTGCCGGAAGCTCGACAAAAAGACTGGCAGTATCCGGATCGGTCTCCTGCCGTTTCAGTTGTCTGGTCAGTCGTACGATCTCATCATAATTTTGTTGCTGCATCGAACTGATCAGCAGCACTTCCAGATCAAGGGCGTTATCCAGCACCTGAAGCTGTAACAGAGCTTCAGAGCGTTGCTGGCCAGACTGAGACTTGTTGTCATGCAGTAGATAAAACAGGAAAGCCAGCAGCATGATTGCCACAGCCGATGTGAGATAGAGCCGGGTTTTGAACCAGGTCATCGGTTCAGCTCCGGATGATTGCCTTGCAGGGATTCGATAAAGCTGCTGATCGCTGTGATATGTTCAGCAGGAATCTCGCGGCCTAACTGGAAGCGCCCCATGATTTTTATGGCGCTTTCCAGTTCTTTCACAGAACCATCGTGGAAGTAGGGGGAAGTCAGTGATGCCAGGCGAAGACTGGGAACCTTAAACAGGTATCGGTCTGCGGTATCATTGGTTGCGCTGTACCGACCCAGATCGGTCTCGGTCAGTGAGGTGCCCCGCTCACTGAAATAGTCTGCGATATCTTTTACCGCCCCGAAAGGGGCATACATATTACCACCCACGTTGGTGCCCTGATGACAGCTGATGCAGCCATAGGATTTAAACAGGCGGTAGCCAGTTTTCTGTTCATCACTCAGGGCCGATTCTTCACCTCTGAGCCATCGGTCAAACGGCGCATTCAGTGTTAACAAGGAGCGTTCAAACTCGGTGATGGCATCGCGGATATTAGCCTCATTCACGCCATCAGGGTAGAGCGCTTCAAAGCGTTGTCCCATCGCCGGGTCCTGACTTAAACGACTCACGATTAACGGCCAGTTGGCGTCCATTTCGACCGGATTGTGAACCGGCCCGTTAACCTGTTCAGTCAGATCGGCTGCGCGCCCGTTCCAGAACTGAACAAAGTTAAGGCTGCTGTTGAAGACTGTTGGCGTATTTGCAGTGCCCGGTTCACCCCTGACACCCACGGATACCTTGGCATCATCAGCTCCGCCCTGTTTCAGGTTGTGGCAGCTGGCACAGCTGATGCTGTTATCAGAGGAGAGCCGCGGATCATGAAACAGTGTTCTGCCGAGACTGACTTTATCCGGATTGAATCGGTTGTCGGTGGGGACTGGGCTGATCGGCTCTGAACTCAGGTTCATCGCGAAGACCGGCGTGCACAGCAGTAAAAGTGACATTACAGCTGTCGGGATAATGTGTCGATGGAACTTGTGCACCTGATGGCACTGCTTAAAAGCCTGCACAAAAGCATTCCTGTAGTATAAGTATGGTTATTAGGCCGGGAGGTATTAGTAACTCATTTTTGAGCATTTAACCATTACGTCACTACTCAGATCGGTGTGATGGATCAGTGTTTGCGTCGGTAGCTGGAAGACCGGGGGCGGATCAGGAAAGAACAGGGCGTTCAGAGCGCCCTGTTGTATGGGAGGGGGCGTGCTGACCGCTTTCCGGGTCAGCACATGTTTTTCTTAATCGTTAATCAGCAGAATGATCAGTTTTTTCGGGCCGTGAGCGCCCATCTGCAGTTTTTGCTCAATATCGGCACTGCGCGACGGTCCGGTAATCATATTCACGGTACGTGGCATGGTGTTACCGAATTTCATCCGGAGTTTTTTCCAGGCCTCTTCGTAGACGCCGACAATGGCCGAACGGTGTAGTACCACCAGGTGATTATCCGGCAGAAAGTTCAGCGTGGTAGGACTCTGCTCTGCGGAATGCAGCATCAGGGTTCCGGTCTCCGCGATACCGGCAAAGCTGAGGGTCAGACTGGCGATATCACCGGCCTGTGCCACGCCCTCGGTACGAATTATCTGCTGTTGTTCCAGCGGGCTCCAGTCCAGCGCAGTCAGTTCTTTATCACTGGCACTGACCAGCTGTTTGAAACCATTACTGGAGAGCCAGTCAGCACAGGCGCTGGGAACCTGATCAAAATGGTCGAGTTCGATCAGTTCGGCGACCGCTTCCGTTGCCATCGCTTTAAACAGTTCCACCTGTTCAGCAACGGGCAGTTGGGCCCGCTGTGGAATCAGGTTGTCCGCTCTGGCGGCGAGTCGATTCTCGACGGCTTGACGTCGCTGGCTGTCATTCTCGCTGCCGCTCAGTCCCCGGCGAATATTGGCAAAAATCTCTGCACGGCTCATGGCTGTGTTGTTCTCTGCGCTCATGGCTGCTCTCCGGTTTTCTGTTGTTCTTTCCAGGCCTGCATAAATGTTTTGCCCTGTGGCGCAGGCATATCACGCCAGTCGGTCCAGCCGCCGGCCAGTGGTAGTTTCTTTATCCGGCCATTTTTGCCTGCCCAGGTTTTCATAACCCAACTGGCCATGCGGGTGTATGGCTTATAGAGTGCCGGGCGTTTGGCCAGAAATGCCCAGCCAGCCAGGCCGTAACGGGCTGCTTTGGGTTGCAGGTGTTTCTCGAACTCATCTTCACGCCAGTGGCGCATCAGTTTTGGTAGCGGTATTTTCACCGGGCAGACCGATTCACACTTGCCACAGAAAGTAGAGGCGTTGGGCAGCATGCCGCCTTTTTCGATACCGATCATCTGCGGTGTCAGTACCGAGCCCATCGGGCCAGGGTAAACCCAGCCGTAGCTGTGACCGCCGACTGCGCCATAGACCGGGCAGTGGTTCATGCAGGCGGAACAACGGATGCAGCGCAGCAT
This sequence comes from Amphritea atlantica, assembly GCA_024397875.1. Classification (NCBI taxonomy): domain Bacteria; kingdom Pseudomonadati; phylum Pseudomonadota; class Gammaproteobacteria; order Oceanospirillales; family Oceanospirillaceae; genus Amphritea; species Amphritea atlantica. Next base: position 619,363 of record CP073344.1, read on the forward strand.
ATCCTGAAACTCACTGCCGACCATCTCGCTGCGGCCGTTATCGACCAGCACTACATGGAAATTCTCCGGTCCGTCCTGATCGCCTTCACGGCGTGGCCCGGTGGACAGGGTGTTATAGACCGAAAACTCCTGACCGGTGGCTGAGCGTGCCAGCAGACGCAGAAATAGCGTCATATCTTCAAGGGTTGGCACCACTTTTTCAATTGAGGTAACCACGACATGGGTTTTCGGCAGGGTCTGGGTCAGGTCACCATTGCCCTCGTTGGTGACAATGATGGTCGAACCGGTTTCAGCAACACAGAAGTTGGCGCCGGTAATGCCCACGTCAGCGGCAACAAACTTTTCCCGCAACACTTCCCTGGCTTCCTGCATCAGCACCGCCGGATCCATGGATTTTTCCCGGTGATGGTTGGCATGGAACGCTTCAGAGACATCTTCCAGGTTGAGGTGGATGGCTGGGGCAATAATATGGCTGGGGTGATCGTGGCGCAGCTGCAGGATATATTCACCCAGATCGGTTTCAACCGGTTGCACGCCGTTGGCTTCGAGAAAATCGTTCAGACCGATCTCCTCTGTCACCATCGATTTACCTTTGGTGACGGTTTTTGCATCCACCTGCTTACAGATATCGAGAATGATCCGGTTGGCATCATCGGCGGTCCGGGCCCAGTGGACATGGCCGCCATTCTCGATCACTTTGCGCTCGAACTGCTCCAGATAGAGGTCCAGGTGTTCAAGAATATGGTTTTTCAGGTCGCGGCCCTGATCCCGGAGCTGTTCAAACTCGGGCATCCGGCTAACGGCAATGGCACGTTTCTCCGGGAAACCGGCTTTCAGGTTGCCCAGTGCCTTTTGCAGATTTTCATCGGCCAGGGCATCGTGGGCGCGTTGTTTAAAGAACGGGGTATTAATTTGCATCGTCTCGCTCCTTAAAGCTGTTGCGCCAGATCATAATCGGCTTCGCCAATGGCGGGTGTATCGGTCATACCGGCTAAGACTTCGACAATATGGCGGGCTTCGACCTGTTTGCCTTCGCGTTTCAGCTTGCCGGCCATATTCAGCAGGCAGCCCAGATCACCCCCCAGTACGGTATGAGCATCGGTGTTGCTGATGAATTCAGTTTTGTTGGAGACCATCCGGTTGGATATTTCCGGGTATTTAACACAGAAAGTGCCGCCAAAACCGCAGCAGGTTTCAGCTTCCTCCATCTCTTCGAGCTCCACTCCCTGAACCTGCTGAAGCAGTTGCCGGGGTTGCTGTTTGATGCCCAGTTGTCTCAGGCCGGAGCAGGAGTCGTGATACGTCACCTTATGGTTAAACTGTAACTGTTGCAGTTGTTCCTGCAGGCTGTCCATGCCGATCACATCGAACAGAAATGAGGTGATCTCAAAACTGCGGCTTTTCAGATCCAGAGCCCGCTGGTAATAGCTGTCAGAGGGGGCAAATACCTCCGGATAGTAGTGCAGCATACCGATACAGGACCCCGACGGCCCGACGACATACTCATAGCCGTCAAAAGCATCGATGGTCTGGCGGGCGATATCCGCAGTGGTTTTACGATCACCCGAATTGAAAGCGGGTTGTCCACAGCAGGTCTGTCGTTTCGGAACTTCTGCATGGCAACCTGCCTGCTCCAGTAGCTTAACCGTTGCGAACGCGACGGAAGGGCGGAACATATCGGCCAGACAGGTGACAAACAGGCCGACTCGTGGCCCGGAGGATATATTTGGCATTGGCTTTACCATCGTTATTGTTATCGACTCGGTGAGCCGCGTCAGAAACAGATTCTGGCGCTGCTTTTTAACGTTTCATTTTGCATTGATGCTATGCAAGATAGTTAATGAACGCCGGGAAAGAAATGCTACACTGATAACTGGTCTGACCAGGAGGGCGGTAAAACCGCAGGATTGATACCCGATGAATCAAACTCTGAGCGAAATCCTGTTACAGCAACTGAAAGAAAGTTTGTTTACCGGAGAGCTGTTGCCGGGTGGCGAACTGGCGTCGCAGCGGCGGATGTCTGAAGCCCTGAGGGTGTCCCGTTCAACGGTGCGTGAAGCGGTGGGACAACTGGAAGCGGAAGGCTATATTGAGATTAATCATGGCGGCAAAACCCGGGTGAAAAATCTCTTGGAACCCTACTTTGATATGCCCGTCGGGGAGGGCGCCGCACTGGGGGATAATCCTGAATTTCAGCGTCAGGTGCTGGATGTCAGGGCGATGCTGGAGGGCGAAGCGGCATTCTATGCGGCGACCCGAGCCACCGATGCTCAGCTAAAAGCGCTGGATGAAGAATATCGTAAGATGCAGCAGCGGGGGCAGCGGGAAACGACGCTGGAAAAGGCTAAGGAGGATCTGCGTTTTCACATGATGATCGCTGAATCATCCCATCACCTGCTGATCATCAGTTTTAGTCAGCTGTTTTATACCCGTTTCTTCAATGCGATCTATGGGGTGCTGACCCGCACCCTGAAAAAGTATGGTCGCTATCCTGACGGTATTCGTTCGCAGCACAGTGCGATTCATCAGGCGATTATGGCCCGCAATGCTGAAGCTGCACGTACTGCGGCCACCGAACATATTCTCTATACCCGCAGGCATCTGGAAAACGAATGACAGCGTCCGATCTTTAGCTACACTTTTTAGCAGATGAGATTTCCTGAATGACGTTTAACGGAGGTGGTCTGCGTGCTGAGTGGGATTCGAGCATTACTACTGGATATCAGTGGCGTGATTTATCAGGGCCGCCAGCGAATAGAGGGCGTGGCTGAAACGCTGGATAAAGCCCGTCAGAAAGGGCTGACTATTCGCTTTGTCACCAATACTGCGAGCAAGTCTTCTGAACAGATTATCCGGGAATTACGGGGGATGGGGATCAGTATCGATCCGCAGGAGTTGTTTACGGCGCCGCAGGCTGCCCGCGATCTGATTGTTGAGCGTGGACTGCACCCCTATTGCCTTCTGCCTGACACTATCGCGGCAATGTTTGATTGCTTTGTGCCGGAACAGGCCGATGCGGTGCTGCTGGGAGATGCCCGTGAGGGGCTCAATTTTTCGACACTGAATCAGGCCTTCCGGTTATGTCAGTCCGGAGCACCGCTGATCGCTATCGGTATGAACCGCTATTATATGTCGGATGACGGGCTACAGCTGGATGCCGGGCCTTTTGTCAAAGCGCTGGAGTGGGCGGCAGGGACAGAAGCACTGGTGATGGGCAAACCGGGCAGGGCGTTTTTTCTGCAGGCCGTCGCGTCAACCGGCTATCAGCGGCACGAGTGTCTGATGGTCGGGGATGATGTCGATGCGGATGTGCTGGGAGCCCTGAATGCCGGCGTGCCGGCGGTATTGGTTCGCACCGGCAAATACCGGCCTGAGGATGAAGCAAAGTTAGCCCCGGGTTCCCGGGTGATCGATAGCCTGGCGAATCTGTTTGATTAATCACGCTCTGCCTGAAATTCATCGTATTGAAATAGCTTTATACCCCTGTATCCGGTAAAATATTGCGCCTTTATGCTGTTACCTGGTTTGTAACAGCAACAAAACTTTATGTGTGGCCTGTGGTACTGGTCAGCACTGAGCAGATAGGAATAGACAATGCCTGTAGTTACCCTTCCTGATGGCAGCAAACGCGAGTTTGCCAATGCCGTTACCGTATTTGATGTTGCCGCTGATATTGGCGCCGGGCTGGCTAAAGTAGCCCTGGCCGGCAGAGTGAATGGTGAGCTGGTGGATACATCCCACACCATTACTGAAGACGCTGAGCTGGCAATTATCACCCCCCGTGATGAGGACGGTCTGGAGGTGATTCGTCACTCCTGTGCTCACCTGATGGCGATGGCGGTACAGCAACTGTTCCCGACGGCTCAGGTGACTATCGGTCCGGTGATCGAAGACGGTTTCTACTACGACTTTGCTTACGAGCGTCCGTTTACACCCGAGGATCTGCAAAAGATAGAAGCGCAGATGAAGGAACTGGTAAAAGCCAACTACCCGGTGTCCCGCTCGCTGATGAGTCGCGATGAAGCGGTTAAGTTGTTTGAAGAAAAGGGTGAGAAATACAAGGTTGAGTTGCTGGAATCGATTCCAGGTGACGAGAACCTGTCATTCTACTCGCAGGGCGACTTTATCGACCTCTGTCGGGGGCCGCATGTACCTTCCACCGGTCACATTAAAGTCTTTAAGCTGATGAAGCTGGCAGGCGCCTACTGGCGTGGCGACTCCAATAATGAGATGTTGCAGCGGATCTACGGTACCGCCTGGGGCGATAAGAAAGACCTTAAAGAGTATCTGCACCGTCTGGAAGAAGCTGAAAAGCGCGATCACCGTAAACTGGGTAAGCAGCTGAACCTGTTCCATCTGCAGGAAGAAGCGCCGGGTATGGTGTTCTGGCATCCGGATGGCTGGAAGCTCTACCAGACGATTGAACAGTACATGCGCGCTAAGCAGCGTAAGCATGATTATGATGAGATTAAAACGCCACAGGTAGTCGAACGGTCCCTGTGGGAGAAGTCCGGGCACTGGGATAAGTTTTCTGAGGAGATGTTTACTACTCACTCAGAGAGCCGCGATTTCGCCATTAAACCGATGAACTGCCCATGTCATGTGCAGGTGTTCAATCAGGGGCTGCGTTCCTACCGTGATCTGCCACTGCGTCTTGCTGAGTTTGGCTGCTGTCACCGGAATGAGCCGTCGGGCGCGCTGCATGGCATTATGCGGGTACGTGGTTTTGTTCAGGATGATGCGCATATCTTCTGCGCTGAAGATGATATCCAGAGTGAAGTTGCCCGGTTTATCGACTTCCTGCATGAAGTCTATGCTGACTTTGGTTTCACTGAAGTGATCTACAAACTCTCTACCCGTCCCGAAAAGCGGGTCGGTTCTGATGAAGTTTGGGATAAGGCTGAGAAAGCTCTGGGCGATGCCCTGGATGCTGCGGGTCTTGACTGGGCTGAGCTGCCTGGCGAAGGCGCTTTCTACGGGCCTAAAGTTGAGTTCTCACTGAAGGATTGTCTCGGCCGTGTATGGCAGTGCGGTACCATTCAGGTCGATTTCTCCATGCCGGGTCGTCTGGGTGCCCAGTTTGTTAATGAATCCGGTGATCGTGAAACACCGGTTATGCTGCACCGGGCTATTCTGGGTTCATTTGAGCGCTTTATCGGTATTCTGATTGAGAACTTTGCTGGTGCTTTGCCGACCTGGCTGGCACCCAAACAAGTGGCAATTTTGAATATTACCGATAAACAGGCGGATTATTGTCGCGAACTTGAAGAAAAACTCACAGAACTTGGATTCTTTGCATCTGCGGACTTGAGAAATGAGAAGATCGGCTTTAAAATCCGCGAGCACACAATTCATAAAGTTCCTTATCTGCTGGTAGTCGGCGATAAGGAAGTTGAAACCGGTGCTGTGGCAGTACGTACCCGCACCGGTGAAGATCTCGGCACATTGTCGATTGAAGAGTTTTGCGAGCATCTGAGGCAGGATGTTGCCCAGAAAGGCCGCAAAGAATAATTAATAGATTGGAGATATAGCTATCAAGCGAGATAACAGAAGAGGGCGTAATGAGCGGAATAAGCCGCCTATAAATGAGAATATCAGCGCCCGCGAGTGTCGGTTGATTGGTCCAGATGGAACACAGATAGGTGTAGTACCTATTAAAGACGCCCTAGAGGCGGCACAAGAAGTTGGCCTTGACCTGGTCCAAATTTCTGATTCTGATCCTATCGTCTGTAAAGTGATGGATTACGGTAAGTTCCTTTACGAGAAGAAGAAAGAAGCGAATGCTGCGAAGAAGAAGCAAACGCAGATGCAGGTTAAGGAAGTAAAATTCCGTCCTAATACGGAAGTAGGGGATTATCAGGTAAAACTACGCAACCTGGTACGTTTCCTAGAAGGTGGCGATAAGGTCAAGGTAACACTACGTTACCGCGGCCGTGAAATGGCACACCAGGAGTTAGGCATGCAGCTATTAAACCGGATTGAAAAGGATCTGGAAGAGCTGGGTGTCGTTGAGCAGCGTCCGAAAATGGAAGGCCGCCAATTGATCATGGTCATAGCTCCGAAAAAGAAAAAGTAGTCTGACATAAGCGTAAAACCCGTGCTGACTCACTGCGAGTTAAGTACGGGTTTTGTTGTTTATCCGGATGAAAGATAATTAACGAATGCGTGGGGATTTAGTAATGCCTAAAATGAAATCTTGCAGCGGTGCTGCGAAACGTTTTAAAAAGACTGCTAATGGCTTTAAGCACAAACAGTCTTACACAAGCCACATCCTGACTAAGAAAACGACTAAGCGTAAGCGTCAGTTGCGTCCAATGCTGCAAGTTGCAGCTGCAGATCAGAAACTGATCCGCCGTATGCTGCCTTACATCTAAGTCGTAGTAACCACAAATTCTAAGTTAGGAAGAAAGAAATATGGCACGTGTAAAACGTGGTGTTATCGCACACCGTCGTCACAAGAAGATCCTGAAAAAAGCTAAAGGTTACTACGGCGCTCGCAGCCGTGTATTCCGTGTAGCAAAACAGGCTGTAATTAAAGCTGGTCAGTATGCATACCGCGACCGTCGTCAGCGTAAGCGTCAGTTCCGCGCGCTGTGGATTGCTCGTATCAACGCTGCTGCCCGCATCAATGGTCTGTCCTACAGCCGCTTTATTGCTGGTCTGAAGAAAGCATCTATCGAGATCGATCGTAAGGTGCTGGCTGATCTGGCTGTTCACGAAGCAAATGTATTTGCTGCTATCGTTGAAAAAGCTAAAGCTGCACTGTAAGACACCTTTACCTATAACAGGGTAATAACTGATCGTTTAATAGGGGAAGGGTGCAAACTCTTCCCCTATTTTTATCTGGAGCGGTAAATGGAAAACATTGAAATCCTGCTTGAGCAAGGCAAGCAGGCTGCAGAACAGGCAACAAGCGCACAGGATCTCGATCAGGTGCGGGTTCAGTATCTGGGTAAGAAAGGTCATCTTACCCAGCTATTGAAAGGTCTGGGCGCACTGAGCGCAGAAGAGCGTCCTCAGGCAGGGGCGAAGATTAATGAAGCGAAACAGGCGCTGCAGGATGTGCTCAATGCACGTAAGGCAAACCTGGAATCTGCAGCACTGGAAGCTAAGCTGGCTGAGGAGACCATTGATGTCACTCTGCCGGGCCGCGGTCAGTCACTGGGCGGCTTGCATCCGGTGACGAAAACCCTGCAGCGGATTGAAGAGTTCTTTGCCCGGATCGGTTATTCCGTGGCTGAGGGGCCTGAGATCGAAGATGATTATCATAACTTCGAAGCGTTGAATATTCCGTCACATCACCCGGCACGGGCGATGCACGATACTTTCTACTTCAATGCCAACACCCTGCTGCGGACCCACACCTCAGGTGTTCAGGTGCGGACCATGGAAAGTCAGCAACCGCCGATCCGGATTATCTGTCCGGGCCGTGTTTACCGTTGTGACTACGATCAGACTCACTCGCCGATGTTCCATCAGGTGGAAGGTCTGATTGTCGATAAAGATATCAGCTTTGCTGACCTCAAAGGCACGCTGGAACAGTTCCTGCGTGAGTTCTTTGAAGAAGATGTCAAAGTACGTTTCCGTCCTTCGTATTTCCCGTTTACTGAGCCCTCGATCGAAGTCGATATCGACCGTGGTGATGGTAAATGGCTGGAAGTACTGGGCTGCGGTATCGTGCATCCGAAAGTGTTTGAGTATTCCGGTATCGACCCGGAGCAGTACACCGGTTTTGCCTTCGGTATGGGGGTAGAGCGTCTGGCGATGCTGCGTTATGGCGTTAATGACCTGCGCCTGTTCTTTGAAAACGATCTGCGCTTCCTGAGTCAGTTTAACTAATTAACCGGTTGAACTGATCAGAAGCGGAAACGTCGTTTAAAAGTTGTTAAGAATTTTCGGAAAACAGAATTATGAAATTCAGTGAAAAGTGGTTACGTGAACTGGTAGACCCTGCCACAGATACTCAGGGAATTGCTGATCAGATTACCATGGCCGGTCTTGAGGTCGATGAGATTGTACCGGTTGCCGGTCAGTTCAGTGGCGTTGTTGTCGGTGAAATCCTCTCTGCCGAACCGCACCCTAATGCCGACAAGTTGCAGGTCTGTCAGGTTACCGATGGCAGCGAAACCTTTCAGGTTGTCTGCGGAGCACCGAACGCCCGGGGCGGTCTGAAAACCGCCTTTGCTAAAGTGGGTGCAGTACTCAGTGGCGCAGATGGCAGTGATTTTAAGATTAAAAAAGCAAAACTGCGTCAGGTCGAATCCTACGGCATGCTCTGTGCCGATGACGAGCTGGGGATTTCCGATGATCATGGCGGCATTATGGAGCTGGCTGGCGATGCGCCGGTAGGAACCTGTCTGCGTGAATACCTGAGCCTCGATGATGCGGTTATTGACGTAGATCTGACCCCTAACCGCGGTGATTGTCTGTCGATTACCGGTCTGGCCCGCGAAGTCGGTGTACTCAATAAAGCATCGGTTAGTTTTGTCGAGGCTGAGGTTGTGGCTCCGACAATCGACGATACCTTCCCGATTACGCTGGAGGATCCCGAAGGGTGTCCTCGCTATCAGGGACGGGTGATCCGTAATGTAAATATGGCCGCTGAGACTCCGCTGTGGATGGTTGAGAAGCTGCGCCGTTGCGGCATCCGCTCTATTGATCCGGTTGTCGACGTAACAAACTACGTGTTGCTGGAGCTGGGTCAGCCGATGCATGCCTTTGATCTGAATAAACTCAGTGGCGGTATTGTAGTGCGTAAGGCTGCTCCGGGTGAGAAGCTGATGTTGCTGGATGGCAATGAGGCACAACTGAACGACAATACCCTGGTGATTGCGGATAACAAAAAAGCAGTGGCAATGGCGGGCATCTTCGGTGGTGAAGAGACTGGCGTAACTGCTGATTCTAAGGATATTTTCCTGGAATGCGCTTATTTCAATCCAATCAGTATCGCTGGCCGTGCCCGTTCATATGGTCTGCACACCGATGCGTCTCATCGCTATGAGCGTGGTGTGGACTGGCAGTTGCAGCGCAAGGCGACTGAGCGGGCGACCCGGTTGTTGCTGGATATCGTTGGCGGTGAAGCCGGCCCGGTAATCGAGGCGGTGTCTGAAGCGTATCTGCCTGCGGCTGCGACCGTGACACTGCGTCAGAGCAAGGTGAATCAGGTACTGGCATTTGAGATGCCGGCGCTGGAGATCGAAGAGATTCTGACCCGTCTGGGTATGACGCTTGAGCGTAGCGGTGACGGTGAGTGGACCGTGGCGGTTCCCTCATACCGTTTTGATATCAGTATCGAAATCGATCTGATCGAAGAGCTGGCACGGGTCTATGGTTACAACAACCTGCCGGTTAAGGTGCCGACCGCTGAACTGAATATGATCGCTGACGATGAGTCTGAAGTAAGCCTTAAAAGCGTACGCGCTCAGTTAGTGGGGCGGGGCTATCAGGAAGCGGTGACTTACAGCTTTATTGAGAAAGGTCTGGCGGCGCAGTTTGATGACAAGCATGAAGCTAAGGCGCTGGCGAACCCGATCTCTGCTGAGATGGCGGTGATGCGCACGACGATCTGGCCGGGGCTGGTTAAGGCATTGCAGTATAACCAGAATCGTCAGCAGTCTCGTGTCCGTCTGTTTGAAACCGGTCAGCGTTTCCTGCCGGAAGGCGAGCAGCTGATTCAGGAAAACGTGGTTGCAGGCCTGATCTGCGGTCCGCGTCAGTCTGAAGGCTGGAGCGCTGACGCCGCCTCTGTTGATTTCTACGACCTGAAAGGTGACGTGGAGTCTCTGTTGGCGCTGGGCGGCTGTTCAGAGCAGTTCAGCTTTGTCGCCGAGCGGCATGTGGCGCTGCATCCGGGTCAGTCGGCTGCGATTAAACGTAATGGTGACACGGTTGGCTACATGGGCGCGCTGCACCCTGAGCTGATTAAGAGTCTGGGGCTGAGCGGTCCGGTATTCCTGTTTGAGATCGTACAGGCAGTTTTACTGGATGGTGGTTTGCCACGTTTCACCAGCCTGTCTAAGTTCCCTGAGAGCCGTCGTGACCTGGCACTGCTGGTAGATGAGTCCGTTGCCTTTGCCGATATTCGTGCAATTGCACAGCAGCAGGGAGGGGAATACCTCAAGGCTGTGACCCTGTTTGACGTTTATCAGGGAAAAGGTGTCGAACCTGGTCAAAAAAGCATCGCTCTGGGCTTGACCTGGCAGCATCCTTCGCGCACTCTTAACGATGAAGAGATCAACGAAGTCATTGATTTTGTTGTGTCTGCACTGAAAAATGAGTTTGGTGCTACATTAAGAGTTTAATCGACAGGGGTGATTCTGATGGGCTCTTTGACTAAAGCGGATATGGCTGAGCGCCTGTATGAAGATCTGGGGCTGAACAAACGGGAAGCAAAAGAGATGGTGGAAGCCTTCTTTGATGAGATCCGAATGAGCCTGGCTGAGAATGAGCAGGTAAAGCTCTCAGGGTTTGGCAACTTCGACCTGCGTGATAAGCGCGAGCGTCCGGGGCGCAACCCTAAAACCGGCGAAGAGGTACCGATCTCTGCACGCAGAGTGGTAACCTTCCGTCCGGGGCAGAAACTGAAAGAACGTGTTGAGGCTTATGACGGAGACTGATCTGGTCTCGGATGATCTGCCTGCTATACCCACAAAGCGCTACTTCACCATTGGTGAGGTGGCGCGTTTGTGTGACCTCAAGGCGCATGTCCTGAGGTATTGGGAGCAGGAGTTTGAACAGATATCTCCGGTAAAACGTAGCGGGCGTCGTTATTATCAGCGTCAGGATGTGCTGATTATTCGGCAGATTCAGGGGCTTCTGCATGATCAGGGCTATACCATCAGTGGTGCCCGGCAGTGGCTTAATGGCGATCAGGCGGTGGACGATACTGCCCGCTATAAGCAATTGATTCGACAGACGATTACGGAACTGGAAGATATTCGTAAGCTGCTGAAATCAGTGAAATAAAGTTGTAAGAAACTTCACAATAGCCCTTTTCAGAAGGGTTTGGTTGGCGTAATATAGCCACCTCCTAAAGAGACCTCGGTCTCACAGTGTCGGGATGTAGCGCAGCCTGGTAGCGCACTTGCATGGGGTGCAAGGGGTCGTGGGTTCAAATCCCGCTATCCCGACCATTTATTCAACTTAAAAGCCTGCTTACTGCAGGCTTTTTTGTGCCTGTTATATGCATTGCTGAAGCGGGATTTATTCGCAACGCTGTTGCTCCCCTTCGGGCCGTTGTACCAGTACAACGTTGTCTCGTTTCACTTGCCTGACTCAGCCGAGCGAAGCGACGAGTCAATCTCGCTATCCCAACCAATTATTCAACTTATATTATTGAACATAGAAGCCTGCTTGCTGCAGGCTTTATTGTGTCTGTTTTTCTGCCATAAAGACTGATATTTTCAAAGTCTGTTCTGTTCGATAGGCCAGGCCATTGATGCGGATATGGTGGCGAAGTTGCTCAATAAAGCGAGTGGGTTTGTTGGGTATCTTGTGTCTAATGTCATCCATGACTGAATCTCTTTTAACTGTTTTTATATACAGTAGTTTGCAGGTCCTTATATGTCAATTATCCCAATTCAGGGGACCCCCTTTCCCTTGAACACTGAAAATAATGAACTAACTCTTTGATTTAATGGGGTATGGATATTATGATTCAGGCAAGTTTATGGCAGGGACGCAGCCACAACAGGCACTATAATTCTGTAAACTGCCTCTCGTAATTCTTGCTAACCTGCTGATATATAAAATGAATTTGAATTTTGGCCTGCCGAATTCTCAGGCTTATAGTGCCTGGGAGTTATAGTGCCAAACGGCACTATAACTAGCTGTTAACGATAAGGAGAAATCATGAAATGGATGCCAGCTATTCCTACCGACAATTTATATAAATTTTGTGCTATATCTGGGATGTGGATGTTTTTCGGTCTGGTTGTTTTATATACGTGGATTGTTGCCATAACCATACAAATAGAAAAAGAAGGAAGTGCATCAACCTCTTACTATTCTTCACTTATTACTGTAAGCGATATAGAGAGAAGGCTTGATTCAATCGAAAAGGGCTTGGAAAAAGAGAATAAACTTGACTGGACTTCAACAGAATGGGACATCGATCAGGAAAAGAATTTTCTTGAACACGCTCTTAAAAATCACAGAAAGAGCATGAAGCTCAATGAGTATGCGATTAACTCTGATACTGGTGAGCAATTAAATCTGATTAAGCGCCCAGCAGTATATATACCTGGACTACTTTATCTAGCTCTGATGTCTTTTCTTTTAGTTATTGGATTTTTCCGTTGGAAAACCAAGATCCAAGACATCGACTTAGAAATCAGAAAGGTTGAGTTAGAGACCAAGAAGAGAGCACTAGTAAAGTTAGATCTGGAGATTCGGAATCTGAATAGTAAGCGACGACACTGGTCTCGTTAACAAACGCATGAAATATCGCGCGCTTAAATTCACCGCTTCGCGGTGCGCGCTGGACTCGCAACAAGTTGCTCGCCATTTATGCGGGCGTTAGGTGATAAATGAGCCTCAAGAAAATATTCGTAATAAATTTGGTGCTGGGCATTTTTGTTTGTTTGGCACATATTCCAGTAGTTGCTTTGAAGCTCAGCGGGGCTAGTGGTTTTGAGTCTGTAAATCTTTGGCAGGTTTTACCCCTAATCCCTTTTGATCTAGTACTCTTATTGGGTGCAATCGCGGCTCTAGCTGGTTCTGATGAGCGTAAGTCCAAAATATTGCCAGTGCACGCCGTAATTTTTGGGTTACTTTCTGCCCTTATTGTAGGCATGTTGCTTTGGTTCGTTTTGCTCGGCTTTCCAGAGGGTAACTTCAGTTGGTCTCCGGGCTTTGGGGCTGCACTGGTAGGTTATTCAGTGCACGTATGTAAGCGAGCCTTTTATCAGGGCACTAGTAAACTTATGGCTAATGCAGGCTGGTACTCAGCAGGCATAGTCTTCTTTTTTGAGCTGGTTTTAATGTACAAGTTCTATGTTGTGCACTTCACCTAACAAGCAAAGGCAGCATCGCCCTGCGGGCTGGACGCGCTAACGCGCGCCGCTGCTTTGGGCGTTAGCTGTCAATTGAGGTATCGAAGTTGAACTTAAAGGAAATGTCACCTCTAGAACTTGTGGAATCACTACAGAAGTATCCTGTAGATGAGAACCCTGAGACGCATCAAAGTATTAAGGCTGAAATTGAATCGAGAAAAAAGCAGCTTGATAATAAAGCTAAAACTGGCGTATCAAACGGTGCTGGTAAGGAATGCCTTGTCTCTTGAAGAAAAGAAGGCTAATTGGTACAGGGATTACCCTTGCCCTTTCTCTCATGTTTGGTTGGCAAATACTATCTGGCCTACGTGATCCTGTTCAAGCCTCCGCAATTCTTGGTGTTGTTCTTACGAGCTATATCTACTCAACCCTTAGAATTGAGTTGCTCCTTAAAGACCAGAAGACTTTAGAAAGTTTAGAGGCCGCGCAAACAAATGATGAAGTTAAGTGCATTACTAAAAGCTCAGTATTGCAAAAGGTAATAGTTACTTGTGCATATGTAGGTTTAGGCGCTCTGTATGTTTTCGCATAGCCAGCTAACAAGAAAAGCCATTTCGACGCGCCCTGCGCGCAACTGCTTTAAGCGTTAAGTGCATGAGAGAGCGATGAGAAAGTTTCTATTGCTGTTCATGGGTATAGTCTTGGTCCATTTTGTCGTAACGTATGGGCTATTGATTTTTCGTACTTATGAAGAAGTAAGTGTGATAAGGGGAGAGGCGCTCCATATGAGCACTTCGGGCGATTTGGCTGCAAATGTTGCTAAATTTTTATCACAACCTCTAATTAACATTCAGGCTGTCCAACCTGATCCTACAGATGCGCTGCAAACATTTTCATTTATGTTAGGTAATTCAGCGATCTGGGCGGCAGCTATTTCGATGATGTGCTTATGTCGTATAAAGCGCTTAACAAACCGCTGAAATTCGTTACGGCCACAGAAAGCGTGGCCTTCACTAGGACTCGCTTCGCTTGCCTTCTAGCGGGGCGTTATGTGCTAACTAAGAACGACTTTCGATCATGAAATTTAGATATTTAGGATGGTTTTTTCTGTTTCCTGCTCTAGCCGGGGCCACCTATGAATACTTCAACTTAGTCCGGTCTATAGATTCTGAGAAATTACAATTTGTAAGTGGGGAAGTTTCAGCTCTTCGCACATACAACGGATTTTCATCCTTTGAGGTTGAGGGTGTGGTATTTCGAATGCAGTCTTTTACTCCCTGCATTGATCAGCGCAAAAATATTCGAGATGATTTAGAAGTGAACATTAAATTTAAGTTGATACCAAGGTGGCCAGGAACTTTTGAAAGCTATGGCTGTATTGTAGAAATCGAGTATATTGGTGAAGTACAGAGTAAGCGCACTGGTCAGATGTCCCGTGGCACATAACACATATGAGCCTTCCCGAAGTCAATAAACAATAACGCTCTTATCTGGCCGCGAAGCGGCCAGTGCTTTTCAATAAATCAGTCAGCCAGTTGTCTTCGTCTGTCATCGTGGTTGCCAAAACGAATTTGCAACAAACACATATTGAGACTCTCTTACCCCGTGCTCAACGGGTGCCAGCCTATTTATCGTCCCTGAAGCAGGCGGGGGTACTAGACATTCATCGGTTAACCTGAGAAAGGCGCTATTCAAAACTGTGGAATAGATTTCCAGTTAGTATCAGGCTCAGTTCAGGTGCAAACCGCTTTACTGATTATTCATGCACGCCAGTGAAGCGTCTAATCAAGGCCAGGGGCTAATGTGCCCGGACCAGAAGATCGATACTTCTGTTTAGTGATTACCCGATCTTCGACGGTCTCTGATATTTCCAGTTAGGTCTTCAGCTCACTCCACTGCGTGACTCACCCGGTTAAAAATTTTTGTTCATCAAATACCTGCTGGTTTTTAAGCATAAAATAAACACAACGCCCCAGTTTATGGGCCAGGGCGGTGAGCGCCTTCGCTTTACCCATACGTTTATGTAAGCGGGCCAGATATGACTGTGCTTTCTCATTTCCTCTTAGATAACCCACGGCGACTTCGCCAAAAGCCCATCTCAGGTGTGCGTTACCGATCTTATTACCCTGAGTACCGTAAATCTTCCCGGCGGACTCAGCCCGGCATTTGATCAATCGGCTGTAAGAGGCAAACTTCTGAACACTGTCAAAGCGGGTAATATCTCCAATCTCATACAGGATCGTGAGTGCCAGTATGCGTCCCATGCCGGGTAAGCTGGTTAAAATATGATAATCCCGGCCATTGTGATGTTTGGCGTGTTTTTCGATATAGCACTCGATAGAGCTGAGCTGCCGATGGTAAAAATCGATAATGTTAAGATCCAGATCGATACTTTTCTGCACGGACTCATCAGAGAACGTATGCCTCATCTGCTCTCGAGCACTGGGATAGCGTAGATTCAGGTTGTTCGGTGGCAGGTTGTACTGGCTGGTCGTGTTTTTAACATGGGCTTTCAGATCGGCACCGTGTTGTACAACCCGAGTTCGTCGGCGGAGCAGGTCGCGGGTTGCCCTCATCTCAGCAGGATAGACATAGGCTAAGGGGAAGTTTCCTCCCCGGATAAGATGTGCAATTTTGTAGGAATCGATCCGATCGTTCTTGGCTTTACCCCCATGGATCGCTTTCATATACAGGGCGTGACCCAGGATAAAATCGATGTTATGTTCATGGCAGAAATCTGAAATCCAGTACCAGCAATGCATGCATTCGACACCGACAACCACATTACCGAGGTAGGGTGTCAGCAGGTCTAACAGGGGTTCTGGTCTGGCTTTGATCTCTTTATGAAGCGCAGTTTGCCCATCATCATCTAAAATACAGACGTACAGGGAACGTGCATGCAGGTCGATACCGCAGTAAAAAGGATGATTATCAGTGTAAAATCTCATGGGTCTTCTCCTTTTGGTTTGGTCGCCTTCCAGCTTAGTGTGAAAACGGTAAGCTGGGGGGAGAAGGCTCTATGAGTATCAAGTAGCGGCAGAGCGACAGCCAACGCTTCGCACCTTTAGTGTTACTCGGTGGCGCTCCAACATTAATACAAAAGGCGCTTCGCGCTGGCTGCGCCTGCGCTGAGCATTAGGGCTACTATGGAAATACAAACATATTCTGCAGATAAAGCTAAGGAAATTGCTGACTTGTTTCATCAATCTGTTCATGCGATTTCCCCCTTGCTGTATTCATCTGAGCAAAAGGAAGCTTGGGCACCTACCCCTGTCGATTATGAGCGCTGGTCTGAGCGACTGAATGCGAAAAAACCATTTATAGCTTTAATTGAAGGTCGTATAGCGGGCTTTATCGAATTAGATGATGATGGTCATATTGACTGTACTTATACTCACCCGGACTTCCAGAGAAGAGGAGTCGCATCCGGCCTGTATGAACGTTTGCTCAATGAAGCAAGGGCCAAAAATATCATGCGCTTACACGTCGAGGCATCACTTGTTGCTAAGTCGTTCTTTGAGCATCGTGGCTTCACTACGGTTAAGAAGAATGAAGTTCAAAGAAACGGGGTTACCTTAGTCAATTTTTCAATGGAAAAGTATTTAAGCCCTAACAATCAAATGCAGCCGACCGCTAACGTGTCGGCTGATTAGGGCGTTACAAATTGTAATATTCATCTCGCAATCCCCCCCTTTACTAATGTAACTGTCAAAAAAGTACAATCCTTCGATCTGATAATCTATTCTTTAAGTCGGCTGATCCTTGCACTATAGATCCAGGTCAATGCGCTGCATTGCGGTTCTATGCTGTTAAGACAAGAGACGATTATGAAAACTATAAAAACGCAGGTTGCTATTATTGGTGCGGGCCCTTCCGGTCTGCTGTTGGGTCAGTTGCTGGCGAAGCAGGGGATCAGTAACATTATTCTGGAACGGGTAACTGGCGATTATGTACTGGGCCGTATCCGTGCCGGAATACTGGAACAGGGGTTTGCCGATCTGGTGCGGGAAGCGGGTGTTGCCGAGCGTATGGATGCCGATGGCGATGTTCATGACGGCTTTGAGATATCTGCGAACGGTAAGCGCTATCATATCGATCTGAAGGGGCTGACCGGTGGTAAAACGGTGGTCTGTTATGGTCAGGTGGAGATTACTCAGGATCTGATGGATGCCCGGGAAGCGGCTGGCCTGACAACCTACTATGAAGCATCAGATGTACAGCCATTAAATGTTAAGTCAGATTCACCTTCGGTTACTTTCACGCATGCCGGAGAGCAGTATGAGCTTCAGTGCGACTACATCGCTGGCTGTGACGGCTTCCACGGCGTTTCCCGTCAGACGATTCCGGAAGAAAAGCGTACCGAGTTTGAGCGGGTCTATCCGTTTGGCTGGCTGGGGCTGCTGAGTGATACGCCGCCATGTAATAGTGAACTGATCTACTGCAAGCATGAACGGGGTTTTGCGCTGGCGAGTATGCGTTCTGAAACCCGCTCCCGCTACTACCTGCAGGTACCACTGACCGACAAGGTTGAAGACTGGTCCGATGATGCATTCTGGGATGAGTTGAAAAAGCGTCTGCCATCTGATGTAGCTGAGGGGCTGGTAACGGGCCCTAGTATCGAAAAGAGTATCGCACCGCTGCGCTCTTTCGTCTGTGAGCCGATGCAGTATGGCCGCCTGTTCCTGGTGGGTGACGCTGCGCATATCGTACCGCCAACCGGCGCTAAGGGCCTTAATCTGGCGGCATCCGACGTTGCCACGCTCTATAAGATTATGACCCGGGTATATAAAGAGAACGATCCTGAGTGTATCAGTCAGTACTCTGATATCGCCCTGCGCCGTGTATGGAATGGCGAGCGTTTCTCCTGGTGGATGAGTAATATGCTGCACAACTTTGGTCAGATGGAGACCGGCGATATGGACGCGGCGACCTTCAAGCGGTTTATGGAGTCAGAGCTGGATTACTATCTGAACTCTGAAAACGGTCGCCGGGTGATTGCTGAACAGTATGTCGGCCTGCCGTATGAAGAGCTGGCACCTTAATTGCGGCTGAGTCAGTTCCGTCTTTGGTTATAAAAAACACCGGCTTTTGCCGGTGTTTTTTTATACTGCTTCGAGTGGTTTGACCGATATTTTTTTACTCTGCCAGAGGCCTTCCGCGGTAAACAGAATTAACCCTGTCCAGATCAGTGCAAAAGTCACCAGTCGATTAGCATCCAGCGGTTCGTGGTAGACAGCAATGGCCAGAATAAAGGTGATCGTTGGGGCGGTGTACTGTAACAGTCCGATCAGTGTCAGCGTCAGTCGCCGGGCGCCTGCAGCAAAACAGATGAGTGGCAGACTGGTAATAATGCCTGCTGCTACCAGCAACCAGGATGTTGCGACGCTCCCCGAGAGAAAGGTCAGTTGGCTCTGCTGTTCCAGCCAGAGCAGGTAGAGCAGGGCAAACGGGGTGAGCAGCAGGGTCTCGATTAAGAGACCCGAGAACGGGTCTACCACTATCTGTTTACGTAACAGGCCATACATGCCAAAACTGCAGGCCAGAAACAGGGCGACCCAGGGCAGGCTGCCGAGCAGAACAAGTTGATAGCCCACACCGGCGACCGCCATCAAGATCGCAATCCACTGTGCTCTGCGCAGCCGTTCACCGAGAAACACCATTCCCAGCAACAGGCTGATAAGGGGGTTAATGAAATAGCCCAGTGAGGTTTCCAGAATACGGCCCTGGCCGACAGCCCAGATAAATACCAGCCAGTTGAGGGATACAAACACAGCCGAAGCGGTCAGGTTTAGCAGTAACCTTTTCTGGCGGATGCTGCGCATCAGTTCCGGCCACCGTCCGGAAGCGGCGATGAACAGTGCCAGGAATACGAAGGACCAGATAATCCGGTGGCACAGCACTTCAAAAGGGCTGACATCCGCAACGCTTTTGAAATAGATGGGAAACAGCCCCCACATGCTGTAGGCGGCCAGGGCAAACAACATGCCCTGTTTCTGATCCTGCAGATTAGTGTGCATTTACGCTTTCCTTGCTGTTGTCGGAGGTGTTGAACAGCCAGCGCCGCTGAAAAGCATCTGATGTGCGGTTCAGCCAGCGGGTCATAATGGCAACAAATATCAGGCTGAAAGCGAGCCGGGCCCAGAGAACCCCGGACAGATCGGCCCCCAGCGTCATCACCAGCAGGGTGTCTTCGATGACGCTGTGGCACAGGCTTAACAGGCAGAGTGAGGAAAAGCAGTCCTTGGCGCTGATATGGCCGTTTTGTGCTTCCCGGATCAGCAGTCCACCGCCGAAAGAGAGTCCCAGAGTGACGCCAATAATCGTCAGAGAGGTGGCCTGAGTGCCGATTCCCAGCAGCTTTAATAAAGGCTGCAAAAGCCAGATCATCAGTCGCTCAATATGTATCCAGCGTAAAAACCGTAACAGGCTCATCAGTGCGGTAATGATGAGAATAATCATGGCAAAGCTTTTCAGCTGACTGACCCCCCAACTGAGCAGGCTGTTATCGGTGACCGGCGTCTGCCAGATCAGTTCGACCGGTTGCTGTAGCCAGCCTCCCCACTGATAACTCAGGTGCAGTATCCCTCCGAGCATCAGGGCAGCGCAGATGCGTAAGCCAAACGCGACCAGAATCCGGACACCGGCTTTCTGGACGATACGCAGCTCAATCGGCAGGCTATGGGCGATCAGCAGCATACTGCTTAACACGGTGACCTGTGCCACCGTCAGGTTTTCCTGTGGTGCCAGTTGAAAGAAGATCAGCATGCCGCCGTAGATATTGGTGAGCAGGGTGGTGGTCCATACCAGTCCCATCGATTCCGGTAATCCAACCAGATGCATGACTGGCTCGAGGGCTCGACTGATATAGGGAATGGCACCCAACTCTTCGAGTGCTTTGACAACGATTAATACCGGAATCATCAGTTTAAACAACAATAGACAAACCGCGGTGATCTCTCGTGCCAGGCTCGGCAGGGTGTGATAAATAAACTGACTCAGTAAAGGTTGCTGCATGGGTAATTCTTTCCTGGAAATCATTGCCTGAAAAAGCGGTCTGGGTGGTTATCTGTTGTCGTGTTGGCACGAATTGCTAGTGTAATTAAGAATTCTGTTTTAATGTTTCGTATATGAGCTGTATGCGAAATAAAATTACATTTTAATGGTAATAATGTTTTGTAAAATTAACTTATTGGGCACTGATATGTCATTTGAGCTTGATCGTATCGACCGTAATATTCTCAACATCCTGCAAAAGGATAGCCGGATCAGTAATCAGGATCTGGCAGAGCGGATAGGCCTTTCGCCGCCTGCTTGTCTTCGCCGGGTTCGAAGGCTGCGGGAGAGTGGGGTCATAATGGCGGAAGTAGCGCTTATCAATCCGCGGCTGGTAGGCCGTCATATCAATATTATTGTTGAAGTTGAGATGGTCAGGGATCAACTGGATATCTATGATGCTTTCAAGCGGAAAATGGATGCTGCCCCTGAGGTGACCCAGTGTTATCAGGTGACCGGTGAGGTTGATTTTCTGTTGATGCTGCTGGTGGCGGATATGGAAAGCTATGAAGCCTTTACCCGTAAGTATCTTGCAACCGATGCTAATCTGGCAAAGTTTCGCACCCTTATCTCGCTGCGACGGGATAAGTTCAGCACCGCGATCCCCCTGTAGTGCAGGTGATGAACCTGTTGCTGCTCAGACGGATTGTCAGGTACGGGAAATGATGAAATAAATGCTACAAAATCGTGTCAAAGGGGTTGACCGAAACGGGTCATATCAATAAGATACGCACCGTCTTCCGGAAACGGAGTCACTCAGCGTCCCATTCGTCTAGTGGCCTAGGACACCGCCCTTTCACGGCGGTAACAGGGGTTCGAACCCCCTATGGGACGCCATCTTTTGCGACGCGGAATTAGCTCAGTTGGTAGAGCGGAACCTTGCCAAGGTTCAGGTCGTCGGTTCGAGCCCGATATTCCGCTCCATTCTTTCAGATACACCTCCTTTATATTTATACTCCCTGATTCATACTGATGACGTTGCTCGTTGCTCGTTGCTCGTTGCTCGTTGCTCGTTGCTCGTTGCTCGTTGCTCGTTGCTCGTTGCTCGTTGCTCGTTGCTCGTTGCTCGTTGCTCGTTGCTCGTTGCTCGTTGCTCGTTGCTCGTTGCTCGTTGCTCGTTGCTCGTTGCTCGTTGCTCGTTGCTCGTCGTTTTTTCAGTGTTTTTTCTGCGTGCCGCAGATCTTTTATTTCAGTGTTTTTTTTGATGTTTTTCTCTTGACGAAGGGTAGGTTAGTCATTAATATACGCGCCTCCTCTGACGAGGAAGTTACAAAAAGTGACTGTGTCCCATTCGTCTAGTGGCCTAGGACACCGCCCTTTCACGGCGGTAACAGGGGTTCGAACCCCCTATGGGACGCCATCTTTTGTAAAGCGGAATTAGCTCAGTTGGTAGAGCGGAACCTTGCCAAGGTTCAGGTCGTCGGTTCGAGCCCGATATTCCGCTCCAAATTACAGCCTGTCTGTATGCGTCCCATTCGTCTAGTGGCCTAGGACACCGCCCTTTCACGGCGGTAACAGGGGTTCGAACCCCCTATGGGACGCCACTTTTTTCCTCTCCTGCACAATCTGACTCCTCATTCTGAACTGATTTCTACTGTATTTCGTATTCTGTTTGCAATGCATCGTATATACTGACTATTCAAGGTTTATAAAACTCAATGTTTTCATGGGTTAATCATTTTAATGATTTCGCTGATAAGGATGTCGTTGCTCTTTGTTTTGCTGGGAGTGTCTTCAGGACAGGTTCTGGCTGATTCAGTTATTGTTTCTCTGGATGTAAAAGAGCACGCGATCAACAAAAACTATCTTCTCGCTGCATTTTCAATGCGAATCACCCGTTGGCCTGATGGACGACGCATAAGGGTATTTGTGTTGCCTGACCGCGCGCCTCTGCATCAGCGGTTTGTAAAGCAGCATCTGCAAGTCTTCCCTTATCAGCTGCGAAATAATTGGGATCGTCAGGTATTTACCGGGACAGGATCGTTTCCGGTAACCGTTAAAAACATGGAGGAGATGTATCGTATGGTCAGCCAAACGGAGGGATCAATTGGTTACATTGCGGAATCTTTTAAGTTGAATCTTGAGAAGGTGAGGGTTGTCGATGAATTTTAAATACTTCGCGACCCTGCTGTTACCTGCTGTCAGTGGTCTGAGTTTTTCGTCCTCTTTGTCGGCGGCAGAGGAGGCCTTTTCGGTCAATGGTTTCATTACCCAGGGCGTTTTTTACACAGATAATAACAATGTCTATGGTGCCAGCGATGATAAGCCGAGTTTCGATTTTCACGAAATCGGTTTAAATACAGCCTACCGCTTCACCCCGAAGTTACGGGGGGCAGTGCAGGTGATGTCCCGTCAGGCGGGTCGGGTGGATAATGGTGAACCGCAGCTGGATTATGCGCTGCTGGATTATCGCGTTAGTGATTTACCGGGCGCGACCTATGGTCTTCGGGCTGGACGTCTCAAAGTGCCTTTTGGCTTCTATAATGAAACCCGGGATGTGGCATTTACCCGTCCGAGTATCATGCTGCCTCAGTCGCTGTACTTTGATCAGGCACGGGATCTGGAGCTCTCCATTGATGGCGCTATCCTCTATGGTTCTGTCGATGTTCCCGGTGGTTGGCTGGATCTCGATCTGCTCTATGGCAGTCCGCAAACGGATACTAATGTTGAATACGCTTATCTGGCGATGGACGCCGCCGGTAAGTTTGACGGCTCCGAAGGATATATGGCCCGGATGATCTACAATGCCGATGCCGGGCGGATACGCATCGGGACAACGGTGGCTGAATACCGGCTGCATTATCAGCCGGGTGCTCCAGGCGCGCCAGCCTGGAATGAGTTCAATGACGGTGATCTGAAACTGAATGTGGCGATGCTGTCGGCCCAGTACAATACGGAAAACTGGAGCCTGACCGGCGAGTATATGGTGCATGATATCGACTGGACTGAGTTGGGTGGCATCTATTCAGTTCGTCCGAAAACCCCTCTGACCTCATACTATCTTCAGCTGCAATACCGTCTTAATTACAACTGGGATCTGTTACTTCGTTATGATGACCTGGTACTGGATGGAAACGATCCCCGGGGAAAGCGCAACAGCCTGCTGTTTCCTAAGCAGGCGCATGGCTTTTATGCACAGGATGTTACGTTGGGAGTAGGCTGGCAGCCAAACCCCGCCTGGTTATTCCGGGCTGAAATTCACAATGTCAAAGGCACCGGCTGGGCGGCGGAGCAGGATAACCCTGATCTGGCAAGCTTAAAAAAATACTGGAATATATTTGCCCTGCAGGCGACCTACCGTTTTTGAACAATGAAGTCGTGAGATTACGCATTATGGATGGCACTCACAGAAAATTTTTAAGTCTCAGGTGGAAGATCTTTATCCTGCTGGTCGTGGTGCTGGTTGGGGTGCAGGGGATGTATGCCTTTTTCTCACTGACGCATCTGAATGAGCAGTTCAGGCAGCAGCGTCAGCAGATCAATGAATCTGAGCTTGCCCGACTGGATGGCTCGGTGGAAGCCTCTTACCAGCGCTTGCTTGAAGTAGCAGAGCTGCTCCCCCTTATCGATACCAGTCAGGAAGATAATTATATTTCTCCACTGGCGCGTCTGAGCCAGACGATCAGTCTCAAATTTGATGCTTTTCAGCTGACCGGTTCCGTCAATGCGGCCTACCTCTATGACAGTGAGGCCCGTATGGTCGGCTTCTGGGGGGATAAGATACACATCAGCGAAGCGGATATTCAGCAGGTGTTCGATAGCGAACGACCGCTGCGAAAGCTGATCTGCACATCGATATGCCTGCGCTACGTGGCAATACCGATCCAGCTTGATGGCAAGAAGCAGGGCGTGTTGATGGTCGGGCGTTTTCTCTATGATGTTATCTATGAAATTAAACAGCAGACGGCCCTGGATATTGGTCTGGTTCTTCAGGCGCCGAAAGGTGCCGGCGAGCTGGGAAGCTGGGGACTGATGATCAACTCGCTGACAAATCGGGCACAAAACCAGGCGTTGTTAGAACAGGTCAGCCTGCGTAATACCTTCAAGCCTGAGGGGGGCAGTTATGTCCTCGAACATAATGACCATTACTATGAAGTGCTTTTTTCTCCACTGCGAGGGGTTGCAGAGGGGAGTGCTTACTGGGTGGTTCTGGATGATATCTCCGGCCACCTGTTAAGTATCCGGCATAGCCTGATGAATTATCTGCTGCTGGGGGCCGGAGGGATTCTGACGGCGCTGATATTGTTATCGCTGCTGTTACAAAAGCCGATCCGGTTTTTTACCCTGTTGTCGAAAGAGCTGTCCCTTCTCAGTCGGAGTGAGTTTGGTGAGTTTCGTCAAACCCTGGAACAGTTTCGTAATCGGGATAAAACGTTTGGAGAGGATGAACGGGATCTGTTAGTCCACAGCGCCTTGCTGCTGAGTGACCAGTTGGAAAGGCTGGAAGATGAGGTTGATGAACGCACCGATAGCCTGGAGAAGAGTCGTCAGGCGCTGACTAAAGAACGTGATTTTCTCTTTGGTCTGCTGGAAACCGCACCGCTGGTTATTATTACCCAGAATAGCAAGGGGCAGTTGCGCAGCGTTAACCATTTTGGTCTGCAGTTGATGGATCTGGAAGGCAAGTCTTTGCGAAAAGCGAGCTTCATTGACACTCTGCAGCGGGAAGAAGAGCGACTGGAGTTTCTCGCGAATACCCATCGTTTGATGGAGGGGCTTGAATATGAGGTGCGCACCGATAGTGTGCTTCTCGACACGGTTGGTAACCGGCACGACCTTTCCTGGCTGCATGTGCGATTACGAAACTCTCAGGGGGATGAACCGCTGATATTGAGTATCGGTATGGATATCAGTGATCGCAAGCGTGCAGAACGCCGCCTGCATTGGCTGGCGAACCATGACCCTCTCACCGAACGTCCAAATCGTCTGTTCTTTATGAGTTGCATGAATGATGCGATCGAGAAGAGCCGTGGGACGCATAGCCATGTCGCGGTGCTATTTATAGATCTTGACCGTTTCAAAGAGGTGAATGACTCATTGGGGCATAGCGTTGGGGATAAGCTTCTCAAAGTCGCCACCCGGCGGATCAGTGATTGTATCCGTGACCGTGATCTGCTGGCCCGGCAGGGCGGCGATGAGTTCAGTGTGCTGCTGACCAGTGTCCGGGATCTGGAAGGTGCTGAAGTTGCTGCCAGTAAAATACTTCAGGCGTTTCAACAACCGTTCTGGATTGGTGAATATGAGATTGTGGTGACTGTGAGTATCGGGATCAGTCTGTTTCCTGATCATGGTATCGATGGGGCCACACTGATCAAACATGCCGATGTAGCGATGTTCCAGGCAAAAGATTCCGGTAAAAACTGCTATTTTATCTACGATGTGGAGAAGGATCATCAGCGTTTTGAACGCTTCTCTCTGGGGGCGGATCTGCGTAAAGCGATTCAGAATGATGAGCTGCTGCTCTATTACCAGCCTCAGGTGGATGCCATGTCAAACCGGGTTGTCGGTGTTGAGGCGCTGGTGCGCTGGCAGCATCCGACCGCCGGACTGCTGCCTCCGGACCGGTTTATCCCACTGGCAGAAGAGCTGGATCTGATTATTCCGCTGGGTGAATGGGTGTTGCGGGAGGCCTGTCAGCAGATGCAGGCATGGATACGGGTTGGTGTGCCGCAGATGAAGGTGGCGGTGAATCTGTCGGTTCAGCAGATCGCCCATGAGCGTCTGATCAAAAGCGTTGAGGAAGCTCTGAGTGACTCTGGATTAAGTGCCGATTGCCTGGAGCTTGAGGTCACAGAGAACTTTGTGATCCAGCAGCCGGAAGTGAGCGTGGGGAAATTAACCTATCTGCGCGAGCAGGGCGTTACCCTGGCGATGGATGATTTTGGTACCGGTTATTCATCGCTCAGTTATCTGAAGAAGCTTCCGATTGACCGGCTGAAGATTGACCGCAGCTTTGTCAAAGATATCGGAATTGATCGCAGTGACGAATCGATTATCAAGGCGACACTGGCAATGTGCCACTCGCTTGGCCTTGAGGTAGTGGCTGAAGGGGTTGAAACGACTGAGCAGCTGAACTTCATGAAGGAGAATGGCTGTCAGATTATTCAGGGCTATTACTACAGCAAGCCCCTGCCGCCGGAGGAACTGATGAGCTACATCTGCAACCTGCAGGCGGATGAGGCGAAAAACGAGCCTGTGAAGAGTTGAGACTTATGCGCAGAGGGGGCAGAGTCCCCCTCCCTCAGGCCATCTTTTAGTTTTGTCCGAAAACGCTGGCACGGGTGTTGATGTAATCAAATGCTTCACCACGCTCCTCGACTTCAAACCGCAGTTCATCGAGGTGCTGAAACTTTTCGATTTCGTCATCGGGCATATTGTGCAGGCAGCTACCGCCAAAAAACCACAGCAGGTCTCTGGCAATCAGGTGCGCCAGTTGAGGGTACATGCGGAACGCCCGCTCTATAAAAATCTCACCCTCTTCATAGGCTTGCTCTGATCCGTTTTCGAAATCATGAATCAGTTGCTGAAAATCAAGAATGAACTGCTCCTCTTCTGGAGTGATATCGTCCAGTGTGAACGGTTCCTGCCGGATAAAGTTGTTATAGGCGATTTTCAGGAAATTAAGGTGGTGAAGCTGATAAGGAGTCATAGGGTTCCGAAGCGGTTGCGGTGTTCAGGAAAAGGTCATTTTAGCGTAGAATTTAAGCGGCGGTAACCGTTGAAAAAAAGGCTTTTTGCCCCAATCTATCTTTTCTGGTCGCTATTTTGCTCTCATTTTTAGTATTTCCCACAGGATCCAACAGGAAACTGCATGACAACTGCGCTCTCCATAAAAGACCTGCGCAAGGTCTACAATAATGGCTTCGAAGCCCTGAAAGGTATCTCCTTCGATGTTGAAGAGGGCGACTTTTTTGCCCTGCTGGGACCTAACGGTGCCGGTAAATCCACAACGCTGGGGATCGTCTCATCACTGGTCAATAAGAGTTCGGGTCAGGTCGAAGTGTTTGGCTATAACCTGGATAGCGATGCCAGCAAGGCGAAGTGTGAGCTGGGCGTGGTGCCTCAGGAATTCAACTTCAACATGTTTGAGAAGGTTGAGGATATTCTTATTACTCAGGCGGGTTTTTACGGTATTCCGGCGAAAGAAGCCAGAAAACGCAGTGAGTTTTATCTGCGTAAACTGGGCTTATGGGATAAACGGGATGGCCCTTCACGCAGCCTTTCCGGGGGGATGAAACGGCGCCTGATGATTGCCAGAGCGATGATGCATGAGCCCCGTTTGTTGATTCTGGATGAGCCGACCGCCGGTGTTGATATTGAGTTGCGCCGTTCTATGTGGGAGTTTCTGCGGGAGATTAACGCCCGGGGCACAACGATTATTCTCACCACGCACTATCTGGAAGAGGCTGAGAGCCTGTGCCGTCATATCGGCATTATCGATCGCGGTACGATTATCACCAATACCAGTATGCGAGAACTGTTGCAGCAGCTGAATACTGAAACGTTTATTCTCGATATCAGCCCGAGCCAGAGTGAATGCCCGAAACTGGACGGTTATCAGGTAACGATGCAGGGAGATCATACGCTACAGGTGGATGTGGAAAAATCTCAGGGTCTGACCCGGCTATTTTCCAAGCTGTCTGAGCGGGGCATTGAGGTGAGCAGTATGCGCAACAAGAGTAACCGGCTGGAGGAGCTGTTTGTCTCCCTTGTCGATAAGACCCTTGAGGATCCGGCGAAGGGAGGTGCTGAGCATGAATAACAGAGAACTGTTCATCGCCTTCTGGACCATTCTGGTAAAAGAGATCCGCCGCTTTACCCGGATCTGGGCACAGACCCTGCTGCCGCCAGCAATCACCATGACACTTTATTTTATTATTTTCGGTAATCTGATTGGTTCCCGGATCGGGCAGATGGGAGGCTTCAATTATATGGAGTTTATCGTCCCCGGCCTGATTATGATGTCGGTGATCACCAACTCCTATGGCAATGTGGTTTCCTCCTTTTACAGCACTAAGTTTCAACGGCATATAGAAGAGTTGCTGGTGTCACCGACACCTAACTGGATTATTCTCAGTGGTTATGTGATTGGTGGCTCGGTGCGCGGTCTGCTGGTCGGCCTGATCGTAACCCTGCTCTCGCTGTTCTTTACTGATCTCTATATCCATAACTTCTGGGTGATTGTGTCGGTCGTCTTCCTCACCGCTATTCTGTTTTCGCTGGGGGGCTTTATTAATGCGGTGTTTGCCAACAGTTTTGATCATATATCGATTATTCCGACCTTCGTGCTGACACCGCTGACCTATCTGGGGGGCGTGTTCTACTCGATAACGCTGTTGCCGGAATTCTGGCAGAATGTGTCGCAGATCAACCCGATACTCTACATGGTCAACACTTTCCGTTACGGTATTCTGGGTGTCAGTGATATTAATATCGGTGTTGCTTATGCCATGATCATTGGTGTAATTGTGATACTGTTCAGTTATTCAATGTACCTCCTGAATACAGGAAAAGGGATCAGGCAGTAAGCGAGGCGGTTGCTATGAAAGATCATCAGACAGGCTTAGAGCATGCACCACTGGGTGCAGATACTCAGTATATCAATCAGTACGATGCAACCCTGCTGTATCCGATTGCCCGGCACCTTAACTGGAAAGCGCAGGGAGTTGAGCGTGTTGAACTGCCTTTTCACGGCTGCGATATCTGGAATGCGTATGAGGTTTCCTGGCTCAACAGTCGGGGCAAGCCGGTGGTGCGGCTGGCCGAGTTCCGCATTCCCGCCGACAGCGACAATATTATCGAGTCTAAGTCTTTTAAACTCTATCTCAACTCATTCAACCTGACCCGGTTTGATTCTGAGGCACAGGTGCAACTGCGTATGGCAGCGGATCTGTCAGCAGCCGCCGGAGGTGAGGTTGAGGTATTCCTGAAGCCTTTGGATAACGCTGACTCAATCGGTCAGTTTAAGGGGGAGTGCCTCGATGAACTGGACGTTGAAATTACTGACTATAGTCCCGCCCCGCAGCGTCTGGTTGCCGCCGGTGAGGTGGTGTCCGAAGCGCTTTACAGTCATCTGCTGAAATCCAACTGTCCGGTCACCGGACAGCCGGACTGGGCCAGTATTGCGATTGAATATCGTGGTGCGGCGATCGATCGTGAGGGACTGCTGCAATATCTGATCTCTTACCGCGAGCATGGTGACTTCCATGAGCAGTGTGTGGAATCGATCTTTATGGATATCTGGAATCACTGTAAACCTGAAGCGTTGACCGTCTATGCCCGTTATCTGCGGCGCGGAGGACTGGATATTAACCCATGGCGCAGCAGCCAGGCGGGACAGCCTGATAATCTGCGTTTAAGCCGTCAGTAACAGGAGTGAAAATGGACGCACTGGAAAATCTTCACCAGCGGGTATCAATGCCTGCTCTGGAAGGACCGGCACCCACTGCAGAGCAACTGGAGAATATGTATCGCGCCGCGCTACGGGCGCCTGATCATGGGGCCATTCAGCCCTGGCGGTTTCTCAATGTTCAGGGGACGGCGCGCAACCGCTTAGGCGAGCTGTTTCTGCAGGCGGCTGGCGAGGGGCAGACGCTGTCTCCGGAGCAGCAGAGCAAATACTGCAATATGCCGTTACGGGCGCCGCTGATTATCGTTGCTATCGCAGCGACCCGGGAGCATCCGAAGGTACCACACTCTGAACAGGTAATCGCTGCCGGTTGTGCGGTACAGAATATGCTGCTGGCGGCTCATGCTCAGGGGTTGGGGGCGATCTGGCGCACCGGTGAGTTTGCCTATAACACCACGGTGATGGCTGGCTTGGGACTGCAGGCCGGCGAAGAGATTGTTGGCTTCCTCTATGTGGGTACGCCGATGCGTAAACGCACCCCGCCTGAGGTCGATATCAGCGCATTTGTCAGCGACTGGGGCTGATTCCCGGGTTGCATCCACGGTTCAGGCGACAGAGGTCAGATGATGAGCAATTATCAGCAAACATCCGAACAGTTTCTGGACTGGCTTAAAGGCCAGATTCCGCTGATCAGTCATATGGGGTTGGGAAAACCGGCCTACGATGGCGCATCTCTGACGCTGTCAGCCGCCCTGGCGCCAAACGTCAATGATAAAGGCACCGGCTTTGGTGGTTCACTGGCGACTCTCGCGACCCTGTGTGGCTGGGCGATGGTGACCCTCTATCTGCGGGAGCAGGGGCGTGACTGCGATGTGATGATCCGCGACAGCCAGTTGAAATACGTGTCACCCGTCACCGGCGATTTTACCGCGATAACCCGGCTACCTGAGCAGGCTGAACTGGATACCTTTATGACCTTCATGGACAGTAAAGGCCGTGGCCGGCTCAATCTTAATGTGGAGATCCGCCAGGGGGATACGGTTGCCATGACCCTCAGCGGGGCCTATGTGGCGGTGGAAAGGCGGTAAGAGCGGAGGTCTGAGGTTCGAACGCTTTGCTTGTCCGAGGTCCGAAAAAGCGATAATCAGTTTTTACAGACATCGGACAAGTCACGCTTTTTGTGATGTTCGGACCTCGGACTACGTCTTTTATTTCAACACAACACTCTGAATCACAATCGGTTCAACCGGTACATCTTTGTAAGGTCCCTGACGACCGGTCTGCACATGGCCTATCTGGGTGATTACATCCATACCGTTGACCACTTTACCAAATACAGCGTAGCCCGGGCGTGAGCCATTAGCATTCAGAAAATCGTTGTTTTTCAGATTGATAAAGAACTGTGATGTTGCACTGTCCGGATCATTGGTGCGCGCCATGGCGATGGTGCCGCGCATATTCGGCAGTCCGTTGATGGATTCGTTACGCACCGCTGGCAGGGTATCTTTGCGTTCCAGATCAACAGTAAAACCACCGCCCTGGATCATAAAATTGTCGATTACCCGGTGGAAAATTGTATCGGTGAAAAAGCCGTTTTCAACATAGCGCAGAAAGTTTGCCACGGTCAGCGGGGCCTGTTCCGGCATCAGTTCAAGCTCTATAACACCGGCGCTGGTGGTCATTACCACAACCGGTTTAACTTCGTCGGCAAACGCCGGACTGAACAGCGTTACACTCAGTAAAAGCGAGAGCAGATATTTCTTAAGCATGGTTTTTCCTTAAAAGTTGAATACTTGTTTCAGCAGATCGGTGGTACGTGCAACAGGGTTTTCACGGATCTTTTTCTCTTCCGCTGCCAGCATCGTGAACAGACCGTCCAATGCTCCCTGGGTGACATAATCTTCGAGATTATAGTTCTGTGCCAGATCTCCGACCATAGGGACTTGAGCTGCTTCCTGAGTCAGCTCTCCATAGTACTTTGTCACGCCAACCTGATCCATCGAGGTTTTCACCGAGGGACGGAACAACTCAGTCAGGTGGGTTGAGGTTTTTTCGCGAAAATATTCTGTGGCCGCGTTATCGGAACCATTGAGAATGGTACGGGCATCGTCAATGCTCATATCCTTAATCGCACTTACCAGAATCTCAGTGGCTTCGGGGGCAGCCTGTTCGGCAGCACGGTTCATACTCAGCTCAAACTGATCAACCTGAGACCCCAGGCCAAACTTTCTCAGCAGACCGCTGGCCTGTTGCAGCTGATCCGGCAGCGGGATTTTTATCTGAGCGTTACTGAAGTATCCATCTTTCTGACTAACCGTTTCAATCGCCTGACGGCTGCCGACCTCCAGCGCTTCTTTGAGTCCGGCAATCACGGTGTCGTAATCAAGATTGCTATTCGCTGCGCTGTCAGTGGTGGATGAGGTACTGCTTTCCTGTTCGATCAGCTGTTTGCCGCTCTCTTCAACCTTCTTCAGCAGATCACCGAAGCCTGCAAAAGCGGTTGCTGTGATCGTTAAGGAGAGCAGGGCGATACCTGCTTTCCCGAGTGTTACTTTGCGCATACTGTATTCTCCCTGAGATCTGCGGATAGATTTTCTTCAGTCTAAGCATTAATGCTGAAAATAACCTTAACAATTGTTGATGACTGTATAAATCGTTGCCTCTTTTATGCCTACAGATCAGAACTTTACCTTTCTTTACGTCTGCAGCGGTTAATTTTTTAATTAATACAATTTAAAGTACTCGCATCAAAATTTATCACGGAGATCATCATGGATAGTCGCTCTCAATTCACCAAAACAACCGTGGCGTTACATTGGATTATTGCGCTTGCAGTCATCGGCAGTCTGATATTGGGTATGTATGTTGAGGACCTGCCGCGGGGGGCTGAAAAATTTGAGCTGATCGGCCTGCATAAGTCTGTCGGTGTGCTGGTGTTAGTTGTTGCGCTCTATCGTCTGATCTGGCGTATCCGCAACCGCATGCCTGAGCGTTTGTCTCCAGTGGCAGCATGGCAGGAAAAGGTGACCACGCTTGTACATCTTATCTTGCTGGCAGGCACCTTGCTGATGCCACTTTCCGGTATTCTGATGTCGATGGGGGGTGGTCATCCGGTTGCCCTGTTTGGCGTCGAACTGATCGCCGGCGGCGATGAAAATGAGTTACTCGAAGTCATGGGCGAAAGTATGCATGGTCTGGGCGGAAATGTGATGATTGCAGCGATAGCACTGCATGTCGTGGCTTCTGTGAAACATCATCTACTCACCCGGGATGGTACCTTGCAACGGATGCTGGGCCGCCGGGTCGCGTGATTTTCCTGAACAGGTTTTGAAGGGGATCAAAAGCCGCGTAATGCGGCTTAATGAGATGGTTCCCCTCGCTTTTAACCAGCTATGCTGGAAAGGCGACGAAACCAACAAGGAGAACCATCTCATGTCTATCAAAGTCCTTGGAATCGATTTAGGCAAGTCTTCTTTTCATTTAATTGGTCGTGATTCTCACGATAAGCAAGTCTGCAAAAAGAAACTCTCTCGTCATCAGCTCATTACTTTTATAGCACAACTACCGCCATGCATTATTGCGTTTGAAGCATGCGGTGGCGCGCACTGGTTAGGCCGTCTCTGCATGAGTTATGGTCACGACGTCCGATTAATCCCGCCTCAATATGTTAAACCTTTTGTTAAAGGTAATAAAAACGACTTCATTGATGCGCAAGCGATTACTGAGGCGGCAGGTCGTCCGGATATGCGGTTTGTCGCAGTGAAGTCAGTTGACGCACAAAGTCAGGTAGTCGTACATCGAGTACGTGAAGGCTTCGTAGCGGAGCGCACAGCTTGTATGTCACGTATTGGCGCGCTGTTATTGGAATTCGGTTTATCCCTTCCACGTGGTCACTCAGCGATGAAAAAGCTGTTTTCATGGCTAAGCACACAAAAAGTTACACTATGCCCAGCCATCATAGGTGAGCTTCAAGTGATGCATGATCACTACCGCTACTTAAATGAGCAAATAGCCGAACAAGATATAAAAATCGTTAGGCAGGTTAAGCAAAGCAGTCGTTGCCAGCTACTAAAAACCGTTCCTGGTATTGGTGATATGACTGCAAGCCAATTAGCAGCAGAAGTGGGCAATGCTCATCAGTTTAAAAGCGGTCGAGAAATGGCTGCTTGGTTAGGGTTGGTGCCGCGGCAATATTCGACAGGAGGGAGGTCGAAGTTATTAGGTATTAGTAAGCGTGGAAATAAACGCCTTAGATGCTTATTAGTGCACGGAGCCAGAGCGATCCTATCACGATTGGATAACTATCGGGGGCCGATGTATGACTGGCTAAGAAAGCTGAGAGCAAGTAAATCATTTAATACGGTCTGTATTGCTCTGGCAAACAAGCTGTCACGAATAGCGTATGCTGTTTTAAGCAAGAATGAGCCTTACCAGTCACAGCAGGTTTAATCAGGTTTGCAATAACAGAGCGTGATGATGAAAAGGGTTGACCGTCCGGGTAGTAAACCTGTCACAAAAAACAGCTGTTATAAGCTGTCGGTTTTTTAAGGGCTATCTGGCGCGGATGCTCATCGTGGAGCAGGAATGAAACATTCCTAATTAAAGACTCCGAATACATTAGCGCAAAACCACCTCATGATCACAAATCTGTGTTGCAATCATGAGGGGAACCATACATTTTTATTGTCTTACAGAACACGAGTGTCGTTATCAATTAAGCCCGATGACCTGTCTATTGGCTGGTTAAGCCAATATATCGGGTCAGGCGCTTAATCGATATAGATCACAGGATAAGCCCCATGAATGACGGAAATTCCATCAATTATAAAGCGTTATAGTCGTGCAGCAGGGATTTGATGCGTTGCGCTAAGGCGTTATATCCCCGGTTATTGAAGTGCACCGGATCAGACTTGTACTGACTGTTGTGTAGCAGGCTGGCAATGATCTCAGATTCGATAACAACCTGATGCTCATCCGCTAACTCCTGGTATAAAGGAGCGCTGTCCGAGAACAGTTTTTTCTCCGGTACCGCCACCAGAATAACATCCGTATTATGCTGCCGGGCCAGCGCTATCATTTGGGCAAGGTTCTGCTTTAGCTGGTTTCTATCCTGGTTCCGCAGAATATCGTTGCCGCCTTCGAGGAGCACCAACAGGTCGGGCTGGTATTGGCTGAGTAGAGCGGGTAAACGTTGTAAACCGTCGGCGCTGAGTTCCCCGGAAATACCCGCATTGATCACCTGACGCCCGATGAGTTGCTGCAGTTGGCTGGGGTAATCGCCGCCGGCAGAACTGCCAACGCCCCGAGTGAGGCTGTCGCCAAACGCCAGAATCACGCCTTCCGGGGGAATGTAACGCAGTTCTGCCCGGTCGCTGCAACCGCCAACTGAGATCAGCAGTATCAGTAAAAGCGCCCTAGCGATTATTCCACGCAATGCATTGCTCCAGAGTGACACCGCTGCCACCGAAGATATCCAGGGCACTGCCGATCGTGAGATCAACCTTGCCACCTGATAAACGATCAACCAGCTTGAGATCATCCAGCGAGCGGGCTCCGCCGGCATAGGTTACCGGTATCGGGCAGGCTTCACCCAGCAGCTTAACCAGTTCTTCATCGATACCGGATTGCAGACCTTCGACATCCGCTGCATGGATCAGGAACTCAGCACAATGCTGGCTCAGCTCTGCCAGTGTTGCAGCATTCACCTGCATTTCGGTCACCGTTTGCCAGCGGTCGGTAGCGATGTTCCAGCCGCTCCCGGTACGGCGACAACTCAGGTCGAGAATCAGGCGGTCAGCACCGGTTTCCGTTTTGATTTTTGCCAGTTTATCCCAGCTGAACTGTCCGCCATCGAAC
Organism: Amphritea atlantica; assembly: GCA_024397875.1. NCBI lineage: Bacteria > Pseudomonadati > Pseudomonadota > Gammaproteobacteria > Oceanospirillales > Oceanospirillaceae > Amphritea > Amphritea atlantica. The sequence goes on from CP073344.1 coordinate 654,613, forward strand.
AGGTAGGAGGTGACAATCACATGGGACGCACCGGCCTGAAGAAATTCGGCAGCATTGGTGTTATTGACACCGCCACCAAACTGTAGACCGTCGGGCCAGGCCGCCAGGGCTTTGAGTGCCTGTTCTTTATTGCCAGGCCCCAGAGCGATGACGTGGCCGCCGGTCAGGTTGTGTTGACGGTAGAGACTGGCGTAATACTCAGCATCATACTGACTGACAAAATTGGTTTGGGCACCCTGATCATTCAGGCTGCCCCCCACAATCTGTTTTACCTGACCCTGGTGCAGGTCGATACAGGGACGAAACTGGGTCAACGTAAGGCTCTCCGTTAATAGGCTATCAGCGGCGCATTGTAGCAGAAAATAGCGCTGGCTGGCGTTGATATAAGCGGATAGCAACAGGCATAAGATCATGCTGCATAAGGCGGCGGCAAGCAATTCCCAGAGAGCAGATAACCGCCTCTGTTAACCCATTTCGCGGAACCGAAAACCGTTGGTGTTGCTGTTCTGCCTCCCTGTTCTGGCTCCGGCGCTGACAGATAGTTATGCATCCCCGTCAACCGGGTGTCACTGAGTCAGCGTGCAGTCATGGAAAGTTTCATTAAATCATTAAGTTAACGTTTTGATCAGCCCCATATTGAGCAAATCATCAAAGCGGTTGGCAGCAGTGATAATACTCAGTTGTGTTTGGCTTGGCGCAAATGCCGTGCCACGGGTTTTTTAGCTCAGGTTTGTGTATTGGACAGCTTTTTTTCATGGCTGGCCCGTTTTCTGCTTCTTAAGTCCGGCTGATGTATAAAAATAATGATGACAGTGATGGGATTTCAATGAATAGCAGCAACAGAAGCAACGAGTTTCAGCAGAATGATGTACTGGTACTGATTACCGATCCGAAAGCGGTTATCAGTTATGTCAGTGATGACCTGTGCCGGGTGACTGGTTATTCAAGGACCGAACTGACAGGACAGAATATTAATATACTGCGCCACCCACAGATGCCTGCCGGCCCGTTTAAGCAGTTGTGGGAAACCATACAGGAGGGCATGCCGTGGATGGGGATGATCCTCAACCGCAGTCGTAGCAATCAGGATCTCTGGTTCGATACCTACATCATTCCAACGATCGAGGACGGTGAGATCACTGAATATCAGTGTATCTACCGTAAGCCCACAGCAGAGACCGTTGCCCGTGCCGCAGATGTGTATGAGCAGCGCCGGTTGGGGAAAATGCCTAAGGCCCTGAGTCGCAAGCAACCCGATCTGGATAACCGTCTCTGCCTTGTCATGCTGATCAGTCTTGTGCCCAGCGTGGGCTGGATGCTGTGGCATTCACTTTCAGCCGCTTCGGTAGTGGCCGCGAGTGCCAGTGCTCTGTTGGCCATCCTGGGCTGTAAATGGCTGACCCATCGGTTCAAAAAGCTTGTGAATAGCAGCCGTCAGATTGTCAGTCACCCGATTAAACAGCTGATCTATACCGGTACTGCAGATGATATTGGCCAGTTGGAGTTGGTGCAGTGCATGCTGCTATCCCAGCTGGACGCGATCCTTAGGCGTATCCAGAATGCCTCGGGTGAGGTGGAAAAAAGTTCGCAAAGCTCGGCCCGGGTGATGGCTTCAACCTTTGGCAATATCCAGTCGCAACAGGCTGCGCTGGTGCAAATTGCCGCTGCTGTTGAACAGATGACGGCCACCACAAGTGATGTTGCGAATAACACGGTAAAAGCCCGGGATCAGTCAGAGCAGGCACAACAGAATGCCCGCCAGGGTAATAATATTGTCGTTAATGCGGTCGCTGCAATCAGGTCTCTGGATCAGGCCATCGACCGGATAGGTGAAAACCTCAAGGGTCTTGAGCAACGCAGTACTCAGATCGATAAAGTGGTTGATGTGATTCACGATATTGCCGACAAGACCAACCTGCTGGCGTTGAATGCCGCTATTGAAGCCGCCCGAGCCGGTGAAAATGGCCGCGGTTTTGCGGTGGTCGCCGATGAAGTCCGCTCGTTGGCGCAACGCACCCGGGTATCCACCAGTGAAATCAGCACCATTATCCAGGAGCTGCAGGAGGCGACCAGTGGCACGTCGGAAACCATGAAGGAGGTGCAGTCGCTGGCTGATACGACGGTCACCCGGATTGAGGAAGCGGGCGCTAACCTGACATCGATTATTGGCGCAGTCGAATCGATCAACAGTATGACCATTCAGATTGCCAGCGCCAGCGAACAGCAAAACACCGCGACACAGGAGGTTAATAAACAGATCCATATGATCAGCAATGCTGCCACCGAGGCCGCAGATCAGGCAGAGGAAACCCTGCAGCTGAACAATATGACCGTCCGGCTGGCACGGCAACAGAGCAATATGGTGGAAATTATCATTGCCAATCAATAGCCGGATCAGCAGGATGGATGCGGGGAGATTTAGTTTTATTGCAGGCTCTCTCCGTACTTTGTCATACTGGCGGACAGTATAAAGAGTGCCGGCACCGGTCAGTGAAGTCTGACGCGGTGAATGCATAGCCTGTTTTATTAACAATGATTACCAAGGAGTCTGATATGGCCGTTTACGCGCTGGGGAGTAAAACACCGCTCATTGATGACAGCTGTTTTATTGCAGAAGAGGCGACACTGATTGGTGACGTCATTCTGAAGGAAAACGCTTCTGTATGGCCGCAAGCGGTACTGCGGGGTGACAGTGAACCGATCACTATTGGTGTCGGCAGTAACGTTCAGGATGGCGCAGTGCTGCACACGGACCCGGGTTTTCCTCTGACCGTTGCCGATCACGTTACCATCGGCCATCAGGCGATGCTGCACGGCTGCACGGTTGGAGAGGGTTCTCTTATCGGTATTCAGGCGGTTATTCTCAACGGTGCCGTTATCGGGAAAAACTGTCTGGTAGGCGCGGGTGCGCTGGTAACCGAGGGGGCAATATTTGCGGACAACTCGCTGATCCTCGGTGTACCGGCAAAGGTTGTGAAAACCCTGCCTGATGAGGCCCGTGCCGGTCTTTATGCCAATACACAAACCTATATCGATAAAGCGGCGTTGTATAAAACAGAGCTGAAAAAGATTGGCTAACAGCCATTTTTATACACCACTATTGGCGGAGGCTGTCGTAGTGGGGGGATCTTTTGTCGCATACAAAGGTTTCCCCGGGGTGCTTTGACAGGAAATTCCATCCCACTTCAGGCATAATTCACTGAACAATCGTCCCGGATGGTGGTCACAGCATCAGCTATGGGAGCAAAGATTAAAGTTGAACAGTATCAGGCAGAGTGGCAACGTTTGAAAACCGGGAATCTTACTTCACGACTGAAGTCGTCTTTTAGTACAGCCATGACTTTGCTGAGTCATCTGCCAACCCCGCATCGTATTGTGCTTGGCTGTGCTTCGCTTATTCTGATCGTTTCCCTGATGGTCGCGGATAACTCCTCTGCGGTGCCGGTAGCACCGGGGCAGTTTCGCAGTAACCTCGCGCTCGATCTTGAGGAAAGTGATTCCGGTGCTGCCGATGAGCTTTCTGAAACGAGTACCGATCCGCTCAGCGATCCGGACCCGGAGATCAGCTATGTGGTGCAAAAAGGCGATACCCTGAGTACCATTTTTGATCTTTTGCATCTCTCACAGACAACCCTCTATAAGCTGATGGAAGCGGATCTTAACGTGTTAGCGCTGGATACTATTCAGCCGGGCCATCAGTTGGGGTTTAACCTCGATACTGAGGGTGATCTGAAACAGTTTATCTTCCGTTCAGGGCTGACCTACAAGGTGGTTTTTGATCGCAGAGAAAAAGGCGATTTCGAGTTCAGGGAGTTTATCGAAAAGGGGGGCTACCGTCGGGAAATCTTCGCGGGTGAGGTGCAGGGGGATCTGCCCCGTTCAATGCAAAGGATAGGCGTGAGAATCGCTGAAGCTTACCAGGTGACCAGTCTGTTGAAAGAACGGATGAACTTCAGAAGCCATCTGCGCGCAGGGGATCGGTTTCAGCTAGCCGTTTCCCGGCAGTATGTAAACGGCGAGTACACCGGTAACAGTGTTATCGAGGGCTTCGTTTACGATGGCGCTATTCGTAAACAGTCGGCTTTTCTGTTTGACGATAACTATTTCGATGCCGACGGTGAGAGTCTGGAAAAAGCGTTTCAGCGAATTCCATTGACGAAGCGTTACCGCATTTCCTCCAGTTTTAACCCCAAGCGTAAACATCCGGTCACCGGCCTGATTCGCCCTCATAACGGCACAGACTTTTCGGTGCGTATTGGTACGCCGGTGCTGGCGGCGGGGGATGGTGTGGTTTCCCGGGTGATCAAGCATCGTTATGCCGGGCTGTATATTGAAATTCAGCACAATCGGAAATATAAAACCCGCTATCTGCACCTGAGTAAAGCCTATGTTCGCAAAGGCCAGAAGGTGTCCCGTGGGCAGAAGATCGCCGCTTCCGGTAACTCAGGTCGATCTACCGGCGCTCATCTGCATTATGAACTGCATGTCAATGGCCGTCCGGTGAATGCGATGACCGCACCGATTCCCGTGGTGCAGACGATCGCCAGGAAAAAACGCAGCGCGTTCAAACAGCAGGTGGCTGAGCTGAAATCTCAGATGGCAGAACAGCTGGCTTTGGCACAAAAGCAGTAATGATGCCCCTGTTTTCAGAGAACAGCGTTTATAACCAAGGCTGATTAATGAACTCGATTAACAAATTTGGTTAAAAAGTTCGCTTAAAAAGCCCGGCTCAGATGAGCCGGGCTTTTTATTACCTTTCATTTGGCACTGTGGCCATCATTAAACCGCTGCTCCGACCCTCTATCTTCCCCTGTTGCTGTTATAGCGATTTCCACCTGTTATCGGTCTGAAAAACGATCCGTCTGTTGTGTCGTACCTCCATTTTTTCCGGGGGGTGGAACAGAGTGTCGCATGGGGTGCGTCACCCTGATTTAAAAAGCGGAGCAATTCTCGGTTGGAAAAGAATTAATTTATAAAAAACGTATTTAAATCAATCTCTTATGTTTGTGGCATAGGGTTTGCTTTTTCAGTGGTATAGAAAAAATAACAACTGATATTTTGGAGCATGATATGAAACCGAGCCAGGAACAACAGGTATGGATGTACAGGCACATGCTTATTAGTCGCTTCTTTGAGGAAGCGATTGAAAAGATATATATGGAAGGTAAAACGCCGGCATTCAATATGGCTAATGGCCCAATCCCCGGTGAGATGCATCTTTCTAATGGTCAGGAGCCTTGTGCCGTAGGGGTTTGTGCCCATCTGACCGCAGAAGATGTAGTGACCTCTACTCACCGTCCTCATCATGTTGCTATCGCTAAAGGGGTTGATCTTAAAGCGATGGCTGCGGAGATTTTCGGTAAGAAGACCGGCCTCAGTGGGGGTCGTGGCGGGCATATGCACATCTTTGATGCCAACGTTAACTTCTCCTGTTCAGGGATCATCGGTCAGAGTGTCGGCCCTGCGGTTGGTGCCGCTTTGTCCCGGGTAATGCAGAAGAAGAGTGGTGTCGCAGTGGCTTATCTGGGGGAAGGCGCCGCCAATCAGGGAGCGTTTCACGAAGCGCTGAACATGGCGGGTGTCTGGAATCTGCCGGTGATCTTCGTTATTGAGGATAACTCCTGGGGGATCTCTGTTTCCAAGCGTGCCAGTACTGCAATTGAGCGGAACTCTGACCGTGCCGTTTCCTATGGTATGCCGGGAGAGTTTATTGAGGGCAACGATCCGGTCGCCATCTTTGATGTGGTGGGAGAAGCGATCGCCCGTGCCCGCAAGGGTCAGGGACCAACCCTGATTGAAATAGAAACCTCACGGCTTGCCGGTCACTTTATGGGTGATGGTGAAACCTATCGCCCGGCGGGTGAAAAAGAGGCCCTTCAGAAGATAGACCCCATTCCTGTTATGAAACAACGCCTGATGGCCGAGGGTATTCTGACTGATGCCGCAGATGCTGCATTTATCGCAGAGGCGCATGCAAAGGTTGACGAAGCAATTCAGTTTGCCCGTGACAGTGAATATGCCGCGCCTGAAGAGGCGATGGAAAAAGTCTTTGTCTAATCGGTAAGGCGAAATCAGGTCAGGATCCAGGAGATATAAAAATGACTCAAGTAAAAGAAAAAGAACGCAAGTTGACGATCGCCCGGGCGATGGCTGAAGCGATTGCTCAGGAGATGCGCACTGATGACAAAGTGTTTGTTATGGGCGAAGACATTGGCGAGCTGGGCGGCGTATTTGGTAATACCCGGGGCTTGCATGAAGAGTTTGGTAGTGAGCGTGTCCGCGATACGCCGATCTCAGAAACCGCATTTATCGGTGCCGCAGTGGGCGCTGCTTCGGATGGTATGAAACCGGTTGTCGAGCTGATGTTTGTCGATTTCTTCGGTGTTTGCTTCGATGCGATCTATAACATGATGGCGAAGAATACCTATTTCTCAGGCGGTAACGTCACCGTGCCAATGGTGCTGATGACCTCAACCGGTGGTGGTTACTCCGATGGTGGTCAGCACTCTCAGTGTGTCCATGCCACCTTTGCCCATCTGCCCGGTATGAAAGTGGTTGCGCCATCCAATGCGTACGATGCCAAGGGGATGATGATTGCGGCGATTCGTGATCCTAACCCGGTGGTGTTTATGTTCCATAAGGCGCTTCAGGGGATGGGCTGGCTGGGTACTGAAAAAGAGGCGATTGTGCATGTGCCTGAAGCCGCCTATGAGGTTGAGCTGGGCAAAGCGGTTGTCACCCGTCCGGGTACCGATGTGACTATCGTGGGTATCACCTCCGGGGTGCACTTCGGTTTGAAAGCCGCACGGATTCTTGAAGAACAGGGTGTAAGTGCCGAAGTCGTTGATCTGCGTTCACTGGCACCGCTGGACCGTGACACAGTGATTGAATCAGTTAAGAAGACCGGCCGCCTGATTGTCGTGGATGAGGATTATCACAGCTATGGGATGACAGCTGAGATTATTGCCAGTGTGGTCGAGGCCGGAGTTCCCTTGAAAGCGGCGCCTCAGCGAGTGGCATACCCGGATATTCCAATTCCGTTTGCCCGTCCTATGGAACAATGGGCGCTACCAAGCCCGGAAAAAATTATCGCAGCTTTTAACAAAATGAAGGAAGACTAAAAATGACAACTGACGTAATTGTACCCGTGGATATGTGGGAAGAGGACTCTGAGGGCGTTATCACATCCTGGCTGGCCAGTGATGGTGGTGAGGTTGCAGAGGGTGATGTAATCGCAGAACTGATGGTTGAGAAGATTCAGTATGAACTTGAAGCGACCGCTTCCGGAGTCTTAAAGATCATCAACGATGTGGATGAAATTGTCGAAAAAGGCCAGAAAGTTGCCACCATTGGTAGTTGATCGGGAGATACAGATGACAGCCTCAGACACAATCAGGGTAACGCCTCTCAAGGGCTTGAGAGGCATGATTGCCAACAATATGAGACGCAGCCTTGATGAGGCTGCACAGCTGACTCACCATGCGGTCTGTTGCGTCGATAATATGTGGCGCCGCAAAGAAAAAATGGCAGAGCAGGGGATTAACATCTCGGTTGAGGATCTGCTTGCCGATTATGTGGTGAACGTCCTGGGTAAGCATCCGGTGCTAAACGGACGTATTGAAAACAACGAGATCTCTATCTATCGCAATATCGATCTGTGTTACGCCATCGGATTACCCGGTGGAAAACTGATGGCTCCAGCGCTGTTTTCAGCTGAACAGAAAGATATTCAGGAGCGAGCGAATGCCCGTCGCGAGCTGCTTAACCGGGCAAAAGATGGTCAGTTGACGGTGCCTGAGATGAAGGGCGGTACGTTTACCCTGACCAATATCGGTCGCAGCCGGGTCAGGTTTTTTACGCCTCTTATCAACCTTCCCCAACTGGCTATTTTGGGTATTGGTGAAACCTACAATGAAGTGGCTATTGAGGATGGTCAGTTGGTGACTAAACGGATGATGGGATTGTCCCTGACATTCGATCATCGCGGTGTCGACGGTGGCCCGGCTGCCGATTTTCTGACCGACCTGTGTCGGGAGATTGAAAGTGAATAGCCTGGCAATCAACGGGCGCCGCCAAATCGCTAAGATAAAGCGCAATACCCCTGTTGATATCACAGAAGGTCTTGAGCTTGAACAGCACCTGTTTGATCAGGTGCTGACGGGGCAGGTGCAATGTGGTTATGCTTTGTGGCGGAGTAAACAGGCGCTGGTCGTGCCTAAGAGTGCTACCAACCGGAGTAACTTTCAGCAGGCCAGTGACTATTGTGCTGAACAGGGCTGGCCGGTGGTTGTGCGAAGTACGGGTGGCGAGTTAACCCCTCAGAATGATGGCTTCATTAACCTGTCTCTGGTGATCAAGTGCAAAAAAGGCCAGATGAGTATCCGGGATAGCTATCTGGTTATCTGTAATGCAATTTTAGGCTGGCTTGCTGAGAACGGCATTAAAGGAGAGTGTTCTGCAATTGATGGTGCATTCTGCGATGGTGATTTTAATGTTGTGATTGATGGCCGGAAAATAGCAGGCACCGCACAGCGTTGGAAAAAAATTATCAGCCCTGTGGCCAGTACGGATGGCCGGGATATGGCGCTATTAATGCATGCGGTTATTTTATGTGATGGCGATCTGCCGGTTATGTGGAATATCTCGAATGCATTTTATGAAAAGTGTCAGTTGAATCCATTTATTATTGAAGGTAAGCATACTTCATTAGCTAAGTTGATGAATCAGTCCGGTGATCATTTTGTTTTGAAATCACTCGCGGGTTTTGATTCTTATCTTAATAACTATATAGAACGTTATATTTAGTGTATTTGAGTGTGGAGTTTTAATTCTTTAATCTGTTCATTATTCAGATTAAAAAAATAGTGTTAATCCTGGAGATTATTATGAATAAAAATAAGAAGGAATTATCACCATCTGTTAGCGCCACTAAGGGCAAAGCAGATGAGGTCTGTATGAATCGCAGACGCTTCCTGTCCAAAACCGGTTCATATGCAGTAGCCGCATCCGCCGTTGTTATTGGCGGAGGCCTGTTTTCACCTGATTCATATGCCGCTAAAAAAATTGGCGAGAAGGCAAACGTTTCGCTTTTGAAAATGGCCCGGGATATTTATCCACACGATACATTAGAGGATAAATATTACACTCAGGTTTTATCGCCGATGATTGATGCCGCAGCAACTGATGATAAAAAATTATCAGAACTTTCTGCAGGTGTTAAGTCGCTGGATCAAATTGCTTCACAGAAGTTCGGTATGAACTATATCGACATTAAGTCAGAAAAAGATCGTGCTTCAGTGTTGAAGCATATTGAGTCTGATCCTTTCTTTCAGAATATTAAAGGTGCATTGATGATGGGCATCTATAACAACCCCGATCTGTGGCCTCGCTTTGGCTATGGTGGCTCTGCCTGGGAAAAAGGCGGCTATATCAACCGTGGTTATAACGATATTGACTGGATCTGAAGAGAGGAATAACGATGTCTACTAAATTTGATTTAAATGATGACAGCCTGGTGGTAATCATTGGTTCCGGTGCGGGTGGCGGTACATTGGCAAATGAACTGGCGCAAAAGGGTATCCGATCCGTTGTTTTGGAGGCGGGTAAACGCTTCAAACTGGATGATATCGAAAATGATGAATGGAAAATGTTCGGAAAAATTTCCTGGCTGGATAAGCGGTATGTCGTTGGCCCTGCCCGGATTGCAGAAGACTTTCCGAACCTGCCCGCGTGGATTGTAAAAGGTGTTGGTGGTGCGACGATGCACTGGGCTGGCGTGGCGATGCGTTTTCAGGAACATGAATTTAAGATGAAAACCACCAACGGCACTGTGCCTGGTGCCAATGTGCTTGACTGGCCGGTGACGCTGAAAGAGATGGAGCCTTACTACGTAAAGGCTGAAAAGAAGATGGGTGTCTGTGGAACAAAAGCCACCGGTATGCCTTTCCATGGTGAGAGTAGCCACTATAAAGTGGTCAAAGAGGGTGCCAACCGTATCGGTGCTAAATGCGAGCAGGCGACTCTGGCGATTAATACCGAAACCCGTGATGGCCGTCCATCCTGTCAGGTAAACGGGTTCTGTATGCAGGGTTGCCGCATCGGTGCTAAGTGGTCAACCATGTACACTGAGATTCCTAAAGCGGAGGCGACTGGTAAAACTGAGGTTCGTCCGCAATCCATGGTACTGCGGATCGAGCATGATAACAGCGGTAAGGTAACCGGCGTACTCTATGCCGATAAAGATGGTAATCAGCATCTGCAAAAAGCGCGGGTGGTTGCTGTCGCGGGTAACTCTATCGAGTCTCCTCGTATGTTGTTGAACTCTGCTTCATCAATGTTCCCCGATGGTCTGGCGAACTCCTCGGGTCAGGTCGGTCAGAACTATATGACCCACACCACCGGTGGTGTCTATGCTGAGTTCGAAAAACCTGTGCATATGTATAAGAGTACGGTTGTGCCCGGTATTGTGCATGAGTGGAAAAACAACGATCCAGGTCGCGGACATGTTGCCGGTTATGAGCTGGAAATTCTGCACCTGGGTCTGCCATTTATGTCTGCTTTCCTCAATCCGGGTAAGGGGGGCTGGGGACGCGAATTAGCGGACTCATTGGCTAACTACGATAAAATGGCCGGCTTCTGGATCTGTGGTGAAGACATGCCGGTAGAATCTAACAACATCACCCTGCATCCGACTGAAAAAGATCAGTACGGTCTGCCGGTTCCGGTTGTTTACAAAACCGATCATATCAATGATACCCGAATGCGTAATCATGCCTATGATCGCTCTAAAGAGCTGTTCGATGCGGTGGGTGCGCTGAAGGTGAATAATCTGCCACCTTATCCGGCCAGTCACAATATGGGTACCAACCGGATGAGTGAGCATGCCAGAGATGGTGTGGTTAACCGTTGGGGGCAGGCGCATGATATCAACAACCTGTTTGTTTCTGACGGTAGTCAGTTTACCACCAGTGGTACTGAGAACCCGACGCTGACGATTGTAGCTCTGGCGATTCGTCAGGCCGACTACATCGCTGATCAAATGAAGAAAAAGGCGATCTGACCGCTTCAACCTGTTTCACTCGGTGTAACTCTTTGGCACGCTTTCGGGCGTGCCTTTTTTGTTTTAGCGGAGCAGATTAACCACGGCTGTTACCCGGTTAGACTGGGAAACCGCTTTTATACAACACAGAGACTGAGTACCGATCTATCACGGTGGTTGTCTTCACTGTTACGCTGTCATTATTTTTCCGTCCGGCTTTAGCCATTCACTTGCCAATATTTTTTGCTTCCTAAGCTTAAACCAACGCGCTTCGTAAAGCGGGCTTAATCACCAGAGTCAGGCTGCCTGCGTGTGATCGGGTATTGTAGATAGATACAGCCAACACTGTTGCTGCGATCACCGAACCTGAATCAATCCATTATTCACTGAGTCACCAGCGGGTCGCTAGTGCCGGGCATTTTACTTGCTCTGTTGTGTCTTCTGTGTAAAGAACTACTGGCTCGGGAGATTTACAGACGGTTGTAGCGGTGAAGAAGGTAGTGTTGAATAAGGTGGTGTTAGGGGGGCGAGGTTAGAGGAGACGAAGGTGCGATGAAGGTTATGCACAGATTAATTTGTTAGTGCGGCAAAAGAAAAAGCCCCAGGGAAGTAAACTTCCGAGGGGCGTGCAGGATTAAGGAGCGTTAGAACGCGAAGTTAAAACCGACGTTGATCAGTGTGGTTGTTTCGCCTGCAGGAGCAGGGCTGGCAACGATTGAGGTGGCGTACTGTGAAATAAGTCCCATATCATCTGCGTCTACATGGGCTAACTGAGCGTAAACAGTCGTGGATTCACCAATGGTGTATTCATTACTCAACACCAGAGATTTAGTTTCTACACTCTTGCTTGGCGCTTTATCCTTATTGATGTAATACGCGAGAGTTGCGCTGTTTTTCTCATTCCACTGCCAGTCGACACCCGCACTGACAGATTCCAGATCCAGTACCAGAACGCCGTTAGCATCATTGTTTTCGGTAGCTAAATAGTTTGTTTTAAAGTTCAGATCCCCGGCGTTATAGGCGGCTCCGACTCCCCAGCTGGTAATAATATCTTCAGCAGTTTGTTGGTCTCGCATATTCTGATAAGAACCGGACAGCGTTACTGGGCCGGTGTTATAGGCCGCACCGATGGCAATAACATCTCCCTCTTTTTGAGAACCTTCCTGACCACCGAAAGAGTACATGACACCAAAGTCCAGACCGTTAATATTGTTGCGGTACTGGACGGCATTTTTGAAGAAGATGCCCACATCATTATTGGCATTACGGCCATCGGTGGTAGTCGCGGCATTGATGCTTGAGAAATACTGACTATAGGCCCAGGCGAATACATTAGAGAACTGCTCCTTAAACGCGCGGGGCTCTGTACCCAGATGAGCCAGTAAACCAGGGCCATATTGGCGGCCGATAATGACGGTACCCCAATCTCCGTTTACGCCCAGATTGGCTTGTCGGCGGAAGAGTAGAGTGCCGCTACCATCATCGCTGTCTGTCGACGCATCGCCGCTACCATGAAACATACCCGTATCCAGGTCGAAATGAGCTTCAAGATTAAAAAAGGCATTCATGCCGTTATCTAACGAGCGGGAGCCTTTAAAACCCAGAATGGTGGGAGTCAGGCCGCTGGATTCCAGGCCGACCTTTTCTTCACCGTCAGCAGATACTTTATCCTGATAGAGGATACCCGCATCCAGCAGGCCATACATAGATAGTTTCGTACTATCGGTTTCACCGATCAGAATATCGGCTGATGCAGTAGTCGCTATTCCTGACAGAATAATCATGGCGCTCAGTGATTTAACCGGGCTGACCATTGTCAGTTTTTTTTTGGATGGATTTTTGAAACTCATATATTTACTCCCCAACGGAATTTATAGTTAGATTTATTAACGGGGTTTTCACTTTTTTGTTCTGATCAATACAGACGCGTGAAAGTTGATTTAACATCGACCCGGTGGGATAAGAGCAGGGAGTATGCCAATCTATGTTTTATTTTGTTATTGTTGATACGTTTATTTGTTTAATTTCTTATGTTAATCAATGGGTTGTTATTTGATTGTGATTCTTTTAATAAGCATTGTCCTGACGTTGTTTATAAAATGTTGAGTGGCATGTGAAACAGATTGTTTCAATCCGGTGACTCATAGTGTGGCGTAACTATAAAATATACTTATTAACAGGATTTTTATAACAGAGATCTGTTTTTGTGCTTTTTTATACTGAATGACTAAATGTTAATTCTGTTTTTTTATAATTAACTTCCGCTAAAGCGTATTGGTTTTATTAAGACTCTGTGTCGCACACACTTGCGACAGTCTGTTGCTCAAGGATAGTGTCTGATGATTATTTTTATATAAAAATTAGTTATTTCGTACAGTTATCAATAGTTTATGATTTTGGTACTGTTATTGCTGTAATTACGAGTGTTAGTTGTGAGATGTATATCAGCTTATTCATTGTAATTTCGTAAGCTATTTGTCCGGCATGTTGTATCCGATACCTCATTTACCCTTTCCCCTTCAGGGTGTTTTGTACAATATGCCGGGCTTTTTTATCTCATAGGGTGGCTGATGAACTAAGGTTCAGGAGAGAGTGAATGTTGTTAGCTGCCCGTCATCTGATATCTGGGAGTGCTGTTTTGAAAATCCTATTTTCTGCTTTTTGTTCAGTAAGTTTTATCCTGGTTAAGATTGAGCGGATCAGACGTGCTCTGATTAAAGCAGGCAAAACCGGTGTAGTAACCTTGTCTCTTGTCACTGTTGGACTGCTGCCTTGCGCGCTCTCTTTTGCAGAATCACTACCCGTCGTGCGTGTTGCTGTATTGCAGTTCGGTACAGTCAATTGGGAGATGGATGTGATACGCCATCATAAGCTTGATGAGAAATACCAATTTTCCCTTGAAGTGACCCCTGTTGCGGGCAAAAACGCCAGTTCGGTTGCACTGCAAAGCGATGCCGTCGATCTTATCTACAGTGACTGGGTATGGGTTAACCGGCAGCGGCTTAATCAGAGGATGTTTGGCTTCTCGCCGGTCTCAGCGGCAACCGGGGGACTTTATGCCCAGCCGGATAGTCCAGTTTCATCCCTTAACGATATTCAGGATACACGCCTGGGCGTCGCTGGTGGCTCGGTTGATAAAAGCTGGTTACTGTTGCAGGCCTATAGTAAACAGGCAACGGGAAGAGATCTGTTAGAGGTTGTCGAGCCTGTTTTCGCCGCGCCACCCCTGTTGAATCAGTTAATGTATGACGGAAAACTGCCATTGAGTCTTAATTTCTGGCACTACAGTGCCAGGCTCCAAGCGAAAGGGTTTAAACCGATTATCAGTGTGGATGAGATGATCCGTGGGCTGGGGGTTAACTATCAGATTCCACTGTTGGGCTGGGTTTTCACTGAGGCATTGATAGAGGATAAAAGCGAGCAGCTAGGTAACTTTTTAAGGGCGTCCCGGGAAGCCAGACAGATACTGTTGGCGTCAGATGCGGAATGGCAGCGTATTCGACCGCTGACCCGGGCTGAAAATGACCAGATTTTTGCAGCGCTTAAAGCGGGTTATCGCTCAGGTGTTCAGCTGCAGTTTGGTATTGAAGAGTTGGATTCGCTGGAAACGCTCTACGCCATTATGGCTCGGGAGGGGGGCGAAAAGCTCACCGGCGGCGCTGTAAAACTGGATAGATCTCTGTTCTGGGTGCCTGGCACTGACAAGGGTGTGGTGCAGGTCGATTCAGGAGGGAGTAAGTGATTGTTCCCGGAATACAACGCCTGGTGCTGGCGGCGCTGCCTCTGGTAATACTGTTTTCCGTATGGCAGTTTGCAGCGATGCTATTGGATGACAGCAGCTTGCCCAGTGTGCTGCAAGTGTTTGCCAGTTTTCGCACCCACCTGTTTGAGGGGGATATGTTGCATCATCTGATGGTGACCATGGTGCGGGTGCTGCTTAGTTTTGCCATTGCGATGGCGCTGGGTGTGATGATCGGTATCATGATGGGAGCGTTTCCCCGGTTGAACGTGGCGGGCGACTCTATTCTGGTCATCGCCCTTAATGTACCGGCCTTAGTCACTATTATGCTCTGTTATGTCTGGTTTGGTCTGGTGGAAGCGGCAGCCATTGCCGCGGTGGCGATTAATAAAATCCCGACCGTTGTGGTGATGGTGCGGGAAGGTGCCCGGGTAGTTGACCAGGATCTGCTGGACGTGGCGAAGGTATTTCAAGTCTCTCCACTTCGTTATTTCTTTAAAGTATACCTGCCCCAACTTTACCCCTTCATCATGGCATCAGCCCGTTCGGGTCTGTCGCTGATCTGGAAAATAGTGTTAGTGGTTGAACTATTGGGTCGCAGTGATGGGGTAGGTTTTCAGTTGGGCACCTATTTCCAGTTTTTTGATATCTCCAGCATTCTGGCTTATACCCTGGCGTTTGCAGCCATCATACTGGTGATTGAGGGACTGATTATGCGTCCGTTGGATCGTTACATCGCGCGGGGGGGATATCATGGTCAGTCTTGATATTGCCCTCCAGAGTAAGTTCTATGCCAACAGTCCGGACAAAGTGCTGGGACCGCTGTCCTTCAGCGTATCGCCGGGTGAGTTTGTCGCGCTGGTTGGCCCTTCAGGTGCGGGTAAAACGACTCTGCTGAATATGATCGCGGCATTGCAAAACTGTGCACCCGGCGAGATTAAGTTTAATGGCAGGCCTCTGACCGGTAAGCCCGGCTGTAAGATCGGCTATATATTCCAGCAGCCGAGATTGATGTCCTGGTTAACGGTGGCTGATAACCTGCGTCTGGTGAAGCCTGACACCACTGAGTCTGACATCGAGGCGATACTGACAAAGGTTGGGCTGGCGGGAAAATCCGATCTCTATCCAAAACACCTCTCGGGCGGGATGCAGCGCAGAGTCAGTATCGCCCGGGCTTTTCTGACCGAACCGGATCTGTTGCTGCTGGATGAGCCCTTTGTATCACTGGACGCCCCCAATGCGGATAACCTGCGTTCACTGTTAAGTGAGTTATGGGTGGAGCAGCAACCGACGGTTATCTTTGTCACCCATGATCTGAATGAAGCGATTCAGTTGGCGGACCGGATTCTGTTCCTCTCCTCAGCACCGGGGATGGTGATTCTGGATAAACCGGTTGATATAGCGCGCCCTCGTTTGCCTGATGATAGCAGGCTACAACGCTGGAAAATCGATCTGCTTTGCGAGTATTCCGGCTTGTTAGAAGGGGCGCTCTCTGGTCCTGGGCTGAAGTCGGTCGCCGGGGGACAATAATGCAATCAGAAGCCGCACTGGAGCTGACCGATGTCAGTAAAACCTACGGGGCTGTTAAAGCACTGAATGAGATTAGTCTGGCGATTCAGTCATCACAGTTTGTGGGGCTGCTGGGGCAAAATGGTGCGGGCAAAACGACGCTGTTTCAGCTGTTAACCGGTCTGTTCAACAGTGATAGTGGCCAGATACAAGTGTGTGGTCATGATATCCGCTGTCATCCGATTGCGGCACTTGCCTCTATCGGCGTGGTATTTCAGCAGTCGACCCTGGACCTCGATCTGACGGTTCAGGGCAACCTTAAATTTCACTGCCTGTTACATGGGCTCAGCCGATCAGAGGCAGAACAGCGTATTGCCAGTGAGTTAGAGCGCTTTGATATGAGTGCAGTGCGACACCAGCCAGTGCGCCGTCTCAGTGGCGGCAACCGGCGCAAGGTTGAGCTGATCCGCAGCCTGCTACACCGGCCCCGGCTGTTATTGATGGATGAAGCCACCGTTGGGTTGGATCCGGAATCCAGAAAGTCGCTGGTTAATCATGTCATCTCCCTGTGTAAAGAGCGGGATCTGGCGGTGCTTTGGAGCACCCATATAGTCGAAGAGATTCAGCAGGCTGATCGGGTCGTGGTGCTCGACAAAGGTAAGATTCTGGCTGACTCATCCCCCGACAAATTACTGGCTGGAGAGGATAGCGGAGTCTCTCTTTCAGACGCATTTTTACACCTGATCAATCTCAATAAAACGGCTGGAGTCGTGCATGAACATGCTTGTTAAAACCTTTAAATCGGTGGCGCTGGTATCGCTGTTGTTAGTGGCACATCAGAGTCAGGCAAAAAGTGGATATGTTTTTGTCAGCAGTGAAAAAGATGACCGGGTCACCGTATTTGAAGCAAAAAGTATGGATAAAGTAACGGCGATTAAAACCAGTGAACGCCCAAGGGCGATGAAGCTGAGTAAAGATGGCGCACTGCTCTATGTTGCCTGTGGTGATGCGGATGCGATCGATGTGATCGATGTGGCGACGCTTAAAGTCCAAAAGAGTATTGAGATCGGTGAAGACCCTGACCGCTTCGATCTGTCACCGGATGAGAAATACCTCTATGCCTCTAACGAAGATGATGGACTGGTCACCGTTTACTCATTAGAAGATGACAGGAAAGTGGCCGAGATTGAAGTGGGTGAAGAACCGGAAGGGGTGTTGGTCTCTGCGGATAATCGCCGGGTCTACGTGACCTCTGAGGTCGCTAACATGGTCCATGTAATTGATGTAGAGAGTCGTGAACTGATTGAGAATATTGTGGTGGGCAACCGCCCCCGACGGATGCTGCTGACCCCCGATCAGAAGCAGCTCTGGGTCAGTAACGAGGTGGGCGGTACCATTTCGATTCTGGATACGGAGTCTTATCAGCCCGTCGCTGAGCTGACTTTTTCTCTGCGAGGCGTGCGTGCGGAAAGTATCTCTCCGGTTGGTATGGTGATGACCAAAGATGGTCAACGAGCCTACATCACACTGGGTGGGGCTAATCATGTGGCGGTGGTTGATATAGCGGCTAACAAAGTGATCGATTATATTCTGGTGGGCAAACGGGCCTGGGGAATTACCCTTAACCATGACGAGAGCCGGCTCTATGTCACCAATGGCAAGAGTGATGATCTGGCGGTGATTGATACGCAGCGTCTGAAAGTGATCAGGTCGGTACCCGCAGGGCGGGTGCCCCACGATGTTGTGGTAGATGACTGATGTTGTGTTTTACGCCGACTTGTACCCAGATAAGCCTCGGGTCGATGAGTCTCAGGCGGGCTGTCTTATTGCTGGCATTGCTTTTGTCATCCTCGGTATCGGCAGCGGAGCTTCAGACAGTCAGCATCGCCCTGATTGAATACGCAAACGATCCCCGTTACCGGGAAGACGTCATCGATGCCCGTTATCAGGCTCAACCCTGGGGTCGACTCGATACGGCCGTTGAGCTGGCGATGAAAGAGTCCCGCTTTGCAGCGCAGAAAAACGGTGTGAAGTTTGAGCTGGCTAAATATGATGTCGATGAACTTAGCCGCCTGCCTGCGCTTATGCGGCGTTTGCAGGCTGAAGGCACGCAGTTTTTATTACTGGATCTTCCAGCTGAGGGGGTAAAACTGGCCGCTGATGCTGCACAGGGTAGCGGTACTGTTCTGTTTAACCTTAGTGCCCTTGAAAACAACCTGCGGGATGCAGACTGTTACGCTAATTTGCTGCATATAGCACCTAGCCGTCGGATGCTGACTGATGCGATGGCGCAGTACCTGATCTCTAAAAAATGGAAAGAGGTGCTGGTGCTGCACAGTGATACGGAAGCCGATCAGCGCTATCTCGATTCATTACAGGCGTCCGCCAAAAAGTTTGGTCTCGATCTGGTCGCCCTTAAGTCATACACGCTGGGGAATGACCCCCGCCAGCGCTACCAGAACAATATCGCCCTGTTAACCGCTAAGTATGATTATGATGTGGTCTATGTTGTCGATAGCAGGGGAGAGTTTGCCGTCGATGTGCCGTACTCCATCATTAAACCACGACCAGTGGTCGGTGCATCCGGGCTGGTGGCAGACTGGTGGCACTGGGCCTGGGAGCGTAATGGTGCTCCTCAGGTCAACAAACGTTTTAAAAAGAAAGCGAAGCGGCAGATGACCGGCTTCGATTGGTCAGCCTGGTTAGCGGTGAAGGTGATTGCCCAGGCAATGCTCGATCTGCCTACGTCTGATAACCGCGCTGTCACCGCTGAATCACTGTTTCATACGATACGTTCTGAATCGTTTAAGCTGGATGGTGCCAAAGGCTATCCGCTGAACTTCCGCCCCTGGAACAATCAGCTCAGACAACCCGTTTTCCTCACCTCGCTGAACCGTGTCATCGGGCGTGCGCCCATTGATGGTTTCCTGCATCCGATGAATAACCTCGATGTGCTCGGCAGTGATCATGATGAGGGGCGCTGCCAACTGAATCCGGGAGGCAGTCTGTGAATTCCATGCATGCGATCAATGCATTCAGCGCACTGTCCGCCCGCGAGACCAGCAAGTTCATGCGTCAGAAAGGGCGTCTGTTTTCAGCACTGGTGAGGCCCGCCTTATGGCTTCTGGTGTTTGCCGCCGGTTTTCAGAATGTCTTCGGGGTAGCGGTTATCCCCCCGTATGAATCTTATATCGAGTATGAGGTGTACATCACGCCGGGTCTGTTGTGTATGGTGATGCTGTTCAACGGTATGCAGTCATCTTTGTCGATGGTGTATGACCGGGAGATGGGGCTGATGCGTCTGTTACTGACAGCGCCACTGCCGCGCTGGTATATCCTGTTTAGTAAACTGATGGCCGGGACACTGTTATCGCTGTTGCAGGTGTACAGCTTTATGATTATCTGCTGGCTGTTTGATGTGGATATCCCGCTCTATGGTGCGCTCACCGCACTGCCTGCGTTTATCCTCGCCGCGCTGATGCTGGGGGCGCTGGGGTTGTTACTTTCGGTATCGGTGAAACAGCTGGAGAATTTCGCCGGGATGATGAACTTTGTAATCTTCCCCATGTTCTTTATCTCGCCGGCGCTCTACCCGCTGTGGAAACTGGAAGAGGCGGGTGCAGAGCTGGTGTATCAGGTCGCGCAGTACAACCCCTTTAGTCACGCCGTAGAGCTGGTGCGTTTTGCCCTGTATGGCCAGTTTAACTGGCTATCACTTGGGGTCGTCAGCGGGGCCTTTATACTATTTTTTAGTCTGGCGGTGTGGGGCTATGATCCTCAGAAAGGCTTGGTAGGGCGGTCAAAGTCAGGCGGGTAGACTTTATTTAGGCCTGGCTAAGGAGCTGACAACCCTGAGGAGCCAGCCCTGACTTGCGGAGTTTGAGTAACTTGTATGGCAACACACTCCGCTTTCCCATTTGTTCAGATTATATCCCAATAGCAGCCAGTATTTTTACACATAATCTCTGTGTTCTCTGTGTTTAAACGGTTGTTGTGCTTTTTATTTTATTATCGCTCTCTGTAAACGGATGCCTCTCAGATTTGCATTGTTTCAATCAGTGGAATTGAACGGGTCACTATCCAGTAGGCCGACACCACCAGGGTGAACAACGAGACGTAGACGTGAATCGGTCTGGCAGAGGTCAGATGCTTTCTGATCAGTGCGGTCAGTACAAATGCCAGACCATAGACAAACAGCTGGCCCGCTTCGATACCGACATTGAACGAAAGCAGATTGCTGAGACTGGTTTGAGAACCCTCCCGTGCCAGTTCATTAAAGACA
Source organism: Amphritea atlantica (assembly GCA_024397875.1). Lineage (NCBI taxonomy): Bacteria > Pseudomonadati > Pseudomonadota > Gammaproteobacteria > Oceanospirillales > Oceanospirillaceae > Amphritea > Amphritea atlantica. The sequence continues at coordinate 675,181 of CP073344.1, forward strand.
AATGAGAATCCAAAGCCGTGAATAACACCGATAATCAGTATCGGAGTGGTGCCGATATGCTGCGCTTTTTTGCACAGTAACAGGATTGCGGTGACGCAGATTGTCAGGGCAATCAACAGTTCGATCCCCGGTGTAAATGCAGGCGATGTAATCGCCAGGTTATTGCCGAACAGCAGGCTGAATGAGTGTCCGATGGTGAACGCTGTGGCCAGAGACAGCAGCCTGATAAAACCGCTAGCACTGAAAAATAGTAGCAGTATAAACAGGATATGGTCGGTGCCAATCAGTATATGGCTGAAGCCGCTGCTGAAGCCATCAATCAGTCGTGCTGTCAGCGAAGGCTGGCGGGTGGTTGAGTAGTCGAGAATCCCCACCGTTGTTGCAGATGTTTTTTCGTCATCCCTGTAGAGGTTAATGATATTGGCGAGACGATTAATGGCATTGAATTTATCACCCAGAATACTGCTGATGGTGATTTCATCGTTGATCAATGAGGTATCAGGTAGCCTTAGCCTGATATCCAGTCCTGCATCAAACAGTGAACGGGAATCTGCGCTGATACTGACGTCACCGTTAAAATTGCTCTGGGCTGTGTCTAAACTACTGAAGGGTTTGCGGCTGTCTGAGTTAAATATGTTGATTGCCTCAACACGATAGAGCTGCTGCTGCCCATTTTTTTTGATGCTGTATCCTGCTGTGATCAGGGTTTTTAACTCTGCCAGATTTTCCCGGATCTCATTGTGATTGATCAGATACTCGACGGTGTCTGCTGCGGATATTCTCTGTGTAAAAGGAACTTCCTGTTTACTGTCCATCCCTTTCCAGCTGTCATCCAGAAGAATCAGGGGAAGCGGCATGCGCATCAGAATAATAGTGTCCTGGTTTGCTTCATACAGATGGATGATTCTTGGCTCAAAATGGGAGAAATGAGCGTTTGCTGCTGAGCTGAGTAACGAGCTTATGAGGATGAGGAACAGTGCGTATATTTTTTTCATAACCTGTACCATTTTTTAATAGCATTACCCGAAGGTAATGCTATTAGTAACCTTATTAGTTTTCTGAAGCGCTATTAGTAGCGTGGGTCCCACATTCTGCCCCCCATCTCTTTTTCGTACCCCTGGCCAAATGGGTAGCTGACAATCTCCAGCTGCATGCCCCATGGCGCCATGAAGTACACCCAGGTCAGACCTTTCATGCCGGTATCAGTAAAGGTATGTGGCTTGCCCAGCACTTTTATCCCTTTATCTTCCAGATATTTAACAGCGGTGGCCATATCGTCTACATAGAATGCAAGGTGGTGCCCACCAATGTCACTGTTACGCGGAAGGGTTTTTCTTTGATCTGGAGATGTGTACTGAAAGATCTCAAGGTTTACACCATTTCCACAACGCATCAGATGGGCGGTGGAAATCACTGCCTTTTTGTCTACATTCAGGTTTTCTGTCATCCAGTCATTATCAAATGGACCAAAAGGACCAATTGAATAAAAAGATTCGCAGCCGATGATATCTTTAAAAAAAGCAGTTGCTTCTTCAACATTTGGGACGGTGAATCCCAGATGCTGACTACCCCGCATACCGGGTATACCCGCCTGGCTTTGTTGGATGAAAAGGGAAAATAAAAACAGTGATGCGGTTAATATTTTTATTTTTTTCATGTTGATACTCCATGGTTTATGAACAGTGAACTCCCATAAACGCATTTCCCGTGCCAGTTAGTGGATTCTTGCGGCAAGTCTGTAATAGCGGTGGAAACAGGGCATTTATTTAATATGAGGCGGAAGTCTTCTGCATCAGTGTGTATCAGTATTCGAGTCAGAGTGTGCCAGGCAGACACTATCAGCGTGGATCAGGGATCATTAACGAGTGATGGGGGTATTGCTGTTGCAGGGTTTAGAACCCCCGCAATGAAGCAGGGGCGGGGCACGTATGTTTTAAGCGGTACTTCCTGCCGGTTTAGCGGTGTGCGAAGTACATTGTGACTTCGAAACCAATTCTCAGATCTTTATACGCTGGTTTTGTCCAGTTCATTTTATTTTCCTCATTTATAGATGAATGCATAACGTGACTTGAAATGTCATGAATGAGTAAAGCAAAGATCGTACCCGCCTGGTCATGAAAGAGTCTTCCTATGCTCAGAATTCCTGCTTCATCGGGACAGAAGCTGCACCGACACACAAAGTCTCGTTAGCCGGGGGAGCTGCCGGGTTTGTCTGTCGGTCGGTTTGTTGTAAACGCCCCTCAGCTCACACTGCTCTGTAATACAGTCTGTGTCATTCCCTGACACGATTTGTGTTGTCATGCTGGATTCATTGTTCAGACAAATCTCTGGAGTTCTCCGCAGTGTCGTCTTTTTTTGATTAAAAGTACTTATATATCAGTGCATTAGTTTTTTTTGTGGCAAGGGTTCTCGATATTGGCCTGCATGTTGCGTTGCTCTCTGATGTGTAGTGGCGGACTTACCCGGGTGGGTCTGCATGATATTGATAGATGGAGATCGAGAAGTGATTAAAATAAAAAAACTAGCGCTATCCGCATGTATTACGTCGACCCTTGCCTTGTCGTGCGCTTCGGCTGTGAATGCATCTTCAGAAAGCCCTGATGACTGGCCGCAATACCACCGAACGTCTGATGCATGGCGATATAGCCCATTGGATCAGATCAACTCGGATAACATTGATAAGCTTAAAGTGGCCTGGATTCATCAGCCGGGCGATATTCAGATGGGCTTGCAGGCAACGCCGATCGTGGTTGATGGCATTGCTTATTATATCGGGCCAAATAACAACGTATTTGCCCTGGAAGCGGCGACCGGTAAACAGATCTGGCACTATCAGGCTGATCTGGATGCGATTGTTGATGAGGTGTTCTATGTGGCCGCAAGTCGTGGCGTCACAGTCGGCCATGGGAACGTCTATGTCGGGTCTCTCGACGGGCGCTTTATTGCGCTTGATCAGAAAACTGGTAAAGAAAAGTGGTCAACTCAGATTACCGATCAGGAAAAGTGCTACGGCTGCCTGTTCTCCTCTCCACCACAGCTGGCGGGAGATGTCCTGTTCGGCGGAACCACCGGTGGTGACCAGCCAACTCAGGGTAAAATCTTCGCGGTCAATGCGATTACCGGCGAAAGGATGTGGACCTTCGATATTCTGAAAAAAGATGATCCGAAAAGCTGGCCAGGCGATTCCGGTGAAGTTGGCGGAAGCGGTGCCTGGTTGCCGGGTACCTACGATAAAAAAACTGACACCATCTTTATCGGTACTTCAAATGCGGCGCCTGATTTCTATGGTGCAGAGCGCGAAGGGGATAACAAATACAGTGCCAGCCTGCTGGCTCTCGAGCCTAAAACGGGTAAGTTGAAATGGGCTTATCAGGAGATTCCGCATGATGTCTGGGACTATGATTCAGCTTATGAAGCACTGAGTCTGAATGTCGACGGCAAAGATGTTTTAGTACATCTCAACAAAAGTGGTTACGTTTTTGTATTGGAGAAAGCTACCGGTAAGGTCGAGAACGTCTGGCCTTTGGCGGAGAATATCAACTTTGTTAAAGGTATCGATCCTAAAACCGGTGAGCTGATTGGCCGGGTTGATATGCCTGAAGGTAAAGAAACCACGATCTGTCCTTATCTATTGGGTGCCCGTAGCTGGAATCATGGAGCCTATAACCCCGATACAGGTCTCTGGTACACCAACGCGATGGAGGTGTGTAACGTTGTCGTTCCTGCACCTCAGGAACATGAGAGTGTCGGTATCGCCGGTCTCTATCTGGGGGTCAGTAAGCTGGTGGCGGTTCCGCCTCCGGGCAAGAAAGCTTCAGCCCGACTGGATGCACGTGACCCGATCACCGGTAAATTGAAATGGTCTGTTGATTACCCGCTTCCCGGTCTGGGTAGTGTTCTGACTACCGGCGGTAACCTGGTCTTTAATGGTGACCCCTACGGTGTGATCCACGGATATAACGCAGAGAATGGCAAAGAGATCTGGAACTTCAATGCCGGTTCCGGTCTTCGTGGCGGTATTGTCAGCTACTCAGTTAAGGGTAAACAGTACATTCTGGCTTCAACCGGATTTGGTTCCCATGCGCCAGGATTTATGGCGAGTGCTTTCCCTGAAGTCAGCGGATTACCCGGTGGTGCAGCCTTGGTTGCATTTACCCTGGAAGACTAGTTAGTTCCGCATTGGGGGTGGCGTAGCCGCTGCCCCCTTTTTTCAGATGATTGAGTGGGAGAGTACTGTTATGTCAGTTCAGTTATTAACATCGATACGCTATAGCGTATTCCTGATTACACTGCTGAGTGGGGTCACTTATGCCGTGGCGCCGCCGGTTAGCGATGATGGAAAAACTGCAAAGAAAAAAGCTCAGGAAGATCCTGAGTATATTGCCGAGATGAAGGCGAAAGTCTTTAGTAAAGAGAACAGTTCAGTTGCCAATGGTGAGCACCGGTTTAATCAGACCTGTGTTTACTGTCATGGACATCAGGGCTCAGGAGGAAAAGCCAGGAAACTTCAGGGACGTGAGTTTGATGCAGATTACCTTTTTAAAACAATCACAAAAGGAAAAAAACGCGGTTCATTAGTCATGCCACCGTGGAAAAGGACATTCACACCCGAAGAACGCTGGGAGTTGGTGACCTATATCCTGTCGTTAAGTGAAGAAAAGTAACAACCAGTCAAACCGTGAGGTCCGATATGAGTATAAAAATAAAAAGACTGACGCCCCGATTTCATAAACGACTGAGTTCAGTGATTATCAGTTTTATCGCATGGACGTTTATCGCTATAAGTCCGGCTGCAAATTCGCAGGCAATCAGTGAGATCAGAGCAAGTGGTGAAATTAATCTGTGTGCAAATCCGGAACAGATGCCATTCTCTAAGCAGGCTGATACACCTGAAGGCCTGCAGATCGATGTGGCAAGGGCTATCGCTGAAAAGTTAGGCGTATCTCTGAATGTTTCCTGGATCTTTTCTAAGCGTCAGGCTAAGAAAGTGGGTTGTGATTTTTATGCTGGTGTTGCCCGGCTTAAAGGTGGCGATTCAAAATATCTGCTGATCACAGAACCCTATCTACGTCTTGAGTTTAAGCTGGTTACCCGTGATAACGGCCCGGTTATCAATAGTATCGATGATCTTAAACCGCTGGTGGTAGGGGTGTCGCCGGGCAGCATTGCATCCCATGCTTTAACTAAAAACAATATCCGTATTGCCGTACGCTTTCCTGATGAAGCCAGCCGTTTGCAGGCACTGGCTGATGGGCTAATTGACGCCGCCGTAGTGACCAATGTTTCCGCAGGATGGTTTCAGACCGGTCATGGACAGCTACAGGTGTTTGATGCCGAGGCTGTTCTCAGCACCGGACTGAATTACGATTATGCGCTGGGATTACGCAAGTCAGATGATAACTCCCGTAATCGTTTTAATCAGCTACTGGCCGAGATGAAGAATGATGGTTCATTGGCAGACATACTGAATCGTTATGGCGTCAAATAAATCCGTTTTGGATCGTGTTTGCTTCTTCCATATCTGCTTATCCAGGGCAGAGTTTTGAGCGCGTCTTTCGCGCTTCTTTGTTATCTGTTGCTTCTGTAATAATGGCGGGTAAGGAAAGTGCTGGATCGATCGTGAAGGGCGATGTGACGGCTGAGTGGCCTCTTTACAGGGGCTCAATGAATGTATGCTATATTTAACAGAGGTTTTTTGTGCCAAAGTATAGTTTTAACATAGGGTAAAAGGAGTAGTTTAGGGATACTGTGGGCTTGTACAACTTGACACTAAATAAATATAAAAATGATCCCTGTCTGGCGTTGAATTGCGAAGGCGGGGAGTGAACAGGTGAATTGATGTCTTCAAATACAGGTTATTCTGATAAGAATGCGAAGTCTGTAAACATACAGGAGCCAGAAGAGAGGGATACCGATACCGCTACTGATAAGTATATTAAGAGCTCCTGGGAACGGTGTCGTGATCAATACAAGATGACCCCAGACGCCAATGTAGAGCTGGTTTCGCTTTCTGAGTCTGAAGTCAGGCAGCGCCGGGAACCGATGGAAAAGCTGTTGAGCGATTCCGAAGAGGTGTTTGATAAGATCAGAACAGTATCAAAGCAGAGTGGTTATGCGGTTCTGATAACGAACACTGAAGGTGTGGTTGTTAAATCCTATGCGGATTCCAATATTAGTCATGATCTGGAGCAGAAAGGTCTGCGTCAGGGAACCTTGTGGTCAGAAAAAACGGTCGGTACGAATGGCCTTGGAACCTGTTTAACCGAGTGCAAACCAGTAACCGTGTTTGCTGAAGAGCATTATGGCTTTAATCTGCATAATTTCAGCTGCTCCGCTGCGCCGTTAATCTCTCCGGATGGTACGCCATTTGGAGCCCTGGATATCTCTACCTATGCGTCTGGAAACCGACTTTATCAGGCTTTAGCGCTCAATCTTGTGTGTGAGACCGCAGATGAAATTGAGGCGATCGTTTTTAAAAATGCGTATGCACATCAGCGTGTCATCAGCTTATCCTTTTCTCCGCTTCGACCCGAGACAACAGCGCTTATTGCGGTCAATGACAGCGATACAATTATCGCTGCGACAACGCCGCTGCTGCTGACACTGGGGTGCCGGGACCGTTATGAATTAGTCGGTCGCAAGTTTCAGGAAGCATTCAGCCATAATTCAGAGCATCTGGAGTCATCAGATGTCGTCGAACTTTACGTCCGGATTAATGCTAAGTCGCTAAAACTTTTTGCGACCCTGTTACATCATTCAGCCTCTGAAACGCAGGCGAAATCCTCTCAGAGTACTCTGTCAAAACGCTCGGAACCTAATAGTCTCGCGGCTAAAACAGAGGTTGCCGGAAATCAGGCTGAGGATTCACCTCTGTTTAATGCAGCAGGAAAAGAGCCGCTGTTATTGAAGCAGGCCAGTCGTTGTCAGCGTATCGTGAACAAGGGTATCAGCATCCTGCTGCAGGGAGAAACCGGTACCGGTAAAGAGGTGTGGGCCCGGGCGCTGCATCAAAGCAGTGAGCGTGCAGACAAGCCGTTTATAACGCTTAATTGTGCTGCGATTCCTGAATCGCTGATTGAAAGTGAATTGTTTGGTTATGGTGCCGGTACCTTTACCGGGGGATTGAAAACCGGCAAGGTGGGTAAGATTCAGGCCAGTAATGGCGGCACCCTGTTTCTCGATGAAATCGGCGACATGCCCATCGAGCTGCAAGCCAGTTTGCTCAGAGTGCTTGCTGAAAGTGAGATCATCCCGCTGGGCGAGGTGAACCCTGTAAAGGTCAGTCTGAATGTTATTTGTGCGACTCACCGTGATCTGAAAGAGCTGGTCAGCAGTGGCGATTTCCGGGAAGACCTGTTCTACCGCATCAGTGGTTTTCAGGTTGCTTTGCCAAGTTTGCGCGAACGGGAAGACCAGCCGGTTATTATCGAGAAAGTATTGCGTGCTCTCTGTCTGGATGAAGAGAATGCTGAAAACGTACAGGTCGCTCCCGAGGCTTTGAAAGTACTGTGTCGCTATCAGTGGCCGGGCAATATCCGTCAGCTGAAAAATGTACTCCAGTACGCTATGTGTATGCGTGAGGGAGATCTTATTCAGCTTGATGACCTGCCTGATGAGGTGTTTGCCGAACCTGCCACTATTGAACATCAGGCAGACCAGTTTTCTTATGCTCCTCCATCCCGCATGGTATCGATGGCGGGTGTGGCAGAGGAGGGGACGGAACCGCAGACGCTATCTGAAAAGGAAGAGTTGGAGCAAGTGCTTGAACAACATCGCTGGGTCGTCACCCGTGCGGCAAAGGCGTTGGGCATTAGCCGTTCAACATTACACCGTAAGATAAAAAAGTATAACCTCTTCATTGATGAAGCCGCCGGGCAGTTGGATTCTATGTCTTAGAGATGTTCTGTTTTGTGACCTGAAAACCATGCATGCGCATGGTTTTTTTTGCCCCTGAATAAGGTTTTTGCAACGCTGTATTAACACATTGTATCTGAGTCAGTGTGTCGCATGTTGGCCAGAACAGAGTGTTGCTTCCGGTGCTAGTGAATGATTTTTTTGTTTATACCTTATTAAAATCAATGGTTTATTTTATGGCATGGCTGTTGCTGTCTCTGTGTAGGTGAAATTTTTTTGCCCAATATGACTGATCAGAAACCTGATAGTTACAACACAGAAGAATAACAATGAAAATACAAGTATTAGGCTCCGCAGCGGGCGGCGGATTTCCTCAGTGGAACTGTAATTGCCGCAACTGTGTCGGCTATCGGGCCGGAACTCTCAATGCAAAATCCCGGACTCAGTCCTCCATCGCGGTGAGTGCCAACGGTGAAGACTGGATTCTGTTTAACACCTCCCCGGATATCCGCCAGCAGTTGGCTGACTTTGCGCCGATGCAGCCGAATCGTGCGATTCGCGATACCGGTATTGCGGCGATTGTCTTTATGGACAGTCAGATCGACCATACCACCGGTCTGCTGATGCTGCGTGAAGGTTGCCCCCATGAGGTCTGGTGTACCGATATGGTGTATCAGGATCTGACCACCGGCTTTCCCATCTTCAAGATGCTGGAACACTGGAATGGCGGCATTAAACGCAACCGCATTCCTGTCGGGGGATCGGTAGAAGAGGGCACTAACAGCTTTGTGATCCCTCAGGTACCCGAACTGAAACTGACAGCGGTTGCGCTGCTCAGCAGTGCACCACCCTATTCACCGCATCGCAACGATCCTCATCCAGGGGACAACATAGGTATCCTGATAGAAGATACCCGCAGCGGCAAAACTCTGTTCTATGCCCCTGGCCTCGGCCAGATTGAGCCCCACCTTAAACCGATTATGAAAGACGCGGACTGCTTGCTGGTTGACGGCACTATCTGGCGTGACGATGAGCTGCTGACCTCAGGTGTTGGCGATAAGCTCGGCGTCACCATGGGCCATCTGGCGCAGTCCCGTAACGAAGACACCGGTGAGGGTGGCATGATCGATTTTCTGGATACGTTAGAAAAACCCCGGAAAGTGCTGATCCATATTAACAATACCAATCCGATTCTGGATGAAGACTCTCCGGAGCGGGCCGAAGTGGTCGCCCACGGTATCGAAGTCTCCTGGGACGGAATGGGTATAGAACTCTGAGAGGTTTTACCATGAATGCACAGATGAAAGATGTCCAGCCACCCATGAGCCGGGATGAGTTTGAGCAGGCGTTGCGGGCTAAAAGTGCTTACTACCATACGCAACACCCGTATCACGTTGCCATGTATAACGGCAGCTGCACCAAAGAGCAGATCCAGGGCTGGGTCGCTAACCGTTTTTACTATCAGATCTCGATTCCGGTGAAAGATGCGGCGATTATGGCCAACTGTCCCGACCGCGATGTGCGGCGTCACTGGGTGCAGCGGGTGCTGGACCATGATGGCTATGATGGCGCGGTCGGTGGTATCGAAGCCTGGCTGCAGCTGGGTGAAGCAGTGGGCCTGACCCGTGAAGAGATTCTGTCGCAGGAGCATGTGCTGCCCGGTGTTCGCTTTGCCGTGGATGCCTATGTCAACTTTGCCCGCCGGGCGAGCTGGCAGGAAGCCGCCAGCTCCTCGCTGACAGAGATGTTTGCACCAACGATCCATCAGAATCGTCTGGACAGCTGGCCGGGCCACTATCCCTGGATTAAAGAGGAGGGCTATCAGTACTTCCGTAACCGTCTGACCGAAGCTCGCCGCGATGTGGTACATGGGCTGGAGATCACCCTGGATTACTATAAAACCCGCGAACAGCAGGAAAAGATGCTCAACATCCTGCAGTTTAAACTGGATGTGCTGTGGACCATGCTGGACTCGATGACCATGGCCTATGAACTTAAACGTCCACCGTATCATACGGTGACTGACGAGAAGGTTTACCACAAAGGATTGTTTGCATGAGCAGCCCGGCGAACGCTCCCGCGATAACGCCGGATCAGACCCCGGTGCTCAACTGGATGTTCCGCTTCCAGTGGGAGAAGGCGCAGGACAGCTATGTGCTGCTCTATCCGGAAGGCATGGTTAAGCTGAACGGCCCGGCCGGTGAAGTGCTGGCGCTGGTGGACGGTCAGCGGACTGCAGCGGATATTATCCAGACACTGCAGGCCAAGTTTCCCGATGCTGAGGGGATCGACCGTGATATTCTGGATTTCTTAGGAGACGCCCGTGAGCAACTCTGGATCACCCTGTAACGGTCAGCCTTCACAGGCACCGTCCTTAAGCAGTGTCCCAACCCATGGCCAGCCACTCTGGTTGCTGGCCGAGCTGACCTATAAGTGTCCGTTGCAGTGCCCTTACTGTTCTAACCCCCTCGACTTTGCCAATTTTGAGACGGAGCTGACGACCCAACAATGGCTCGATGTTTTCCAGCAGGGACGAGAATTAGGGGCGGTGCAGCTGGGCTTCTCTGGTGGTGAACCGCTGGTGCGACAGGATCTGACAGAGCTGATCGCCGGAGCCAGTGAGATGGGGTATTACACTAACCTCATCACCTCAGGGGTGGGCCTGAATGAGCGAAAGATGGCAGAGTTTCAACAGGCGGGGCTGGACCATATTCAGGTCAGTTTTCAGGCCAGTGACGAGTCAGTTAACACTATGCTGGCGGGTTCAAAGAAAGCGTTTAAGCAAAAACTGAAGATGGCTCGGGAGGTCAAGGCACAGGGTTATCCTATGGTGCTGAACTTTGTCACGCACCGGCATAATATTGACCGGATCGACCGCATCATTGAGCTCTGTGTTGAACTTGAAGCGGATTACGTTGAGCTGGCCACCTGTCAGTACTATGGCTGGGCTGTTGAAAATGTTAAACAGTTGCTGCCAACCCGTGAACAACTGGAAAGGGCTGAACGGATCACCAATGAATACCGGGATAAACTAGCCGCGGCGGGCAATCCGATTAAACTGATTTTTGTCACGCCGGATTACTATGAAGAGCGGCCCAAAAAGTGTATGAACGGTTGGGGCCAGGTGTTTCTGACGGTAACGCCGGATGGTAAGGCGTTACCTTGTCACAGCGCACGCATGCTGCCGATCGAGTTTCCTAATGTGACAGAGATGACGTTACAGCAGATCTGGGATGAAAGTCCGGGGTTTAACCACTTTCGTGGCGATGGCTGGATGAAAGAGCCCTGTCGAAGTTGTGATGAAAAGGAAGATGATTTTGGTGGCTGTCATTGTCAGGCTTATATGCTGACCGGGGATATGCACAATGCTGATCCTGTGTGTAGTAAGTCGGAGCATCACGAACTGATTCTGAATGCCCGTGCTAAGGCTGAAACGGTTACCGATAATCCGGCTGAATTCGTCTACCGAAATGAGCGTAATTCGCGGATTATTGCGACCGATAGCCTTACTGATAGTCTTGTTAAATCCTCTGTGGACTAAAGCAAAAAGCCGTTCAGAGAACGGCTTTTTTAACTCTTTAATACTGCTCAGACCGGGAAGACTACGTTGCACTGTCCGGTGCCGGAGCTGGGGAAGTATTCGGTCATAATCTCTGCACAGCCTTCATATTTGTCCCAGCCCAGCAGGCCGAACAGCATTGCTGTGTCGTGCATACCGCCTTCACCGGCACAGTCTTTAGCGTATTTCGGTAGGATATCGAGAAACGCTTTGTGCTTGCCTGATTTCCACATATCCAGCACCATCAGATCGGTTTCCTGATTCAGTGGCTCACTGATTTTAAACATGTAGTCGCCGACCACTTTGTTCGGTGGGATTCGGTGTGACAGCGATCCACTGGCCAGGAAGGCCACCCGCTTATCTGACTTGTTGATCGCCTCAAGAATCGCTTCGCCTACCTGCTTCGACTCTTCCAGATCGGCGTCATACATCCAGCCCGCGACAGACACGACTTTAATATCATTGCCGATACCCAGATAACGTAACGGAACCAGAGTGCCGTATTGCAGCTGCAGCGTATCAACATCGTGGTGGCAAAGAGTGGTGACGCCATTGGCTGTAGCGATCTCAGCAATTTGCTGCCCGAGTTCGGGATCACCGGTATGGCTGTACTCCATATTATTGAGGAAGTGTGGGAACTCAGTACTGGTAAACACCCCGGACATATCGGGTTTAGCATTAATATGAAAGCCAGCATTCACCAGCCAATGGGTGTCCGAAATCACGATGGTATCCACTTTAAGCTCGCGGCACATATCACCAATACGGCGCAGCCCCTGTATCGCTGATTCACGAATACCGTGCAGTGGCCCCTCTTTTTCGGAGATAAACATCGAAGGCACATGCGTTACTTTTGCTGCCAGAACCAGTTCGCCCATAACTCACCTCAACTCGCTTTGTTATTTGATTTATTCAACGGAAGTTATTTCCATAGGAAGCGAGTATAGGGTGGATTCCTGAATCGCCTTTGCCATTTAAAGCAAAGCTTTTACCATTTAAGACAGGGCTGATCTGTACAGCGAATTTTTACCACAGAGGCCACAGATGAAGGGGGGAAGAGCATTTTTACCACAGAGGGCACAGAGCTCACTGAGAAAAGCGGTTAGGAAGATATTAAAGGTTTACCTCTGTGTCCTCTGTGGTGAACAGTTTTTAAAGAAGTCTGGATCGGAACGCGGTTAAGGTTTTTACTACAGAGCAACAGTACCCAAAGGGCATGCTAAGAGCACTGAGAAAAGCGGTTAAGAAGATTTTAAATATTTACCTCTGTGTCCTCTGTGGTGAACGTTTTCTTAAAGGTGACGGGCACGGAACGCTGTCGGGGTTTCTCCGCTCCAGCGTTTAAAGGCCCGGTTCAGGTGTGCAGGATCTGAGAACCCCAGAGAATAGGCGATCTGGGTAATACTCTGGCGGGAGTGTTGCAGATATTTTCGGGCAAGCTCTTCGCGGATCTGATCCCGTAACGCTTGAATCGTCGTGCCAGACTGGGTGAGTTTATATTGCAGTGTTCGGGGCGCCATCTTTAACTCAGAGGCAACCGCTTCCAGTGTCGTCAGTCCCAGTGGCATCAGGTCTATCAGTGCACTTCTGACCTGCCCGCAGAGATCGGCCATCTGTAAACGGTGAAGATAGTCTTCAACCAGTTTATCGTTCTGCTCTGCCAACAGTGTATTCCCGGTTGGCAGGTCTTTTATCAGTGAATCAGCGCTTAACTGTAACCGGTTGTCGGGCGCTCCAAAGCTGACGGGGCAGTTGAAATAACGCTCCCATAACCCGGGGTTGTCCGGTTTCTGGCGGGTAAAGCTGACCGCCGCAGGAGAAAACTCGTCATCAGACATATCCCTGAACATCTTCACCACTGCGCCGAGAAAATAATCGACCCCTTCAGGGGCAACCAACGGGCGGCTATCGGAGTGCCGGACGGTCATGATGAAATCAAAATCTTCCTCCCCGATTTTATCCAAAGATAAGTGGCAGCCGTCATTGAGCAATACTTCAAAGCGAACCATTCGCCGGAGTGCATCGAACAGACTGTTGCTGGCCCACAGAGAGAAACCCAGGGCATGAAAGGTAGTGGGGCAGACATAGCGCGCAACCTGTAAACCGATATTCTCCTGACCTGTTTCTGTGAGTGCCAGAGCCCAGAGCGCGCGGGTATGGTCGGAGCTGAAGCGAACATCCGTATTGCGCTTTTGTGATATATCCACACCCGCTGCGTGCAGAAGTTCAGCACCATTGTATCCCAGAGAATCCAGCGCCCGCCCGACAGCCACAGACCAGCCACCGACAACTGTGGATGATTGTTTGCTATTGATCTGAGTCTGTGGGTTTGATTGCAGATGTGTGTTCATGTTTATTTAAAAAATATCTCAGTAGCTTACTGTGAATATAGACACATTTAACCTAAGGATACCGTTTTTTCTCCTGCAGCGGATAGTTATTCTGCGGCGCTGACAGTGATCGGGTCCGGCTTTATATTCTTTAACTAGCAGGTCTGTAGTTTACTGATTATTAAAACGCCTTAATTCTGGTGGCAGTCAAAAACGTTCTGATAAACAGCTCCCTATGAGGCAGATTTACTGCTTAACCTGGCTGCAAACAGGGGATATACAAAGCCTGTCTGGCCAGTGAGCGCCGATGAGTTTTGATAGAAATAGATAAAGCCAATCGTGACACCATCATATTCCCCGAACAGAACTTCACCTCTTTTCTCTCTCTGCAACCGATGAATGTCAGCCGCTGTCGCTGTGATTGTATCGGACATCTTCTGGTATTCGCCGAGCTTTTGCATATACCCGACAACCCGTGTCGCGTCTTCAGCTGTTTCGGCCCTGGGTCTGAATCGGGGCATTCTGGTTTGAATAATATCCATATCGTTTTTCACAAAAACGCCAACGTCATTTTTAACGCCTGTTTAAATTGCTACAAATAGAAGCAGAAGGTTCGGTGTGTGCCGGACCTTCTGCTTCTATTTGCTGCATTCTGCAGCGGTTTCTATCTCACAGGAGTGATAATACTATGGAAACGTCAGTCGTAAATAATACTGTTCAGAACCTCCCTCAAACCTATATTCCACAGCAGGGTATTTATCAAAAGTCAGACGTTCAGTCGCCAGGAAAATACTGGGATGACCGGGTATATGAAGCGGTGCGCTGTGGTAGCTGGAGCAAAACAGATGTTCACCACCGGGTTAACCTGCAGGGCTGGTTACCCTATCTGAAACAACTCCCCCGGGATCCTTATGTGGACAGCCGCTGGAAGCGGATGTCCTGGTTCTATCTGAATCAGTCCGGTGAGCCTGTTGTCGTGCCGGACTGTCCGATGGCCCAGGCGGGTGCGTTTAATGATGCTGAAACCATGGCGGATAAAGTCCGCCACTATGCGCCGCTGGAAGATGACTTTATCCGGCGCAAAGATGTCTCTGAGTTTATCAAAGGCTGGGCCGGGCTTTGGGATATTCAGCCTGGCGAACCTATTCTGATGCAGATAAATGGTGTGCGGGGGAACGCGTTAACTGATCCGTTACAGGGGCAGGGGATCCATAAGGATGGCAGCCAGTTTCTCAGTGTGTTGGTGATTAACCGTGAAAATGTCAGTGGCGGAACCAGTTTATTGTCGTTTGATAAACAGGGGCAGCAGGAGATTATCTCGGGTGACCTGGCGCCGGGAGAGATCCTGCATATACGCGATGATCAGATCTACCACAGTGTCAGTGGTGTGAAGCCGCTTGATGCCAGCCAGCCATTTGAGCGGTTTATTATTATCATAAACTGTCGCTTTAATGATTCGTTTCAGAACCGCATACTCAGGGAATATTTTCCCGGAGCAGTTTTGAACGAATGGTAAGCTAATTGAAGTAGCAAAGTGAGTGATAAAAAGGCGAACCGTGTGTTCGCCTTTTTTTGGGGGGGAGGCGTTAATTCAGTCCTGTTGCGTTTTGCGATAGATATTTGGCAGTTTAATATGAAACCGGATCGCCAGCGCCCGAAGCACAAAAGCTACCACAAAACCGCCCACTAGATCGTAACTGTTGGGCAGGTTGAATGAGTTAAGCGTCAGATAGGTGACAGACCCTGCCATCATGGTGGTGATATACAGTTCTTCATTCATCAGTGTCAGGTTGCTGCCACAGAGCAGATCCCGGGCAATACCGCCAAAGCTGCCGGTCATTACACCCATACACACGGCAATCAGAGGCGATGTGCCAAAATCGAGTCCGATCTTAGTGCCCACTACGCCAAAAAGTGCAATACCGATAGCATCCATCCAGATCAGCGCACGTGAAAGCGAAACCAGTTTAGGTGCGATAAAGTAAGTGACGGCGGATGCCACCAGACAGATAATGATCCACATAGGTTCCCGAATCCAGAGCACCGGCAGGTTGCCCAGCACCAGATCGCGAAGCGTGCCGCCTCCCAGCCCGGTTGCAGTGCCGATTAGCATGAAGCCGAGAATATCCATCTTCTGACGGGCGGCATCCAGCGCACCGGAGATGGCAAATACCGCCACTGCCGATAATCCCATGATATTCACAACAGCGGTAATATCGAATGGCATCCATTAATTTCCTGAATTTATATTTTGAGTTATAAACAGATCAGTTATCAACCGTACTGCTTTCTTTTGCTAGGCTGATATCGTCGTTTTCGCGCTGTGCAATACGAATACAGTTTCGGCCAGCATGTTTAGCAGCATATAGTGCCGTATCTGCAATCCGAAAAATATCATGGACCTTAGATAGCACAAACTGATTACTGTGGTAGATACCCGCGCTTATGGTTAATGGGATGATGTTATCACCGTATATGAAAGTATTTTGCTGAATTGCCAAGCGTATCCTCTCAAGTTTATCGGTTGCCTCTTTAAAATCAATTCTATTCAGCACCAGTACAAACTCTTCGCCTCCGGCCCGATAGATATGATCATACTCCCGTGTTTCCTGTTTCAGCAGCAGCGCCAGTTCTTGTAAGATGTAGTCACCTGCCTGATGGCCATAGGAATCATTTACGTGCTTGAAGTGATCTATATCGATCATACAGAGGGCAAAGTGAATCTGATGAGTTTTACTCAACCCGATTAAGGATTCTATGTCACTCTCGAGGGTCAGGCGGTTTCTGAGCTTGGTTAACGGATCATGAGTGGCGATATCTTTAAGTTTTTTATTGCTGATTTCCAGCTTTAAAGTGCGTGATTCTACTATCTCTTCAAGACTTTCCAGTGCTTCAGTCTGGGCTTTCAGTGAGGCGTAGACGATTGAGAGCATCGGTCTGAAGATAAACACTATCTCCAAAAGCAATGCGATCAGCGTAGTAATCCAGACAAGCAGTTCAAGATTTTCAAGTCTGTTGAGGCGCTGCTCCCCCTCCAACTGATACTGGTTAACTGCGGTATTCAGGTCTGTTAACAATTGTTCAGACGAGTTGTTGATCTGTTCAAAATATAACTGGGCATCCTTATGACGACTACTGCTCAGTAGCATCGCAGCAAGGTTAAGGTATGTGTCTACCCTGGCATAAAGATTCATCCTGCCAAAATAGATTTCCCTGCAGGGAGTGGATAGATCAACGGTCCAGTTTTCCGACAGTAAGCCTGACGATAGTTTATGATTTGCCGCTTCCATATCATGGATATTTCTCCTCATCTGAGAAGTCAGTTCATCTGATGCAGGGCTGCCGGCAAGCATGGCATCATATATACGGTGAGCATCCAGAGCGATATGCTGACTCAGCATGCGCTGACGACCCGAAAGGTTGACGATGTAGGCGGTGCTTTCTGAATCAGACAAAGATGACAGCAGGGTGTAATAGGCAGCGGTTGAGAGAACCGCAATAATCAAAACGCCCAGCAGATAACGGTGGCGGATAGAACGGTACAGTGATTGGTGACTCTGTGGATTGGACTTCATTATCATCCCTGGTAATTTATTTGAATCGAGGACGGTATGAATAAGTACGCTGGTTCTCTACGGGTTTGTTCACACCTCCCCTGATATCTTAGCAATAGATCAACTGAAAACTATGACCTGTGTTCTGAGAATGGCTAGATGAGCTATCAATGTTCCTGTTAGACGGACAGAAAACCTCGCGGAGGTTGATTGATTTTACTAAAAAACCGATCTGGTGAGCGTGGCCAGTGTGATAGTCTATGCCTCTATTTTTTTGATGGTTAAGGATGATCTGCATGAAGCTCCTGCATACCTCTGACTGGCATTTGGGCCAGAGTTTTTTTACTCAAACCCGTAAGGCTGAACATCAGGCCTTTCTCGACTGGTTGCTGGAACAGATCACGGCCCATGATATCGATGCGGTGATCGTTGCCGGTGATATATTCGATACCGGTACACCGCCGAGTTATGCACGGGAGATGTACAATCGCTTTATCGTCGCCATCAGCCGATTGAATTGTACGCTGGTGGCTTTGGGGGGTAACCATGATTCAGTATCGACCCTCAATGAATCGAAACAGCTGGTGGCCTGTCTGAATACCCATGTGGTTGCCAGTGTCGTCACGCCTGAGATTACAAACGACGCTACAGACAGCGCTGAGCAGCAATCTGAACAGATTATTGAACTGAATAACCACCAGGGAGAAACGGGGGCTATTCTCTGTGCGATCCCTTTTATCCGCCCCCGGGATGTGATTCGAAGTAACGCGGGTGAGTCCGGTCTGGAGAAACGTCAGGCGTTAGGTGAGGCGATAAAGCAGCATTATCATCAGTTGTATCAGGCCGCGCTGACGCTCAGAGCGGAAAAACAGCTGGATGTTCCTATTATAGCCACTGGTCATCTGACCGCGCTGGGGGTGAGTCAGTCGGACTCGGTGCGTGATATCTATATAGGCACTCTGGATGGCTTTGCCGCGGATGGTTTTCCTCCGGCGGACTATATCGCTCTGGGACATATCCACAGGCCGCAGATCGTCGCTAAGTCAGAGCATATTCGTTATAGCGGATCACCCATCCCGCTGAGTTTTGATGAACTTAAAACCGCGAAACAAGTGGTGCTAGTTGAATTTAATGGCAGTAAACGGGTTTCTGTTGAGCCTCTTGATGTACCTGTTTTTCAGCCGATGGGTGTCATAAAAGGGGATCTCAGCACCATCGAGGCCCGTTTGAAAGCGTTTGAAACGGTGTCCTCTGATCAGCCTGTCTGGTTGTGTATAGAGGTTGAAACGCAGGATTACTTGTCAGACCTGCCGCAACGGGTTCAGGCGCTGACTGACGATCTGCCGGTTGAAGTGCTGCAGCTTAGGCGCTCACGCAATACTGCCGGACAGACGCTGCAGCAGATTGAACGTGAAACCCTGGCGGAGTTAACCCCTGAAGATGTGTTTGCCAAGCGACTGGAGTTGGAAAACTTTGACAGTGAAACGGAGCAGTTGCGACTCGGCCGGATAACAGAGCAGTTTCGACAGATTCTGTCAGAGGTTCAGAATCCGGAGCAGAACATATGAAGATCTTAACGCTCCAGTTTAAGAATCTGAACTCCCTCAGGGGAGAGTGGAAGATCGACTTCACCCAGTCCCCGTTTGTGGATAACGGGCTGTTTGCCATTACCGGCCCGACCGGGGCGGGTAAAACCACTCTGCTTGATGCGATCTGTCTGGCGCTCTATCACCAGACCCCCCGTTTAGGTCAGATCACCGCGTCCACCAATGAGATTATGACCCGGGGCACGGCAGAGTGTTCGGCAGAAGTACAGTTTGAGGTGAAAGGTAAAGCGTACCGTGCTCACTGGAGCATGCGCCGTTCACGGGGCAAGGCCGATGGTAACCTGCAACAGGCGGATGTGGAGCTGGCAGAAGTGGTCAGCGGCACTGTGCTGGCGACTCAGGTAAAGCAGAAAAATGACACCATTGAACAGATCACCGGTCTGGATTTCTCCCGCTTTACCAAATCGATGCTGCTCTCCCAGGGGGAGTTTGCTGCCTTTCTCAATGCCAGGGAAGCCGAGCGGGCGGAACTGCTCGAAGAGCTGACAGGCACCGAGATCTACGGACAGATCTCCGAGCGGGTGCATCTGCACTTTTCTGAGGCTAAGCAAAAGCTGGCCGAGCTGAACTCGCAGGCGAAAGGGGTGCAGCTGCTCAGCGCAGAGGATACCCAGCGATTGCAGGACGAGTTAACCCAGCTGCAGCAACGGCAGGCAGAGCAAAAAGTGAAACTGTCGGCTGCCAATGCCCAGCTTAACTGGTGGCAGCAGCATGACAGGGCGTTACAGGACAGAGCGGCTAACACAGAGCGCCTGCATTCAGTCAAAGAACAGCGCACGCATGCGCAACCGCAACTGTTACGGTTGCAACAGAGCGAGCCCGCTGAGCAACTTCGCACGTCTTACACCCTGATGCAGGATGACCGGAAACAGCTGGATAGCAGTCAGCTGGCATACAACGAAAAACAGCTGTCCGAGCAGGTTCTTAAAGAGCAGATGAAGGGCGCAGAGAAAACCTTCCTGCAGCAACAGGATCGATTGGCTGAGGTCCGGCAGGCCCACGACCTGCAGGAGCGACTGATCAACGAACAGGTGGTCCCGCTGGATCAGACGATCAGTTCTGAACAGGCTAAGCTCAACGAAAAAGATAACGGGATTAAAGAGGCTGTTACGAAGAGGGACACCTGCCAACAGCAGCTGACTTCGCTCAACGAGCAGATCAAAAACCAGACTCAGGCACTCGGGACGGTTGATCAGTATCTGCTGCAACACCGGGCCGACGGATCGTTAAAACAGTATCTGGGTCAGTGGCAGGTGCTGGCTGGGCAGATCCTGTCGGAAGAGGGCGCTTTAAACCGGTTGATCGAAAAAGAAACCGGACTGCAGCAACAGTTTACGCAGCAACAGAACTCACATACCGCAGACGAGAAACAGTATCAGACTGCGGTGACGGAGACGGGCAAACTGGAGCAGGTGTGGCAGCAGGCCAACAGCACCTCTGTCGCGGCCAGTGAACATGGGGATATTGATGCGTTAGAGCAGCAGCGGGAGCGGTTAAATACTGATTACACCCGCTTGCTTGAGTTGCAGCCACTCAGTCTTCGCTGGCAGCAGCTCGAAGTAGAACGGCAGGAAAAACAGGCAAGCGAAAAGCGCGAACAGGCCCGTCAGGCGACGTTAAAACAGTCTCGTGAACAGCTTCTGGAGCGATATACAAAACAGAAACAGTTGGTAAGCGCTTTGAGCAAACTAGTTACTCAGGATGAACAGTTGGCTCAGTTCCGCATAGACCTGAAATCGGGTGATGCCTGTCCGTTATGTGGTGCACTGGAACACCCAAAACTTGACGGTCAAGTAACTGATCTGTCTCTGGCAGTTAAAGACCGAGATGAAGCAACACAAGAGCTGACTGCTATAACAGAGCAGGGGCAGGATACCGCTACGGCACTGGCTTCTGTTGAACGTCATCTGCAGGAGTTAGCTCAACGGTTAAACGTGATTAAGACTGAACAGTCTGGTTTGGAACAGCAGTGGCAGCAAACCGCTACACCTCTTAAGCTCGGTTTTCCGATTAGTGATACTCAACGTCTGCAGCAGTACGAAGCCGCTGAGCAGGAAAAACGGCAACAATCTATAACTGCGATTCAGCAGCTTAAAACGTTGAATAAACAGAGAGACGACGCCAGACAGCAATGGGATAACGCCCAGCGCAATGCTGAACAACTTAAAAACAGGCTGGCGTTAAATGAACAGGCGATAGCGAATCTGTCTAAAACTCTGCTGGAAGCGCAACAGGAAAAAGCCAAAAGATCAGACCAGCTTATCTCTCAGCGTGAGTCGTTTGCGGCGCAGTTAACCGAACAGGGCTACCGCTCACCAGAGCCCGAAAAGTTGCAACAGTGGCTGGCGGCCAAGCGGCTGGATGCACAGCAATGGGACGCGTTTAGCGGCAAGAAAGAACAACTCAGCAGCCACCTGAATCGCCTCGGCATCGAGCAGCATCACTGCCAGAAACAGCGGGACGATCATGAAAAACAGCTGGTCCAGCTGCAGCAGGAACAACAACAACTGAGCCTGTCACTGCAACGACTGAAACTGCAGCGTAGTGAGATGTTTGGCGAACGGGTTGTTAGCGAAGCACGCAGAGAGAGTCAGATTCAACTGCAGTCTGCCGAGACCGACTACAAGGCAGCGCAGGAGAGCAGCCACCGGTTATCCAGTGCGCATAAAGCCCTGCTTGCAGAGCTGAACAGCCAGCAGCAAGCACTTAACGCGTTAGACACCCGACTGGAAGAACGCAGGACCCGTTGGTTAACCGCATTGTCCGAAAGCCCGTTCAACAGTGAAGCGGCATTCCAGCAGGCACTGCTGTCAGAGCCTGAACGGAAGGCGCTTCTGGAGCAGAAACAGCAGCTGGATAGCGAGCTTGAACGTGCCACGGCGCTGCTGGATAACGCCGAACAGGCGTTGAAAAACGTACTGGAAAATCCACTGGCGAAGGACTATCAGAAAAAAACCAAAGCGGATATCGACGCGCAGATCAGTGAACTGAATAGCACTGTTGAGCAGCAGACGAAGCGGGAGGGGGAGATCAGTAACGAACTGACCTCAGACCAGACCCGCCGCAAAGATCAGCAGGCGCTGTTCGATGAGATCAGTGTGTACACCGGGCATTATGATGACATTCAATACCTGCACTCACTGATTGGCTCACAAAAAGGCGATAAATTCCGTAAATTCGCTCAGGGGCTGACGCTGGATAATCTGGTGCACCTGGCCAACCAGCAGCTGGAGCGGCTGCATGGCCGTTACCTGCTGAAGCGCAAACAGGATGCCGGGTTAGAACTGAGTGTGCTGGACACCTGGCAGGGGGATATCGAACGGGATACCAAAACCCTCTCCGGCGGCGAAAGTTTTCTGGTGAGTCTGGCGCTGGCACTGGCGCTCTCCGATCTGGTGAGCCATAAAACCAGCATCGATTCCTTGTTCCTGGATGAAGGCTTCGGCACCCTGGACAGCGAAACCCTGGATATCGCCCTCGACGCACTGGACAACCTCAACGCTTCCGGCAAGATGATCGGCGTGATCAGTCATATCGAAGCGATGAAGGAACGCATTCCGGCGCAACTCAGGGTGATTAAAAAGAGCGGCCTGGGGATTAGTGAACTGGGGAGTGAGTATCGGGTGGGGTAAAGCGAAGCCTGGCTAGTCCGATCGCTACGCGAGTCCGATCATTTCATTTGTCCGAACGCAGCCTTCGGCCGCTTGTCCGCTTTGGCAGTTTTTCTGTGGGAGCGAGGCAGGCATGCCCTCTGGGTACTCCGTAGCGATGAAGTCGAAGTTCATTGGAATTTACACTGCCCTGAAGATGATTCACCACAGTACCCAAAGGGCATGCTAAGAGCACTGAGGAGTTAAGAGCGGTAAAGGGCGACCACTTTAGCTGGGAAGTGAATATTGGGTGGGGACTGTAGGAGCTGCTTTAGCATGCCCTTTGGGTACCAGCAGCGACTTGATCACGATATACGACTGTTGACCGTTCTATATTGCATAATTCTATGCCGGCTGTTCCGCCTTGCTGAGCGCTTCTTGGAGAAAAGAGGCGGCCAAAAAAACAGCCTCAGACAGTTCTCGCTCAACCCATTTCTAAGCTGCAATGCTCGGCTGCACAGAGGAGGTGCCAAGTTCTGGTTTTGAGTTCTCCGAACGAAGCCTTAGGCTGTTTGTCCCCGTTTAGGTGGAAAACGACAGCTTATGCTTTAGTCAATTAATATCATTAAAAAGTTGTTTTCTTTCACTCTCATATCTGAAAAAGTTGATACTTGATATCGTGATATTCGATTTTTCGGTTAGTTCCCCATCACTTAGTATTTTTAGCCTGAGTGTTTCAAAAAATAATAATATCGGAGCTAAGCGAATGATAATAAAAATAAATGATAGCCAGTTTTTGGGTTGCTTAAAATATTTAAAAACCGGAGAGATTGGAGGGAGGGTATATCCGCTTATATTGGGTGCTGCCTTCGGTGTTAGTCACACCGCTTATGCAGAGGATAGTTATAATATCGATTACTTTGGCAACCTTGATATTGGCGTACACTCTCATCAACTGAGCGGTCAGGATTCTAAGTTTGAAGTGGACGGTGGAATGCTGTCAACATCTTATGCCGGAGTACGCGCGAATGCACCGCTGAGTGAATCGTTAACCTTGAATGCTGAAATCGCCAGTTTTTTCCGACTTGATGATGGAGACATAACCCGTGGCCTTGATGGTGAAGGAGCGTTTAGTCGCGCTGCATGGGCCGGGATTAAAGGTGGGTTTGGTTCTATACGTCTGGGCCGGATCAGCACCCTGAACTTTATTAATACCATTCGTTTTAACCCGTTTGGCGCGTCGCCTAAATTTAGTCCTAGTTTTATGCATAACTATGTAGGCAGTCCCGCCCAGCCGATGTCTACTGGCATGGGCGGCAGCGATAGCGGCTGGGATAACACCATTAATTATACTACCCCTAAACTGGCCGGTGCTGTTTTATCTTTGTCATATGCGCCGGATGAAGACAGTACCCGGGGAGAAAGGATGGGGGGAAGTATCACTGTCGGCGGATACCCTTTTGCTGCGGTTCTGTCGGTAGAGAAGATTACTGATGCATCGATAACGTATCCAATGGCGTTGACTACACTGGCTACAGCGTTTCCGGTGTTTACAGCACAGCAATACAGTACCCGACAACTGGGTACATCCTATGATTTCAAAACGTTTAAACTCTTTGGTCAGCTGAGCCGTTCTAAAGTGGAAGGTATGCGTGCGGGTGGTGCGCAAAACTATGAGATTAAGATGGCGCAGTTTGGCATATCTGTCCCTGCGGGACCGGGAGTCGCCAAAGCCTCTTTTGCCAACAGCACGATGGACAGAAGCTGGGGGGCGGATCTTAAAAGGGACACTCTGACAGTGGGGTATGATTACACCCTTTCGGATAATGCAATCTGGTATACACGTTATATGCACGATAAGGTCTCAGATCTGTCCGTTGGCAACAGTTATGCCATGGGTGTGAACTATTCTTTCTGATTGATCAGTGTTCAGCTGGATAATTTTGTAGGTGAGGGCGGTTTGTTATCCCTAGGAATTTAAGAGCCCGGGTTTCTTTACCGTCTTTTTCGAGGAGGTTTGGCCTCCTCATTTTTTATTTAGCATCCATCAGCAGAGCTACGCTCTGCATTCTCAACCACTGATGCGCCGGATCACTGTCGAGTATTTTGTTCCACTGGATATACTCTTTCAGATTGGGGATTTTTCCGGGTACATCAAGAATTTTAAGTGGCATGGTATCAGCGTATATCCGGGCCAACCGATAATGCATAATCGCTACCCGGTTGGTGCCATTCAATAGATGTGGCAGTGTATTAAAGTTACTGGTAGAGACTTCAATCAGCCTGGCATTGCCGAATTTTCGGGCGTAGTCCTCTTCAAAACTGGGTGCTCTGTTTTCGCCCAGGTTAATTACGATGTGACCCAGACTGAGATAGAGGTCATAGCTCATTTCATTCCCGACCCAGGGATTATTCTCCCACACCACGCAGACATAATGATCCTCGAACAGTAGCTGCTTCGGGTGATTAGCGGTCATATAAACATCAGGCTGGATTAAAAAATCTATATCGCCCCTGGAAAGTAACTCTTCATACTGGTTGTTGTTTGGAATTATATCGAATGTCATATTCGGGGCCAGAGGCTGAATATGGTTAAAAAAGGGGGCCAGAAAGACGCTGGTTACGTAGTCAGATGCCATCACTCTGAAATGTCGTGTGGATGTCTCAGGGTTAAATTCCTTGTTACTGACGATATTTGTCTGGATATCAAGCAATACACGCTTTAACGGCTCCTCAAGTGAGATCGCTAGCGGTGTAGCGATCATTTTCCTGCCGGTTTTGACCAGCAACTCATCATCAAAATATTCCCTCAGGCGAGCCAGTAAGCCGCTGGCGGCAGATTGACTGACATTAAGCTTATCTGCAGCCCTGGTAACATTCTTTTCCGTTAACATAGCGTCCAGAGCAACCAACAAATTAAGGTCCAAATGGTGAAAACGCATAGTGTGTCCTTCTTTATAATTATCTAAAAAAGTTGATGATAGATATCGTAAAATATGATTTTTTTTATATATTAAGTTTATCTATTATTTTCTTCTGATACAGCAAATAACAAAAATAAAGAGGAAATTTAACTATGAAACCTATCTGCTATCGGTCGCGCAATACGTACCGCACTCCGACTATATTGGATTCTCTTTCTAACAGATCAATCCTTAAAAAAGGAGGTGAGGTATGAAATCCTCATCTGAATTCATGCAAAACTGGCGATTATTACTGGCCACCTTTATTGGCATTTCCGTAGGGGTGAGCTCAATCTATTTTTATTCCATCGGCCTGTTTATGAAACCGATTGCCGCTGAGTTTGGCTGGACACGAGCAGACTCATCCCTGGGGGCTCTGGTGGGGACTTCCTGCGCTGCTTTGATGGTGATACCCACCGGCTGGCTGGTGGACAGGTTTGGTAGTGCCCGGGTTGCGTTTGTCTGTTTAGCTTGTCTGGCGGCGTCATTTTTTGCTCTTGGTCTGTTTACCGTTGATCTCACCAGTTATCTGATCATTATTTCAGTGATGTCTATGCTGACCGCGGGCTCAACCCCTCTGCCTTTTACGCGTCTGGTGATTGTGGCCTTTGAAAAAAACCGGGGTAAAGCGTTGGGGCTTATTCTGACGGGTACGGGGACTGGGGCGATACTGCTGCCGAAACTGTTGGCTCCTTACATTGCGGAACATGGATGGAGAAGCGGTTATTTTGCGCTGGGAACTGTTGTACTGATCTCTATTCCAGTGATCTGGTTACTGCTGAGAGGCGCCAAAGATACTGAAATCAGCACCGAGAAAGAACAGTATTCTGCTGTGACCTTGTTCAACACTCCCCGTTTCTATCACCTGTGTATTATCTTTTTCTTAACGGCGGTGGCGGTACTGGGCACCGTAGCGCATTTCTTCTCTATGCTCACAGATAGTGGGCTGACACCTCCGCAGGCGGGGGCTGTAGCTTCATTAATCGGTGTGTCGGTAATAGTGGGACGTCTGATCACCGGTGCGTTGCTTGACCGTTTCTCTGCCGCCTATATCACCGCTGGTGTGTTTCTGGTTGCCAGCGCTGGACTGTTAACGCTGGGCCTCGGCGGGGCTGAGTATGCCAAGCTGGGGGCTATTATCACGGGTCTGGCTATTGGCTCTGAAGTTGACTTGATCTCTTTCCTTGTAGGGCGTCTTTTCGTCCGCAAAGTGTATGGGATTGCCTATGGTGCAGTGTATGCCGTCTTCCTGGTTGGCGGAGCGATCGGACCTTATATTGCCGGACGCCTGTTTGATATGACGGGAGACTACAGCAGTTGGCTGTATACCGCTTCCGCTTCTCTGCTTATCGCAAGTGTTTTGTCACTGTTTATCCCTGTCGAACAAACTGCTCAGTCGCAGTTGACGGCTAAAGCAGTCGTCTGAATCCCCGGCTAACAGGATCTATTATGAAATTTGCAACCCTAAAGAATGACCAGCGTGACGGGCAGTTGGTGCTGGTTTCCAGAGACCTCAGCCAGGCTCTGGATATCCAGCATATAGTGCCCGGTTTACAACGGCTGTTGGAGAACTGGGACGTCTATACTCCGGCACTTAAGCCGCTCTATGAACAACTCAATGAGCGCACGGTTGGCAGTGCTTTCCCGTTTGACAGTGCTGCGGCGATGGCTCCTTTGCCGAGGTCTTATCAGTGGCTGGATGGCTCAGCGTTTCTTAATCATGGGAATCTGATTCAACAAGCTTTTAATTTACCCCCTCAGGATGACGAGAGGATTCCGCTGATCTATCAGGGAGCGTCTGATACCTTTATCGGTGCCAATGATCCGATTCGGCTACCGAGTGAAAATCATAATATCGATTTTGAAGGCGAATTTGCTGTTTTCCTCGATGATGTCCCTATGGGGTGTCCGGTGGACCAGACGCTGGAACATGTCAGGCTGATCTCCATTGTGAATGATGTCAGTTTGCGTAGTTTTATTCAGCGAGAGATACGCAGCGGGTTTGGTTTTATTCAGGCAAAGCCCTCATCCAGTTTCGCTCCGGTAGCGGTGACATCCGATGAGCTTGATGGATACTGGCGGGATGGGCGGGTCTGTCTGTCTCTGTCAGTGACCTGGAATGGACAGTGGTTTGGTCATCCTAACGGGGCAGAAATGGATTTCAGTTTTGCCGAACTGATTGCGCATGCGGCATACACCCGAAACCTGGGGGCGGGAACGATTGTTGGTTCAGGAACCGTGTCCAATAAAGATTCCCGAAGAGGCTCATCCTGCATCGCTGAAAGGCGGGCACTGGAGATGATTGAGTCCGGCAGTATGACAACTTCATTTATGCAGTTCGGTGATCAGATTCGTATGGAAGTTTTCAATGCTGGTAATGAGACGGTTTTTGGTGCCATTGATCAGCGTGTTTCTCAGGGAGGTGTCTATGAGTAATCTAATTACACCCAGTCGACGGATTGTGGATCTGTCAGTCAGCCTGAATAACAATCCCTATACCGATCCACCTCCGTTGCTACCGAAAATCGATTATAAAGATCATCAGCAGGGTTTACCCAGTTTACTTGGGATGTTTCCCGGATTAACCGCAGCGGATCTGCCGGGCAAGGAGGGCTGGGCCGCTGAAGATTTGGTGTTGACCACTCATAGTGGAACCCATATGGATGCGCCCTGGCACTATGCTTCCACCACCGATGGTGGGAAGCCTTCCTGGGGCATCGATGAGCTGCCTCTGGAATGGTGTTTACAACCGGGGGTGAAACTGGATTTTCGCCATCTTCCTGATGGCTATGTGGTAACGGCTCAGGACATTCAGGATGAGCTGGAGCGGATCAGTTATCGTCTTCAGCCTCTGGATATTGTTCTGGTTAATACCCGGGCCGGAATGCTCTATGGGCAGCCTGAATATTTGGATGCTGGGGTTGGCATGGGACGGGAAGCAACCCTGTTTTTACTGGAACAGGGGGTGCGGGTTGTTGGTACTGATGCCTGGAGCTGGGATGCCCCTTTCAGTTTTACCGCGAAGCGGTTTAGCGAAGAAAAAAATCCAGCTATCGTCTGGGAAGGTCATAAAGCGGGACGGGATATTGCGTATGGACAGATGGAAAAACTCTCCAATCTGGAATCTCTGCCTGCATACGGCTTTATCGTGTCCTGCTTTCCATACAAGATAGAGAAAGCCTCAGCTGGATTCGTCAGAGCCGTGGCAATTTTTGACCACTGAGCCTAAAGGATTGAGGATCGAAGCCCGATCGCTACGCGAGTCCGATCATTTCATTTGTCCGAACGCAGCCTTCGGCTGCATCTCCAAAATATTCTGGTGGACTTTGGTTAACGCGAGTTGTTCGATCACCTCTGTAATCGTTACCTTCAGCGCGATAGCGCTTTGAGTAGAGTGCTGGTAAAAGATGAACCTGGCTGTATTCGGGTCTGGAGGGGCCGGAAATAAGTATAACGGCCAGCCGGTTTGATCGGCTGTCGGTTCAGAGGAGTTCGTTATAGGCCCCGAAAAATATTCACTGTATCTGTGGCCGGCCGCTTTGCCTCAGCATCTTCTGGATAGCTTGCTTGCGGACTACGTCGAGATAGTGCTGATAATCATTGAAGCCCTGCTCATGGGCTGCCATGTTCAGCGACTGCTGTCTGGATAGCGCCCGTAGCGATTTTAGCTGCATCGCCCGTTGCTGGAGCTTGGTTATGACGAGTACTTGCGGATGGACTGGCTGCATTGCGTATCGCTCCTTTATTAGATCGACAGACTTTCCAGTGTATAACGGATTTTAAGAGTTGCCAGTTTGATTGGAGTTTGTGGATGCTTTATTGATCCCGATCAGTTTATTGTGTTCGGGTCATATGGCCGCGGGCTTGCGCGTCCCGCAATGAAAAACTTCGATTGTCTTACCCGAAAGTGCGGCGATGAATCGCCAGCTGTGTTTCGGCTTAGCTGAGATAAAAGCGACTCCCTGTACTCAGGAATCGCCCCATTTACATACATGATCGGTTTATTGTCAATCGGGTTTCTTTTTGTCGCATTTTACCCGTAAAATAGCCCTACGCTGGGGCATTATCATTGAATGATGTGCACAGACGCTATACAGGGAGCCATATGAAAAGGACTTTTTCAAAGTGATTTCAACTCAGTCAGTTAGCCAGTTTTTTACTCAGATGCACTCTCAGTGTATTCCTGTGCACGGACCATCTGTTTCAGAGTAAAGCGGTGGCGAGTAGTTAAGCTGCTCCAAGCGAGATAATTTTTACCGATTTCATGTAACAGTGCCTGTCTCAATACTGCGTGTTTATATGGATATTTACTAAAGCTTATTCCTAAAAATTTTAACCAGGATGAAAAATGAAGAAACGTATTATTGTTGGTCTGGTTGCCGTTGCAGCGATAGCCGGTGGGCTGCCTTATGTAACAGGGTATGTTGCCGAGTCACAAGCTAAGCGGTCAGTCGCTGATCTGAATTCACAATCACGCTACGGAAAAATGGACATTGTGACGTATGAGCGTGGCTACTCTACAACCTATGCTGAATATAAATGGGTTACCAATCCTGAGCTGGAAAAAGACCTCGCCATTGGTGAAATAGTACTTAGCTGTGGCGGTGTGCACAAAATGCTCAGTTTCGACTATTCATGCAATCTGAAAAATATGGGGCTTCAGGATAAGCAGATCCGGGCAGCCTTTAAAGGTAAAGAGCCCGTCACTATTGCAGGTAATATTAGTCTGACGGGGACCACAACCTCTCAGATGAACATTAATCCGTTCGAGATAATCACTGAGCAGGGAGCCAGAATAACATCTGATGGTGGCAGCATGAATTCTACGGCTAATGCTTCATTGTCAGATATACAACTCATTGGACAGTTCTCACCCATTACCGTTCTGGATACTGCCGGGGTAGACGTTCGCATCAGCGAGTCAACCCTGACGCTGGATGGCTCGATGTACGAAAAGAAATATTTTCTGGGTGATAGCGCGCTTAACGTAAATAACATAACGGTTGTATCCCCAAAGCTGGGCGACCCCCTTTCTGTTAAAGGTGTCTCCTTCGTTTCTAATGGCGATATTAAAAATGGTATGTACAGCGGCAAAGGTAGCTTTAATGTAACTGAATTTACGCTTCCCGCGGCCTTGAATAACCGAACAAACAGGGATGTTTCGCTGAAAAATGTGAGCATCGGGACCAGCTTTGCGGACACACCCTTTATGCCGATAGCGAAGCTGACTGAGTACTCTAAAACGCTGGCAGAACAAATGTCCGAATCTGGCTCTGTTGATCCGGGTATGGTTGGGATGGATGAACAGTTTCTCAGAGAGCAAGTGTTAGCACTATTGAAAAAAGACCTGGCGATAAACCTCTGGGTGCACTCAGACGTGAATGATGGTGCACTGAAATCTCACGTTAACACTGTGTTAACCAAAGATATCACTGAGGAATTTATCTCTGAACTGCAGACCGGTGGCGCGTTAGCCGCGTTGAAACTTTTGCAGCAGGTTGATCTGGATATCTTAGTCGCCATTCCTAATAGCGTGACTGAGCTTTCTCCGGAAGTCGCGATGATGGCCGCGATGAGCAACAAATTTGTTGCGGATGATTCTGGATTAACGGCAAAATTGATTCTTCAGGACGGTGCCATTACCCTCAATGGTGAGCCCACTTCGATTGAAGCGCTGATGCGTAACTAAGACGATTAGCCATTGTTAGCCCAGAGGTGTTGCAGACCCTGAGAGGGTTGTTATCGCTGCTATTTATCCGGCAAAGCGATGTCTGAAAGGCATAAAAAGGCCGCTCACCAGAGCGGCCTTTTCTGTTTTTAAGCTTCTGCTTAAAAGTTCTGTTTTAACTTGTTGCTCTATCCTGACCGGGCCGAAAACCGGACTGTTCAGAATCGCTATTTGTTTCGTTTCTCAGGGTGAAGGTCGCCAAATACGGTGACCATATAATCGACAAAAGCCCGAATCTGGTTTGGGATGAAGCGGGATTGTGCATATTGTAGAATCACCTGGCCCTGATAGTTTCCTGAGATATGCCAGTCGGGTAAGACCTGTATTAATGCGCCTGATTGTATCTCCTGTTGCGCGGCAAAGTCTGGAAAAATGGTGATGCCCATATTGCGAAGTGCTGCGTCTTTTCGAATTTCGCTGTGATTGGAAGCAAACCTCTGATGGATTTTGATGGTGATTTTCTGCTGAGCTTTGCTGAGCGTCCAGTGATCGTCAGCGGCTTCTTCGCCTAATGTAATGCACTGATGATGAATTAACTCATGCGGGTGGGTGGGTATTCCCGCACCTTCCAGATAGGCAGGGCTGGCGCACATGACTAATGCTGAATGGGTTAATGTTTTCGCTATGAGTCCTTCTAATGGCTGGTGAATCAGTCGAAAAATCACATCGACGTCTTCACTGACTGGATGAATAAACCGGTCTGTTGCGTTCAGATTTACCCTGATTCCGGGATACAGCTGACAAAAATCGAATACCAGCGGGGACAAAATCTGCTTTGCGAAGGCTTTTGGTGCCGCGATCGACAGGGTGCCCGTGGTGACATCCTGCGTGCTTTGTGCGGCCTGAATGGCCGCTTTGGCCGATTCCAGCATGTGTTTACATTGTTGATAGACCTCTTCTCCTGCGACGCTCAGGCGAACTTGTCGGGTGGTTCGTTCGAGCAGTTTTATGTTCAGACTTTGTTCCAGTCTGTTGACTGAGCGGCTGACGGAAGAGGTCGCCATTGCCAGTTTTTTCGCTGCTTTAGTAAAGTTTTGTTCCTCTGCTACAGCAACAAAAACAGCCATTTCTGTGAGTAGAGGAATCAGTTCATTGTTGTTCACATCGCAATTATCCTTTGCTTTTTAGATCTATTGTTCCAGAAATATAAGTGGCTATCATTCCTGGTGTCAACGTAATGCGCCGTTATTTGCATTTTATCGGGCCATATTTTTAAGGAAAACATCATGCAGAACGCCTCAGCTTTTCGCGCTATAGCCACCATCACCGCGTATGTTTACCTGGGTGTAACCGGTGGAATGAACTCAGAAACAGGCGGTGTCCGGGATGTCGTGGTTATCGCTTTCACTGAAAAGGCTGGCGAATGATGACTTTACCTTGCCGATCATCTGCCTGGTGCAGAGGAAAGCTGCGCTTGCCGCTCACCGAGATGCTGTTGTTATTGGTAGCCATTTTCTGGGGTTCCAGCTATGGGGTCACTAAAAGTGCACTGCTGTTTTCCAGTGTCTTTATGTTTATGGCAATCCGCGTTCTGCTGACCTTTGCTCTGTTGATTGTTCCTCTGGTGAGGGATTTTCGTGCTAACCGCAACGCTGACTGGCACGTTGCCATTCCGTCAGGGGGTATTCTGTTTGCCATCTTTTGTTGTGAGATCGTCGGTATCTCTGAAACGACGGCGACCAATGCTGCTTTCTTAATTAGTTTGTCGGTTATTCTCACCGCGTTTATGGAGGTCGTGGTTAATCGAAAGCCGCTGGACAGCTACTATCTGCTGCTCTCTGTTTTCAGTGTGACGGGGGTTTATCTACTCACATATAGTGGTCAGCTAACCCTGACCCTGAATCACGGGGACTGGTTGATTCTGGCAGCGGCGTTGCTGCGAGCCCTGATGGTGACCATGACGAAACAGCTGACGCTCGGTAAACAGATTACGACCCTGAGTCTGACGGCGATTCAGTCAATGATTGTCGGCCTGGGGGCATTTGTACTGCTGATTATGCAGACAGAGTTTAACCTGTCAGATATACCTGCAGACCTCTCTTTCTGGTGGATGACTCTTTATCTGGTGGCATGCTGTACACTGTTTGCTTTCTTTGTACAAAACTATGCTGTGCGTAAAATTTCGCCAACGAAAGTGTCATTGCTGATGGGAAGTGAGCCGGTATTTGGGGCATTGTTCGCGTATCTGTGGCTTGATGAAGCGATGACTCTCCTGCAATTCACCGGGGCTGTAGCGATATTGTGTAGTGTTTACCTGGCTTCTGTACGCTCTGCCTGAGCGCTTGTCTGCGTTAACCTTAACCAAGATCAAACTGATGCGCTGGATCTTGGTTACTGACAGGCCTGGATAAGCGGTTACTTTGGTATGAACGGCAAGCGAGGGAGGAGGGTTCGTCCGTCGGCGACTGCGTGGCTCTGTTTGGTGGCGTGGCACAGATAAGCGGTGGCTATCAGAAAAAGCCCTCTAGCGGATCGCCGCCCTCATATTGTTCAAACCGCATCAAAGCCCCCATGAACAGATTATGCAGATCAACCTGAGAGCCGATATCAAGCTTTCGGTAGCTGTTGCGCAAGTGAACCCGCACGGTTCCCGGTGAGATAAACAACTTGTCGGCAATGGAAGCCGGGGAATATCCCTGTAATACCATACGGATAACGGCACACTCCCGTTCCGTCAGTTTTGATGAGCCGAAATTGGCCAGTGCCTGATCTAACTGACGATTGAGGGGTTTCGACAGCTGGTCGCCCCAGTGTTGCTGACATAACATATCGATGAGGGGCGTCAGTGTTTCAAGCAGTTGCCGTTCTGAACGGCTTAAGCGGGCCGTACTACCTACGCCGTGCCCAATACTCAGATGCAGAAACTGTCCCCCTGGGAAGATAATCAGGTATCCACACTCATCTTCGAGTCCGATCTTAACCAGATACTGCTTGTAAAACTCGCTCTGACGAAACCCGTCGGGGACCAGCTCACCGTAGGTGAAAAACTGGCTTTGTTTCAGCTCGACACTCGCGCGGTAAAACGGGTCCAGCAAGTAGGCTCCCGCAAGATACATATCAATTGACTGATTACCTATTTTCTCGGTCTTTTCCGACACCAGAAATTCCGGCTTATCCTCGAATAGAATCAGTGTCATCTCATCGGCAGGAACCAATTGCTTGATAACCTCGATCAGTAACTGAGGAAAATCATCACTACCGATCTGTGGAACGAGCTGGGTCAGACTGTTGGACAACCGGGCGATCATCGTCAAGGCTGTCGGGTGTATTGTTCTGCTCATCAGTACCTCACTTGTCTGTCCTGCCACTATACGTTACAGGACATACAAGCTTCCCCGGCAACGAATAACTTATTATAACTGCATGATCACTGTTTTTACCTGTAGGAAGTGCTCCAGTTGCTCAGGTCCCAGATCACGGCCGATACCCGACTGCTTGTAACCACCAAACGGCAGAGAAGAATCCATCGCATCATGGGTGTTAACAAAGACCGTACCGGCTTCCATTTTCTTAACTATTCGATGTGCCCGGCTGACATCCTGGGTAAAGACCGAGGCCGTCAGACCATAATCAGAATCGTTCGCTAAGCGCACGGCTTCCTCTTCTGTATCAAAAGGAATGACCGCGAGCACCGGGCCGAAAATCTCTTCGCGAACGATCTTCATTGAGTTGTCGCAATCTGCAAATACGGTCGCCTGCATGTAGTAGCCCGGGCGATCTGCCTGCTCACCGCCACATACGAGTCGGGCGCCTTCGGCTTTACCCGATTCAATATAGTTCAGTATCTTATCAAGCTGGCCACGGCTAATCTGTGGTCCTTGTGTAATGCTCGTATCAAGCGGGTCGCCAATCACCATTTCGTTGGCCGCTTTTGCCACCGCAGTAACGGCCTGGTCATACAGACCGCGTTGAACGTAAAGGCGCGATCCTGCAGAACAGGTCTGACCCGAGTTGAAGAAGACGGATTGCAGTGTCCCCGTGACGATATCCTCTAGCTTGGCATCATCAAAGGCGATCATCGCAGATTTACCCCCCAGCTCCAGCGTTGCAGGATTCATGTTCTCCAAAGCCGCTTTACCCACCAGCTTGCCAACAGGAGTTGACCCGGTGAAGGACACTTTATTGATTCCCGGATGACTGGCCAGCGGGCTGCCAATTCCGACACCTGTACCGATAACGATATTAATCACACCATCCGGCAATCCAGCTTCCTGCCAGATCTTCATCAGATAGATAATGCTCATCGGCGTGATTTCTGCGGGTTTCAGTACGATAGTGCAACCTACCGCCAGTGGGGCACACATTTTCCAGATCGCCATATTCAGTGGCCAGTTCCATGGAACAATGGCACCGACAACGCCAATAGGTTCTTTCAGGGTAAAACCAAACGCTTCACCCGGACAGGAGACATTGCGGGTATGGCCTTCAATCTTAGTTGCCCAACCGGCCATGTAACGCAGAAAGTCAATCGACCCGGCAATATCCACTTCCTGGCAACCGCTGATCGCTTTTCCCGCGTCAATCGCTTCCAGTTCTGCCAGGGTCTGGGCGTGAGCTTCCATCGCATCGGCCATGCGGAATAATAGCGCCTGACGTTCATTCGGTTTCATCTCTGCCCATGGGCCGCTACGGAATGCGCGATTGGCTGCTGCGACGGCCCGGTCCAAATCGCCCAGGGTCGCTCTGGGCACTGTCAGCAAGTGTGTACCATTGGAAGGGTCCTCAACATTCAGCGTTGTCCCATCCTCGCTATCGACGAACTGACCGTCAATAAACATCTTCTGGTGGCCTGCTTCAATAAAGGCACGGGTCTGTGGCGTTACATTGTATTTTTCCAGCATTGCTTCAATCGTCGCATTCATAACTGATCTCGTATTGTTTTTGTGGAAACCAAACAAAGGGGTCTGTTGGGCTAGCAGCCGGGCTCCCGCTCGCCGCGCAACACAACCTTCCATACACTGCTGAAAGTCTGAATCTCTCCGAGCCAAAGAGGTATACCCTCTGCAGGGTATTTTTCCGCGTTTGCCCTCTGTAAATTACGTCACAGGGGTTATTTTCTTCCTTTCTTTATCATCTCAGAATAGTCTCAATGGTCTGAGACGGGCCAGGCAAACAGCGAATACCTATTCTTGAAAGGATAACAACATGACGAAACACTCATCTCTGGCTAACCGAAATCCGCCTCAGTTTGAACTGTCACAGATAAAATCTCTGGTCCGGGAACTGTATGGACTGGAAGGGTGCTTCACTGCACTGAACAGCGAACGTGATCTTGCCTGGCTGGTTCGTAACGAAGAAGGGCCGCAGGGGGTTATCAAAATTTCCAACGCTCAGGAGCCTGAAGGCATCGTTGACCTCCAGATCAAGGCGGTCGAGCATATCCTTGAGCAAGAGCCTACGCTGGTCGTTCCTCCTGTTATTGCGACCCGGCAAGGCAACGCCTACGAGTGGATCACCTCGGATCTGAGTGGTGAGCGGCATATGATCCGCCTGATTGCGTTTATGGATGGGCGTGTTGTGGAAGATACACCAGAAGCCTATTGCGATGAGTACTACTTTAACATCGGTGCCACCATGGGACGGATGAACGCGGCGCTACAAAGTTTTTATCACCCCTATGCGGACAGTAACCAGCATCTGTGGGACCTGGGGCATTGTCTGCAATTACGGGACATGCTTCCCGGCCTGCCAGAGGGGGAGCTGCGCGATCTGCTGACCTCCACCCTGGATAAAGCTGAGCAGCACACGCTACCCGCTCTGAAGAGAACTCGCTGTCAACTGGTCCATCAGGACGCTAACGACGCCAATGTAATGGTCAGTCATGACGACCCAACTCAAATCGCAGCGATTCTGGATTTTGGGGACGTCGCCTTTAACAGCATTCTGGCAGAGATCGTCACCATCTCGGAGACGTACGCCGAAGGCGAGGAAGATCCTATCCGCCCCTTGCTGCATGTTGCCCAGGGATATGACAGCGCCTACCCGCTCACCGGGCAGGAGGTTGATCTATTGTTTGATGTCATGCGTCTGCGACTGGCGATGGCCTCCCTCATCATCAACTTCCGCAAGCTCAACGACCCAGAGGCCGGCACGCACCTGGAAGACCGCTTCTTTACGAAGATGCTCTTCAAACTCAACGAAATGGGGCAAGAGACTGTAACCCGTCGACTGCGTGACGCCTTGCGTTTCCCTGTTTACAGCCCGATCGATAATAATGGACAGCCGTTTTCAAACCATCAGGAAGCGTTGGTTCAACACCGCGAACAGCATCTGGGCAAAATCTGGCACTTTTATGATCAACCACTCCACATCACGCGGGCTCAGGGCGGCTGGATGTACAGCGCGGATGGCACCGCCTACCTTGATGCCTACAATAACGTGCCACAGATGGGCCATTGCCACCCCCATATCGTCAAAGCCATCGCTCGTCAGGCCGAGGCATTGAATACAAATACACGCTATATGTGTGACATTGTGGCTGACTACGCGG
Source organism: Amphritea atlantica (assembly GCA_024397875.1). Classification (NCBI taxonomy): domain Bacteria; kingdom Pseudomonadati; phylum Pseudomonadota; class Gammaproteobacteria; order Oceanospirillales; family Oceanospirillaceae; genus Amphritea; species Amphritea atlantica. Next base: position 712,856 of record CP073344.1, read on the forward strand.
CACGACTGACTAAAGATCTCCCCGAGCATCTGGACACCTGCATCTTTGTTAATTCTGGCAGCGAAGCCAACGATCTCGCCGTACAGATCGCGCAGTCTTTAAGCGGCCATCAAGGCGGGTTGGTCCTTGATAACGCCTATCATGGCTGTACCGAGCTGACGACAAAATATTCTCCTGAATCATGGCAGCACCTGCCCGAAGCTCTGCATCCGAAACAGATCGAGTGCCTGATAGAGCCGGATATGTACAATGGTCCATACGCTGACCGCCCCGAGGCCGCTGCCCTTTACTCGGCAGATGCTGACCGCGCCATAGACGCGTTAGCCCGCCGTGGATTTAAGCCCGCCGTGCTGATGCTCGATACGGCCATGTGTGCCCATGGTGTGATCACGCCGCCCGACAGTTACTTTGACCGCGTGGCCGATAAGACCCACGCTGCCGGTGGCTATGTTATCGCCGATGAGGTGCAGGCAGGTCTTGGACGAATGGGCACATTCTGGGGATTCATGGGCGCTGGGCTAAACCCGGAAAAGGTGGACTTCATTACCATGGGCAAGCCAGTCGCTAACGGCCACCCGCTAGGTGTAGTGATTCTCTCCAGCGAGATGATGAAACAGTTCATTGGTGGCACCCATCCACTTCTGTTCAGTACGTTTGGTGGCAATACCGTTGCCTGTGCCGCAGGGATGGCGGTGCTTGACGTAATCGAACGTGAAAAACTGGTGCAGAAATCCAACGACATTGGCGATCAGTTACGTGCAGGACTCCGCCAGTTGGCTGAGAAACACTCTCTGATCGGCGACGTCCGCGGTCGCGGTATGTTGGTGGGTATTGAGCTGGTGAATTGCCGGAAGGAACGCACGCCAGCGGCAGAAGAGACTGAGCAGTTGATCAAAGAGATGATCCAACGCAACGTTATGATCGGTAAATCCCTCCCCGGCACCCTCAAAATTCGCCCATCACTGGGGTGGGGTAAAGAGGAGGTAGATTTCTTTATCAACGCGATGGACGAGAGTCTGAAAATGCTTGGTTGAGTTAGCGATAAGGCACCTTTAGGGAGGTAAGAACACTGCCTGTGACGAAATAGCCTGGCCAGATTCGCCGGGCTTTTTTTCGCCTATAGCTAATGATTAGAGCGCCTGTAATTAAGCGCTTCAGCTTGCGAGATAATTCATCCTCTGAATGACTTATGCCCATCGAAGTATCTGACCAAACATCAGCGTTGGATTAAAGATGACTATGCGGGGTGTTAAATGGAAGATTGGCCGTTAACCGGTATCGGTAGGTAAAGCAAAAGCTGATCAACCCGCGTTGGGTAAGCAAACATAGACTCTTCAGATAATTAATGGTTTTACCCCGATTTGTCAGACACCAACTTAAGAGTAGATAACCTGCTTTAACGAGGTGTTTAGATCTCCCACTTCAGAAGACAATACACCGTAGAGTATAAGCGTTAACCCATCGCTCTTATGCAACAAACCAATGGATCCATTACAGCTGTTGCAGGCGGAAATCAATCATAAAGCCCACTGGGATCAGGCTGTTATTCCTGACATAAGCTTGTTGCGATGTTGCTGGAGCGGCTCTTTGCTTAACTTTTGATTTCAGCTCTTGCTAAAAAAGGGCGGACCACCGATGCGGCCGACAATTGGTGAGAACTTTTTGGTGGTGACTGTAACGCAGCGGCCAGGAAACATTACAGAGCGCTATCAACTGTTTCACTTAGCTAAAGGACCTTACACAAGGACCTTACACAAGGGCCTTACACTATGAAGGCCCTTTTTTGATTATCAGATCAGTGTGTACTGTTTTTTCTGATCAATAAAGGCTTTTGCGTGTTGCTGCCAGCGTTCTACACTCAGGTTCTGGTCCAGAACCTGGTCAACCAGAGTAAAGTTTTTCTGTTGCCCTTTTTTGGTGATCACACCACTGAGCCGGTATACACCGCGATCTTCTTCCGGGGTCGCTAAAATGGTATAGCCTTTATAACGAATCGCACCCTCGGGCAGGGGCGTAAAAAGTGATTTCAGAGTGGATAGTAGGGACATGGTTCTCTCCTCTTTTTTTATCCCATGTATAGAGCAGGAGCAGGACAAGAGGAAGAGTCGAGATACCAAAGTATGTTTCTCAGACTATTAAAAAGGTACTAAGGTTGGATGCGCTACAGGCTTTCAAGCAGCAGTTATGGCATTTGGATCAGAGTGATAAATTATCTCTTTTCTGCCCTTTTAGTGATGCATCGCTTTTAAATAGAGTCATCAAACATAGTAAAGGCTCACTCAGAGATAGCCTTTCACTTATTCTCTTGAATTACTTTTCTGTACCTACTAGTATGTTTATAGTTATTCACAGGATTACAGGTTTTCTATGACAACCACGCGCGATCTGTTAGTCGATACGATGAAGCAATTGCTCTGGGAGCGCGGTTATGACGCAACCAGCCCGAATCATGTGCTCGAGCGCAGTGGTGTGGGTAAAGGCAGTTTTTATCACCACTTTAAAAGTAAAAAGAGTCTGGCGATTGCTGCGATGGAAGCACGGGCGGATGAGTTGATTACAGAGTTTGATACCGTGATTGCAACCACGCAAGGGGACTGGCTGGATAAAGTGAGTGCTTATCTGCGGATGCCGCGTCATGCCCTGACAGGGTGTCGTATCGGTCGGATTGTACAAGATCCCTCGGTGATAGATTCTGAACTTCAGGCACCCCTACAACGCTATTTTGGAGCTTTGCAGCAACGTTTGAGTGCGTTATACACTGATGCACGGAATGAAGGGAAACTGTCTGCGGGTTGTCAGCCTGAGGGATTGGCGACGGCGACCCTGAGTATTGTTCAAGGGGGCTTCGTTTATGGTCGGGCCGTATCCCAGGATCAGGCAGTTAATGACGCCTGTGAAAGCTTTATTGGTTTACTGGCGTCTCAAAGGCTTAATTAATCGGAAGAAATTATTGAGAGGTTAAAACGTGCTTTAGGGGTGAGTTTTTTTTGATATTACATTTGTACCTACTGGTATGTAAAGTGTGGAGTTAATCGTACCGTCATCTGGCTGTAAGGAGCGAATCATCATGCATAATCAATCGGTTCAGTCCGTTCTGTTGTCTTTTCTGTTTGTACTGATTTATGGATCTGGATTTGTCGGTGCGAAGCTGGGTTTGCTATATAGCGAACCGTTTACTTTTTTAGCAATGCGCTTTGCTCTGGCGGGTGCGTTGTTGATTGCTGCGGCATTTTTGCTGGGTGTGAAATGGCCCCGAAGACCCGGATGGTTGCTACTGAGTGGTTTACTGATGCAAGGGGTCTTCTCTGTGGGTGTTTTCTATGCCCTGTATCTTGGTATGAAGCCGGCCGTCAGTGCGCTGATCATTGCATTGCAACCCTTATTAGTCACTGTGCTGGCCGGGCCTTATCTGGGGGAGCGGGTATTGAAGCAACGCTGGATTGGTCTGGCTTTTGGCATGGTTGGGGTTGCACTCGTTGTGGCTGATGGTTTGGCCGTTGAAGGGATAACCTGGTTGAATCTGAGCTGGGCGGTGCTGTCATTATCAGGTCTGACGCTTGGACAGCTGATACAGAAAAAGCATTGTGCTGATATGAACTTAATCAGTGGGGGAGCAGTGCAGGTGTTAGCAACCCTGCCTCTGATGCTTATTCTGGGTGCGTTATTTGAAACGGGTGAGTTGATCTGGCATCCGGATCTGCTGATCGCTATTTTTTGGATGTCTGTGGGTGTCTCGATCGGTGCGCTCACGCTGCTATATATTCTGTTACTGAAAAACAGCGCCAGCCAGGTTGCCAGCGTCTTCTATGGCGTTCCCGTTGCAGCTGCACTGATTGCCTGGCCCCTGTTTGATCAGGTACCTGCTTCAGTGGACTGGATCGGTTTCGGTATTGTCGCTTTGGGTATCTGGGTCGCGAACTCATCATTCAGGGGGTTCCGCCTGAGAAAGCGGGTCACACCTTAGCCACCGATAGCCAGCAGGGCTAAATCCCCACTTCGGTGGCTTGCTTGATCCGACTGAATGTTGGCTCCGGGCGGAATAGCTTCACCCCGGTAGTTATTTCATCAACACCCTGTTAGTCGCTGACACGCGGGAAGCGTGAGCGAGCCTCAAGATCATTCAGATCGATTGTATAGCGCATTTACTGTTGACTGGCATCGACCATCGGTTGGAAATCCCAGGAGGTGATTTTGCCCTTCATCAGTGAACGGGCGACGAGGCGACGGCGACGCTGGCTCCACAGTACATCTTCGTGCACCTGATCGGCGATTTCCTGGCGCAGAGCCGCGACCATCTCTGAGTGTACCAGGCTGTCGGCCAGGTTAGTGAGCTCCTGTGGATCGTTGCTCAAGTTAAACAGCTGATCGGGGTCGCCCGGCGCGTGTACGAACTTGAAGTTGCCGAGAGGGATCATCAGTATCGGTTCTCTGGTCGTCGATACCATTACGGCAGGCGGAAAAATAGATGCTCCCCGGCCGCAACGTATATTCTGGGCAGCCGTCGAGGGCTTGATTGCTGTCGTGTTGCTGATGGGTGGCGGGCTGTCGGCACTTTAGGCTGGGGTCACAGCAACGGCTATTCCGTTCTCTATCCTGATGCTATTGATGTGCTATACCATCATCGTTGCCCTTCGGAGGGAATTGGCCCATATGCGCCGGTCAAAATAGATTGTCTAGCCGATAACACCGGGAAGAGTCGTCCAACGTATCCGAGCTACTTTCTGATGGGCCTGGCACAGGCTACATTGCTCGGGTCGCTCCTCAGTTTAAAGGGTTATTGATTTCGCAACTAACAGCTTTCTATACAACCGAGTTGTGAACAACCTCTCTGAATTTCACAATTAGATACTACTTCCGGCTCTTTCCTTCAATATGGGTAGAAACTCTTTGTAATCGTTCATTTCAGCCCATTTCATGATGCTGATACCACCAGGAACTTTTTCAGAAGGGTCTGCGCCATACTTTAACAGTAACTCCACAAGTGCTTTGTTTTTTAGATAGACAGCTATAGCCAGTGGGGGAGGAATATTTTCATGAGGCAGAAAATTAGGATTGGCGCCATTGCTTAGCAGTCTTTCAATGATTACCAGGTCGGCCTGCTGCAAAGACTTCATTAGAGCGGTTTGCGTCGATTTATCGGGTAAATCGATACTATAGCCCTCCTGCACTATGGCTGGAATAAGTTCAGCGGTATGTGCCGAAGACGCCAGGGTGAAAAACAGTTCTGCATCACTAGGTGCCGTCCCTTGGGCCTGCCGCAGAGTCTGTTGTATAACCATCTGATCAGCATTTTTCTCTTTCAGATTCGCCCACTTTTTAAAATACGCCACAGAGATAATGGATGTATCCTTTCTACAACCCTTGCTTTTAGCGGCAAGATAGTTGTCAATGGCCCCTTGTGCATCGTTTAAATGGATAAGCTTTATTTCGGCCCGCCACAGGAAAGTACAAGGCTCCCAAGGGAAGTCCAAAGAGTAACGTTGGTAAAGATCGTCGATTTCTTTAAACTGTTTATTGGTACTATAAATTTGAAACATGCGCCGGTAACTCAAGTCTTTCGGGTGATATCTATTACTGCCAGGTCCAGTTGAAAGCGGTGCTCTGATTACTTTTTTATATTCAACGGCTGCCTCTTCAATCATATCCTGCTTTTCGAAATTCAAAGCTCGGTTTGCATATAGCCATAAATTATTAGTACCAATTTTCTCTGCTCTGTTGTATGCAGCTTCTGCTTCCTTATAGCGCAACTGATTAGTAAATACATATCCAAGTAACACGTAAACATCCGCCATGTCCGGATCAAGATTCTTAGCTATAAGTATATTTCTCTCGGCACGTATCAAAGTGGTTGAATTGGGATCTTCAATTTCTCCAGGGTTTCTTTTCATATAAAATCGGGCAAGTTCAAGGTAAGCTTGTGGAAAGTCAGGCGCTACAGCCACAAGCTCATCGAGCAGGATTTTCGCCTTTTTTAATGAATTATCTTTCCCGGAGTCAATAAGGCTTCGAGCTTCTCGGTATATACTGTCAACTTCCTCTTCAGGCGTTTTGAATTTTATAGCAATAGTATTCAAAAACTCAGCATCAGACATTGAAGTAGTCAAAAGTTGATTGTACAGGCCGTTTGGTATCTGTTTCTGGCGTGGGTCATTTTCTCCGATCACAATTGAATTATCTATCATCATCGGCATGCTTATAAAATTAAATTGCTCTTTCGAATTTGTAATAGCGGCAGATATGATTTTTCGAACCTCGGACATTTGCATAATTCCTCTGGAGCCTATGCCATAGGATGCGCGAGAAAAATTTTTAAATCTTATTTTTTCAATAGGAACCCCCCCTTTAAGCAGTGCTTTGTATATTTCATGCCTTTCGGGTAAGGCACTGCTGATAACGATTTCTCTTACACTGTTAAAGCCATTTGCATGGCCAGGATAGTTATCCAGAAGCTTGTGTACATACTCCGATCCTGGCCATTTTATAAATAATTTTTTACCCTTAATTGAAAAGTTACCAGCTCCGCGAAGGTTCACTCGCATTGTTATGTCATGGGTCTCGGTTTCGATCTCAATAGCAGAAAATCGAGAACGGTTGATTTGCAGTCTTATTTTATTAAAACCGTACTTAAGGTCATGTAATGATAAGCTTCCACTTGCTATGCTGGGCGCAAAGATATCGGCTGATAAATATTTCTTAATATTTTCAGTTTCACTTACAAATATTTCAATATCTATAATTGCGTAAGCGTAGGCAACCTCAACAAGATTAACCGACGTAATTTTAAACCCTTGCTTACCACCAGAGTCGTTATTGCTATTGCTATAGCTATCCATCGAAAAAAAAAGGAAAAAAAGTAACCACGTAATGCTTGTATATTTTTTTTTCTGATTACAAAAATGGTTTAAACAAGAAAAAAAATGAAATATAGCCTCTAAAATTATTAGACAGTGTTGCCTCGAAACAATCTTCTTAGAAGTCATATCTTTTCCTTGAGATTAAGAACAATAATTTCAAGCACGTACTATTAAGTCGTATTGAAGCGTAGCAGCTAAAGTAGGTGTCAGCAAAGAACAGCTCTTCACCACCATAAATAATGCAATAAGAGGTTTAGCTTATCTCCCCGCCCAATAAATAATTACACCATACAAGGATAGTTAAGACTCGAAAATGTTCGACTAAGAATTTTTCCTATTTTTAAACCGAAAACGCGTAAAATTCTCTTTTCCATACCCTCATTGCACTTCATTGAAGTTCAGAAATATCCGCTGGGTCGATAAGAGTCCAACCGTGTTACTCCTGAGAATGATCGCTTTGGAGGAGCTAGAAAAACTGAGTGTCACGACTTGGAAAGTCCTTCCTAATGTCTTCTGTTTGCCAAAAGCGGTTTTTTGAAAAACCAGCCATACCGCTTTTAATAAGCTCTTTCGAGCAAGTTGGCGTAGCCAAAGTCTAGCTACTAGCGAGATGAGCTTGCTCATTGTTCTAGCCACTGCGAGTAAAGCGAGCCCTAGCTGCACAGCGGCGATCTGGCCATTAGCTGATATTGTGTCGCATTCTCTGAACTATATTGACATATTAACTACTATTAAATGCATCAACAGCAGGATCATTAGTCTGGAGGGTCGCGTAATGCAATATCATCTGAATGGGTTCAAACCCGGCAATTACCAGGTTCCCGATGAGGCTAGAGAGCCTTACCCCGACCCACCGATTGTGGATCTGCCTAATGAAGTAGATGTCCTGATCATCGGTACCGGTCCTGCGGGTTTGACTATGGCGCGGCAGTTGTCCGAGTTCAAAGATATTAAAACATGTATTGTTGACATGGCATCCGGCCCCTTGCTGTTTGGGCGTGCGGACGGTATCTCCTGTCGCACCATGGAGATCATGGAGGCTTTTAACAGTAGCGAAATGGTGGTGAAAGAGACCTACCAGCTGAAACAAAACACATTCTGGGAGCCGGACGAGGACAATCCCGAAAACATCAAGCTCACGCACAAGATCGCCGATGCCCGGGCGGGGCTTTCAGAGTTTACACACGGGATTGTTAACCAGGCGCGCCTGCATGAGCTGCTGGTTGATGGTATGGAAAGGTCGGTCACCCACCTTAGCCCTCATTACAGCCGTGAATTGGTTGAGATGAATATTGACGATAACCTCACCCAGGATCTTGATGCCTATCCCATAACAGCAACTTTCAAGAGAACCGACGACGCGGGAGCTGGAAAGACTGAAACGGTTAAAGCGCGTTATATCGTGGGCTGCGATGGCGCCAGAAGCAAGGTTCGCAAAGGCATGAACATCGCTCTACAAGGCGATTCCGCCAACAAAGCGTGGGGCGTCATGGATATTTTGCTGATCACGGATTTCCCGGACATCCGCGTTAAGAGCTTTATCCAATCCAAAGACCACGGCGCTGTCATGACTATCCCTCGCGAGGGTGGCTACCTGTGTCGGTTCTATGTAGAGCTGGATCTGCTCGGCAAAGACAAGCGCGCAGCGGATATGAAATTGAACGAGCAAGATATCATCGCAAAAGCCCAGAAGATTTTTCACCCTTACACATTGGATGTGAAAGAAGTGGCCTGGTGGTCAATCTATGAGGTGGGCCAACGCATTGCCGAGCGCTTTGACAACCGACCGGCAGGCAGTTCTGAGGATATCATTCCCCGTGGGTTTGTTGCCGGCGACGCCTGTCACACGCACAGCCCTAAAGGCGGCTGGGGCTTGAACACTTCATTGCCTGACACCTTTAATCTGGGCTGGAAGCTAGCTGCTGTTCTCCAGGGCAGAAGCCGTCCCAAGTTGCTGAGTACCTACTGTACGGAACGGCGTAAAGTTGCACAGCAGTTGATCGACGCCGACCGTGAGCTATCCAGGCTGGTCGCCACCCGGCCAACCGCAGGCGATGACTCTGAGCAGGCAAAAGTCGACACGGCCAAGATAGAAGCCTTTATGAAGCGACAAAGCGGTTTTGTCGCCGGGACATCGATCGAATATTACCCGTCGTACATCTGCACAGGTCAGGAAAACCAACATCTGGCCACCGGCTTTAACATTGGTCAACGTTTCCACTCGGCTGAAGCGACTCGCGTGGCTGACGGCAGAAGCCAGCATCTGGGGCACCTGGTAAAAGCGGATGGTCGCTGGCGTATTTTCCTGTTTGGCGACATGCAAACCCCCACTGATCCCTCGTCAGCGGCGTATCAATTCATCGATTTCCTGGCTAACGATGAGTCTTCACCTGTGCATAAATACACACCGAAGGGTGCCGATATCGACTCGGTCTTTGACACCTATGCTGTATTCCAACAACAGGATTTGGCGATGCACGATCTGCATGACTACCTGTGGCCTGCAAAAGGAAAGTACGGCCTGCGGGACTATGAAAAGGTATTCCACGCTGAAGCAAGCAATGACATCTATGACCTGCGCGGCATTGACCGCTCCGCGGGCTGTGTGGTGATTGTGAGGCCTGATCAGCATATCGCTTCTATCTTACCCGTCACGGCACACGAGGAGCTTACAAAGTTCTTTGATGTCTTTATGATTGAACAGAGGTAACAGCCTTTTTGAGTGATCAAATACATCGCTAAGCCTGCCAGGTTATATCTTTAATCAAGTTCACAAAAAAAACGGGCCGTGGGCCCGTTTGGTTTAAACTCTTGTCACAAACTTAATTCAGCGTGTCACAGATTTAATTGTTAATAGACAAAAAACTCACTCTTCAGAGTAGCTCTCAATCGACGGGCAGGCGCAGAACAGGTTGCGGTCGCCGTATACGTTGTCGATGCGGTTAACCGTTGGCCAGAACTTGTTGGCTTTAACGGATGCCAGCGGGAAGGCGCCCAGTACCGGGGAGTAGGGACGATCCCAGTTCGGATCGATCAGGTCTTCCAGTGTGTGGGGTGCGCCTTTCAGCGGGTTCTTTTCGGCATCCAGAATACCGGCTTCAACATCGGCGATCTCCTGACGGATAGCCGCCATCGCTTCGATGAAACGGTCCAGTTCGCACAGCGGCTCGGACTCAGTTGGCTCGATCATCAGCGTGCCGGCCACCGGGAATGACATGGTCGGTGCGTGGAAGCCATAGTCCATCAGACGCTTGGCCACATCCTCTTCAGAGATACCGGTGATCTCTTTCAGCGGGCGCAGGTCGATGATGCACTCATGCGCGACTTTGTCGTTACGGCCGGTGTAGAGCACCGGGAAGTGTTCACCCAGTTTCTTGGCCATGTAGTTGGCATTCAGGATCGCGACTTCTGTGGCTTTGCGCAGTCCTGACTGACCCATCAGGGCGATATAGACCCAGGTGATTGGCAGGATGCTGGCGCTGCCCCAGGGGGCTGCAGATACGGCGCCGTTATCCGCTTTCGGGCCATCAATTTTCTGTACCGGGTGGTTGGCTACGAACGGTGCCAGGTGCGCTTTGATACCGATAGGACCCATACCCGGGCCGCCGCCACCATGGGGAATACAGAAGGTCTTGTGCAGGTTTAGGTGGGATACATCAGCACCGATTTCACCCGGCTGGCTGATCGCCACCTGGGCATTCATGTTGGCGCCATCCATATACACCTGACCACCGTGCTGGTGGATGATCTCGCAGATTTCGCGGATGCTCTCTTCGTACACCCCGTGAGTCGACGGGTAGGTGATCATCAGACAGGCCAGGTTGTCGGCATGCAGTTCAGCTTTGGCCCGCATATCGGCCATATCGACGTTGCCTTTGTCATCGCAGCTGACGATCACCACCTTCATATCTGCCAGTGCGGCAGAGGCGGGGTTGGTACCGTGAGCAGAGCTTGGAATCAGGCAGATGTTGCGGTGATCATCGCTGTTGGCGATATGGAAGTTGCGGATCGCCAGCAGACCGGCGTATTCGCCCTGAGCACCGGAGTTAGGCTGCATGCAGATCGCATCGAAACCGGTGATCGCAATCAGCATCTGTTCCAGCGAGTTGATCATTTCGCTGTAGCCAGCCGCCTGATCAATCGGTGCGAAGGGGTGCAGGTTGGCAAACTCAGGCCAGCTGACCGGAATCATCTCGGCAGTGGCGTTCAGCTTCATGGTGCAGGAGCCCAGCGCGATCATCGCATGGGTCAGCGAGATATCTTTGTTTTCCAGACGCTTCAGGTAGCGCAGCATCTCGGTTTCACTGTGGTGAGTGTTGAACACCGGATGACTCAGAATCGCAGAGGTGCGCACCAGTTCAGCCGGGATCGATGCAGAACCGTTTGCCACCAGTTGCGCATCGATAGCCTCCAGATCCAGGCTGTTGTCTGCGCCCAGAATCGCCTGCCACAGATCCAGGATATCCTGACGGCAGGTCTTCTCATCGCAGGTGATGCCCAGTTGATCAGTACCGACTTTACGCAGGTTGATCCCCAGTGTCAGCGCAGCTTCATAGGCGATATCACGCTGCTCACCGAGATCCAGGGTAATCGTATCGAACCAGGTGGTGTTAACCAGTTTAACGCCTTCGCTAACCAGACCTGCAGCCAGAATATCGGCCATGCGGTGGATGCGGCCAGCGATCGTTTTCAAACCCTCAGGGCCATGGTAGGTGGCGTAGAATCCGGCCATGTTGGCCAGCAGCACCTGCGCAGTACAGATGTTAGAGGTGGCTTTCTCACGACGGATATGTTGCTCGCGGGTTTGCATTGCCATCCGCAACGCCTGATTACCGCGAGTGTCGACCGAGACGCCGATAATACGGCCGGGGACCGAGCGCTTGTATTCATCGCGGGTCGCAAAGAAGGCCGCGTGTGGACCACCGAAGCCCATCGGTACACCGAAACGCTGAGCAGAACCGAATACCACATCGGCACCCAGCTCGCCCGGTGATTTCAGCATCACCAGGCTCATAATATCGGCAGCGGCGCAGAACAGCGCTTTCTTATCGTGGGTTTTTTCGATCAGTTCTGACAGGTCTTTAACATGGCCATAGGTGCCTGGATACTGAGCGATCACACCAAACGGTTCATGCTCATCAATCAGGGTATCCAGATCACCGACAATTACTTCGTAGCCCAGCGGCTCGGCGCGGGTCTGAATGACGCTGATACTCTGTGGGTGCAGGTTCTCATCCACCAGAAAGGCGTTGGCTTTACGCGCCTTGGACATCCGCTTACACAGTGTCATCGCTTCGGCGGCTGCGGTGGCTTCATCCAGTAGTGAAGCGTTGGCCAGATCCAGGCCGGTGAGATCAAGTACCATCTGCTGATAGTTCAGCAGTGCTTCAAGACGTCCCTGAGCGACCTCAGGCTGATAGGGTGTATAGGCGGTATACCAGCCGGGATTTTCCAGCACGTTACGCAGGATAACATTGGGCACGATGGTATCGGTGTAACCCATACCGATCATGGAGCGATTGATAATGTTCTTTGAGGCGATCTGTTTCAGCTCTGCCAGTACATCTTCCTCGGTACGGCATTCGTCCAGATTGATCGGCTGCTTCAGCTGAATACTGCCGGGCACGGTCTGCTCTATCAGCTGATCAAGGGATTCCAGTCCCAGTTCGGCCAGCATAGACAGTTGCTCTTCGGTGTTTGGGCCGATATGGCGGCCAATAAATGCATCAGTCTGTTCCAGCTGTGCCAGGGATTGGATGTTATCTGCGCTCATGGTGTGTGTCCTGCGAAGATCAAAATTGAAAGTAGGTATGTAAATAAAAAAGTATAAAACGTCTATGGAGGCTTAATTGGCGTCACGTTATCCGAGCCCTGCTTTATTCAAGCCTTGCTCAGTTTAAGCGAAGCCGCCTCTCTGATTTGGTCGCGTATCATACAGCTTTTTGGCCCGCTGATGTATTAAAAAATAGTCGATATTCCATTATTGGAAACAGATGCGCCGATAGTGTCAGGCCGGTTTCCGCTACGGAACAGTAAAGCTGAATGCGGCAATATGACACACCGGTGTGCGGCATCCGGTCACACCCCAGCTGCAGGCAGTGAATTTACAATAGCGCCAAGTTTATAACTGCCTTTCTAGGGACCCCTGTATGATCAAAACAACGTTATCGCTGGCGATTGCTGCCGCTATTTCCGCACCGGCATTTGCCGGACATGATGATAAACCTCTGGTCATTGAGATCACGTCGGGCCTGCCTCAGGTTGAAAATACCCTGCAGAGTGAGACCGCTGCAGTACAGGCATCGCCTGTTACCGATGGCGGTGAACTGCTGCAGAGTCTTAGTGGCATATCCGGTATTCGCATGGGCGGGCGGGCGATCGATCCGGTCATCCGGGGGCTGAGTCAGACTCAGCTGAATATTTTGCTGGATGGCGCTTATATCCATGGCGGATGTCCCAACCGGATGGACCCGCCAACCTCTTATAGTACGGTCGACAGCTATGACAGTGTGACGGTAATTAAAGGCAATCGCACCGTCGTCTATGGGGGCGGAGGCCCGGGAGGGACGGTGTTGTTCGAGCGAGAATGGCCCGCATTCGATGCTAAAGGCTATAGCGGTGAACTGAGTGTCAGTTATCACGGAAATGGTGACCGCTATGAGCTGGGGGCCGATGTTGCCGCTGGATCTGATCAGGGTTATATCCGTGTTATTGGCCATAAAACCGAAGCAGATAACTACAAGGACGGTGATGGCAATGAGGTCCGTTCATCCTTTGAAAGCCTGTCAAAATCGCTGCTGGCGGGGTATCGCCTGACCGATCTGACCACCATCGAGGTCAGCTATGAGACACAGGAGGAGGACGATGTGTTGTTCGCCGGTGCGGGTATGGATTCACCCTATGCCGATGCCGACACCACCCGTTTTAAACTGACCCACGAGTTTGAGCAGGGCGTTTTGCAGCAGATGCAGCTGGAGCTGTATAACGCTGATGTGAAGCACAACATGGATAACTACAGCCTGCGTCCTGCCGGAATGATGCAGATGCAGGCTCCTTCAACATCTGATACGCAAGGGGGCAGGTTGATCTTTGATGCCCGGGCGGCTGACGTCGACTGGACGTTTGGTATGGATCTCCAGAATAATGAGCGTAATGCTGAGCTGCAGAATGCCGCGGGTGTTACCCAGCGGATCATGTGGCCAGGCGCAGAGATTAAGCAGACGGGGCTGTTTGCTGAAGGCGAAAAAGTCCTCGGAGCCGATGATATTGTTAAAGGCGGCCTGCGCTATGACCTGATAAAAGCTGAAGCCACCCGCAGAGACGAGACTGCGGGCATGCCAGCCTATAGCTCGGATGATATCTGGCAACTGGCCGGAGCCGAGGCCGGTGCTGGTGAAGAGCGGACTGAGCATAACCTGGGAGGTTTTGCCAGCTGGACTCACCGTCTGAATGATCAGTACAGCGTTGAAACGACACTGTCACGCAGTGTGCGCACCGCCGATGCCACTGAACGTTATATGGCCCGCTTTACCATGAGCGGTGACTGGATCGGTAACCCGGAACTGGCACCGGAAAAACACCATCAGCTGGAGATCAGTCTGCAGGGCGACCTGGATAGCGTTAACTGGTCTGCTACCGGCTGGTATAACCGGGTGGACGATTACATTGTGCAGCAAACTGTTGCGGCGGGTATGAAGAGCCGGGATATCTATCGCAATGTCAGTGCCGAGTTATATGGAGCGGAGCTGGAAGCAGCGTATCCCCTGAATGAAAACTGGCAACTGGGCAGCTCACTGGCCTGGACGGTGGGTAACAATCTTGATGATGAGACCTCTCTGTCACGTATTGCGCCGCTTGAGCTGAATAGCTCGCTGGATTATCAGAAAGATCGCCTGACAATGGGCGTTGAGTGGCAACTGGTCGCCGGTCAGAATGATATCTGTCTCAGTGGCAGTGCTAACTGTGGCGGTCAGGATGTGCGCAAGACCCCGGGCTATGGCGTTGTAAATATGCACGCGCAGTATGCGTTTAATCGTGGTTTAAGCCTGATCGCGGGTGTGGATAACCTCACGGATAAGGCTTACACCGTGCATGAAAGCAGGGGTGATGTCACAACAGGCACCAGCTATCAGGTGACTGAGCCGGGCCGCAGTGCCTGGATCCGGGTGACACAGTCGTTCTGATTAAGATCACCTTCTTTATTTGCCGGGTCAGTTGATCCGGCTTTTTTATTTCTGAAATCTGATAAAGAAGCGATTTACCACCGGGGACACAGAGCCCAAAGGGCATGCTAAGCGCCCAGAGGAATGCGTTATTAAAAGAGAGAAGCTTTTCTCGGTGTTTTCTGTGTGCTCTGTGGTGATTTTCTAAATAGTTTTTAAAAACTATAAGATACCGAAACAGAGCCGAAGCTGTGGGTTTCATTCTGAGTATCAAACTCCTGACTGCGGAACACCCGGGAGTAGGAAATTTTCCAGTCTTCTATCAGCATACTTGCGCCGAGGGTGATATCACCTACCAGATTATTTTTATCCACCGAATGGCTGTTGCTGAAGGTATTGCCGTCGAGGAAGATATCCCGCAATACCCAGCGACCATCGATGGCCATAAACCCGTGCAGACCGAAGTTCTGGTCGCGGCTGTAGCCGGTGGTTTTCTGGGTGCGAGGGTCCTGACTGCCGGGCGCGCTGTTATCGCCCCCGGGGCGCAGGGATGACGTGCCGAAATCATCCGGCAGCGACCAGCCAAGGCGCAGTTCGGCCCCGGCATTCATATAGGTGGCAACGTTGCCCAGACTGGCACCGCCATGCCAGATTACATCGTATTCGAGGTCGCCTTTGATGCGCTGGACCGGCATACGGTATTTGCGCTCATAGACCAGTTGCAGCCCCAGTTCATTACTCAGTTGGTTATCCCAGCCGTCAAACTTTTCGATACCGCGGACATCGTGAACTAAATCCTGTGCTTCCTTTGCCAGTGATGCCGGACCGATAAGACCGATATTCATAATGGCAGAATCCATTCGTTGCTTATGCTTCAGGTGATAACCCATACCCAGATAGAGCCAGCCGGCATAGGGCCGGTCATCAGGATCAATCGTCGTGCGCTTGCTATCTTTCGGGGTAAACATCTGCTGCCCCAGAGTAACCACCAGGTTGCGAACGATCTCATCCTGTTTCAGCGGCGTATCGTCAAACAAACCCAGCGGCGCGGTAATATAGCGGTTATAGCGCCTGACCCATACCGGCAGACTTTTATCATCGAGATAGCTGCTCAGGTCCGGTGAAGTCCATGATAAACGGATGCCGTTGGTGTACTGCTGGTCAGTATCGGCAAACAGGTCGTTTTCCAGATAGAAGTTGAAGGTTCCCGGATTTGATTCACTGCCGAGCAGGGCTTTCTGTTCCCTCGATAGCGGCTCTGTTGATTCCGCCAGCAGGGGGGCTGACAGTGTCAGCCCTGCGGTCAGTATTACGGCAGTTTTTTTCATCAGAAGAACAGGTTTCTCTGGGCTTTTTTAATCATGATTTTCCAGACGATCAGCAGCAGAAACAGCAGGATAATAAGTGACAGGTGGGCCACGCTCAGCTGATAGAGTTGCCAGTCAGGCACGGGGCAGATACCAGCATTGTTAAATGTAGTGAGCAGCGCGTTGAGACTGCCTTTTTCCAGCAGTGCTGAGGTGCTCAGCTGGCAACTGTCAGCAACAGTGCTGCTATCGGCAAACAGGCTGCGCACAATGGTCACCAGGCCTGCGGTTATCAACAGCAGGTGGAGTGTCGCCAGCAATCGCTGAAAGTAGAAACTCCGGTTGACCAGAAATCCGATCAGAAACAGTCCGGCCATCAGCAACAGTATGATGCGAACGACGGAACACAGCGCGCAGTTACTCTGAGCGATTAACGGTTCAATATAGACCTCTGCAACGGCGAGACTAATGACGCAGATGAAGAAGCCGAGTGTGTTATTTGAACGATATGAGGGCTTACCTGATACTCCAACGGTGCTCACATTATAGTCCTGTTCATCTAAAGTTTATTTTTTAGACCATTGTCCGTTAGGGGTTTGAACATACTGACCCGCCGGTGTCCGTTGAATCAGCCGTTCACCAATACGCAGTTCAATAATATTAACTTCAACGCCAGCGTTCCGGGCGGTTTCGGCGTAGGCTTCCCGGCGCTTGTTGTTAATGGTTTTAACCAGCGTATTGACCTCCGGGGTACTTTTTACGGCGCCCAGATAGCCGTTGAGTTGTTCACCAACCAGTCCTTGGCGCTTGGCGTCATCCAGGCTGATCGCCCAGGCAGCGGGGGTGATTACCAGACTCAGCAGCAGGGTCGCGAATGTCAGGATATTTTTTATCTGCTTCATTGTGCTGCTCCTCAGAATAGTTCGCTGTTTTCTTCTAACAGATTATCGATCTCTTTATCGACCTTAACCAGTATCTCGTGTTTTATCTTAACATTGAGGTTGATGGTGATAGGCTCATTGGGAACGGCGACCTGCACTGTTGGTGTACAGGCCGCCAGCATCAGCATCAGACTGCACAATGTCAGCGATTGTAGTGTTTTTGGCATATACATATGCTGTTCTCCGTCAATAGTAAAGCATGTTCATGATGCCGTTGTGGCAGCCCTGCCTGAATGTCATTTGTTAACGGTATCGCTTTTCCAGTGTTTTCGTCAATTTGTCTGTAAATTGAAGGGCTTGTAGCAATTTAGGAATGTTTTCCTCAATATTAATTGTAAAGTCCACTGGCTGTCCCCGGTTCCAGTCCGGGTTGTGTCCCTTTAGATGGGTTTTCAGCAGGGCTTCCCCATCCGGTTGGTAATCCAGTTCAATTCCCAGACGCTCGTAGCGCATATTACGCAGCGCATCAAACGCGATTTCCAGCGTAGGAGTTGTCTTGGTCAGGGCCAGAAACTCCGCCGGTGGTTCGAATCTGATCCAGCCTCCTGCCGGGGTGCTGAAAACCTGTCCTCCCTCAATGGTCAGCTTGCCCTCACTGAACCGGATCGGCATCTGGCCATTGAGGGTGCCGCTGCCGGTCAGTCCCTCCTGCTGTTCCAGAGCGATCAGCTGCGCCAGGTCGATTCCGGTGACTGCTACTGCTGTTGTGAAATCGGGATTATCCAGTGACAGTTTCACCGGCAGGGTAGTCACCGTACCACCGAGTAGCTCGACAGTGCTACTGTTTAGTTGTGCCGACTGTCGGCCCGCCGGGCTTTGTTCAAAGCGGTAACGTCCGGAGAAGTTTTGCAGTGGCACACCCACATCGATAAAGGCAATCTTCAGCTGACCGGTATCCTCTAATTTACCCCTATGGTTCTTAACCGTTTCTGAATTCCAATCGATCTCGTAGAGATGGGTCTGATCGAAACTGAGACTGGCTTTTTCTGTCCGGTTTAACATCCGTAGTGCGATGCTGTTGTTAGCCAGGTCCAGCCAGCCCCGCTGCCGCAGGGTGCCCGCGGTGAATACCAGTTCCGGAGGGATCTCTTTGCTGAAACGGCGCAGCAGTTTTTCGATACCTTTGAGGGGCACCGCCGTTTTCCAGTAACCGGTGGTGTGGTTGTTTACCCACTGAGTGGTGGTTGATCCACTTATCTGTGTATCGCTGGCCAGCAGGTGATCCTGTACGTTGAGGGTGAAACGGTTGATGATTGAATCCGGGCTGATTGCAGCACGGTTGTGGAGTCGGATCTGAGGCAGGAGGTGGTTGTCATAGCTCCCCTCTATTCTGGCAGCGTGCAGCTCGGCCTGTAAGCGTTGCTCATTGATGCTGATCTCAGAGAGTGACAGCGATAGCGGTGTGGTGCTGATCTGCATATCCGCTTGTCCGGGTGTTTTAATCGTGACCGGTTGCAACCTGAGACGCAGATCGGTCCGGGGAAGGTCGAGGGCGCTAATACCGGCTTGTCTGAGCTTTTCCACTGAGCTCTTAAGTTGCAGTGGGTTAACCAGCTCAGCCTGAATAGCGGCGCTGCTGACTATTGGCGCACCGGTCTGCTTTCCCAGGGTTGCAAACTGTTTACCGCTGACAGATAAGCTCTCTATCGTCAGTGCCAGTTCACCGTTATCCAGTGTCAGGTCTGAGTTCTGCTGTATATCCAGTTGTGCCAGTTCGGGCAGCGGTTGCTGCAGGGAAACCTGGCTGGTTAACCGGTATTGGTGACGGGCCGCACTGAAACGGCTGTTCAGCGGGATTTCGCTACGGCCGGTAGCGCTAACCGTGCCGGATATCTCCGGCAGAGCGGTGATGTTGGAGAGCCCGGGCAGCGCGCTTAACAGCGGCTGTTGTAGCAACGTCTGAAGTTGTTCCGGATAGAGGATTGTTTCGCTGCGAACGCTGAGCAGAGGGTTCTGATATGCTAGTGAAAACTGCGTTTCAATGGCCGTATTCTCTCGGGTGAACAGAGTCAGCTGGCCTTTGTCCTGATGATCTGCGATCAGTTTCACTGTGAGCTGCGGTGCATTTTCGATCTGCTCAACGCTTATGGTGAGCCGGTCTCGATCGGTTGACAGGTTGCCGGAAAAAATCAGCGGCAGAAAGTTGTTTGAATCAGGGCTGCTGATGCTGACGCTGTAATGTGCCAGCTCAACGCTGTCGGCGGGTATCTGACTTAACAGATAGGAGGGCAGTGGGGGAGCTGGCAACGGGATCGTTGCTGCTGGTTGCCCGGTTGCGTCTGCCGAGCCTGTCGCAAGTTGAAGATCCAGTTGCAGCGCTTCGATAGTCAGGCTTTTAACCCGGTGGGTATTAAATAACTGCCAGAGGGTAAAGCGCAGGCTGATTGTTTCGGCGGTGAGGCTGAAAGAGGTATCGGGTGTATGCTTTTCCAGTTTTAGTTTGCTGATCTCGATGCGGTTAAGGCCGGGTCTTTGTAACTCAAAGCTGGCATTGATCTGTTGCCCGGCCAGTGCCTGGCGCACGCTGTATTCTGCAATCGCAGGCAGAGCAGCGTAGAGACCGGTGATCAGTAGGATAAGGAGAGCAGTCGCTATCAGCAGTTTGCGCATTTACTCCTCCCTGTTAAAACATGAAACCCTGTTACTAACAAAGTTATGCTAATGATTAAATATCGTCCAACTCCATCTCATAGAGCCGATCGACCGCATCCCTCAGATGAAAGATGATATCTGTATACTGGTCACTGTCGGTGGCAATATCAATATCACAGAGCCGGTCGGCGGTTTCTTCCAGAGAGGCGCCCTGAGCACTGATTCCGTTATCATCCAGTAGCCAGTGAATCAGACCATAGATCTCCGCCCGGGTTTCAATGGCATCCAGATCTTTCAGAAAAGCGCTGCGAAGCTGCTGCAGCGTAGCAAACAGCGGATCATCCCGGTCTGTTGCTACATAGCGTCTGAGCAGGGTGTCGGCGTCCTCGATAAGGTAATCTGCAGCGCCGGGCGGCGTGGCCGTTTCGTTATCGCAGGGTTCAATCTGGAACCCATTGCTGGTGTCTCGAATGATAAAACGCATATGACGGTGTCCTGTCGACTACAGTTTAACGGAGTACATATCTGTCAGGCGCTTAGCCAGGATCATCTCTAGCGAATTTTGCGGACAACGTTGAGACCATCTCTGACGGTCAGGAAGACGTTTTCCACATCCGGGTCCTGAGCGATCACCCGGTTGGTTTCCACCAGAATATCGTCGATTTCCGATTCTGGCTGCACCACTTTGCCCGACCAGAGCACATTGTCCAGAATGATCAGTCCGCCGGGACGGGTCATCTCTTTTACCCGGTTGTAGTAGTTGAGATAGTTACGCTTATCGGCATCGATAAAGGTGAAGTCCAGTTCCAGGTCGAGGTTTTCGATGGTTTCCAGCGCCCGGCCAAAGATCACTTCAATTTTATGGCCGTGTTCGCTGCGGTCATAGAAAGTCTGAGCAAACTCTATCGCCCGGGGGTTGGTTTCACAGCAGATCAGCCGACCATCTTCGGGCATCCCTTCAGCGATAGACAGCGCTGAGTAACCGGTAAACATACCGATCTCCAGCGCTACCTTAGGCTGGTGGATCGCGCTCAGCAGTTTCAGGGTTCGGCCCACTAAACGTCCCGACAGTTTCTGAGGCCAGCCCATATTTTCGTTGGTTTTATCGATCAGTTCCTGCAGCAGGGGCGGCTCTTCACCGGTATGAATAAAGGCGTAATCTTCAATGGTCTCATCAACCAGATACTGGGTCATTCTGTTTCTCTCAACATCACGTGTCTGACCCGGACCGCCAGAGCGTTAACGCGGCCTGGTTCCGGGCGAATTTGGCATGGGATAATATCACTTTTGAGGCATATAAGGATAATCGCGTGTTACCTGGCGGATAATGCTGAACCGTGGCATTTTTTCGGCAGCATCCCGGTATATGCCATAGGTTGAGGATGAAAAATCCCTTACAATGGCCGTTCTTAAATATCTGTAATAGTGGAGTAACCCCTTGGAACCCCTGATTCTGTTTCTGTGTACCGGTTTTGTTTCTATGTCTGCCGCACTGAGTGCCGGACAGCTGAATAAGCTGGCTGATGCTGACAAGCCCGCATTTATGCAAAGTCGGAATGGCGCGGTTATGGTAATTCTGGCCGGTAATCTGGGAGCGCTGACGCTGATCGGTGCGCTGGCGTATGGTTTCCGCCTGCTGGAATGGTGGATACCTCTGAGCAGCGTTTTCCTCTCATTTCCGGCGATCTCAGTGGGTATTACTCAACGCCTGTTCGGTGACAAGGTGAATCTGTTTATCATGCTGCCACTGACCCTGGTGTCTATCGGTCTGCTATATCATTTCTGGTAAGCTTATTTTCTCTATCAATCAGGAATGACGATGACCTCTGCCCAACTGACTGAACTGTTGAGTACCCCCTTGATAACTGCAGCGACTGGCGTCGTACTGGGCCTGCTGTTGGGGCTGATCTGGTCGCAACTGACCAGACAGAAACTCAGTAGTCAGCACAACGCTCAGCTACAGCAATATGAGATGGAGCGGCAGAAACTTCAGGAGCAGCTCGAACGTTTACAGATTGATCAGACGATGGCGGGCGACAGATCTCAGTATCTGGAACAGGAGCTGCGATTAAACAGTGCCAGGGTACGGGAGCTGGAGCTGGATCAGGTGCGGCTGCAGCAGGTTGAGGCGCACAAGCATGAGCTGGATGACCAACTGGCAGAGCAGCAGGAACAGCTGGATAACCTGCAGCGCTTACTGAGTCAGCGTCAGGCGCGCATTGCCGAACTGGAAAGCCGTCTGGAAAGTGAACGGGAGTCACAGTCTGAGAAACTGCAGTTGTTGACCGAGGCGCGCGATCAGCTGAAAAGTGAGTTTCAGAATCTGGCCAATAAAATCTTTGAAGAGAAGTCGGCTAAATTTACCTCTGCAAATAAAGATTCTCTCGGCTCTTTGCTCACGCCGTTGCGTGATCAGTTGGGAGAGTTTAAGCGCAAGGTAGAGGATGTCTACGATAAGGAAGCCAAAGACCGTCGCTCCCTGTATGAGCAGATAACCCAACTGAAAGAGCTTAATCAGCAGATGAGTGCTGATGCGGTTAACCTGACCAATGCCCTCAAGGGTGAGAGCAAGACCCAGGGTAACTGGGGCGAAGTAATCCTCGAGCGGGTGCTGGAGCAGTCGGGACTGCGTAAAGGCTATGAGTATGAAACCCAGGTCTCTCTCAATGAAGAGGGGCAGCGCTATATGCCGGATGTCATTATCCGTCTGCCGGATAATAAAGACGTTATTGTCGATGCCAAGGTTTCGCTGAGTGCTTATGAGAAATACTGTTCTGCCGATCAGCCCGCAGTGCAGGAGCGCGCATTAGCCGGGCACCTGCAGTCGATCCGTGGTCATATCCGGGGGCTGAGTGATAAAGCGTATCAGAGCCTGGAAGGGGTACGTTCGCTTGATTTTGTGCTGATGTTTATCCCGGTGGAGGGGGCGTTTCTGTTAGCCCTGCAACAGGATAAAGAGTTATTCAGCTTTGCCTACGAGCGCAACATTATTCTGGTCAGTCCATCCACGTTGTTAGTCACTCTGCGTACCATCAATAATATCTGGCGTTATGAACGGCAGAATCGCTTTGCTCAGGAGATCGCCCGCCGTGGCGGAGAACTGCATGATAAGTTCGTAGGGTTTGTTGAGTCGGTGGAAGATATCGGACGTCACCTTGGCCGCACTCAGGCCGCCTATGAAACCGCTCACAAGCGACTCAGCAGTGGCAAGGGGAATCTGGTGAATCAGGCCGCGTCATTGCATAAGCTGGGGGTGAAGAATAAGAAGGAGCTGGATAAAAAACTGACGGATAATGCGTCAGAGTCAGACCCGGATGCTGAGCAGCTGGAGATTCTGGACTGATGATCTCCGTGGTTGGCTATGGTTCACTGTTATCAGAGCATTCTGCCCGTCAGACGGTGCCGGCACTCCAGAACTTCCGGCTGGTGCGGGTGCCCGGTTATCGACGTATTTTTAATAAAGTCGGCATTGTGTTTCTCAGCCGCCATGGGGCCGATGCGAAGAGTCTGCAACTGGCCTCCTGCTCGACCCAGCCTTGCGAGGGGAGTGAAATCATCTGCAGCCAGTTTGAGTGCTCTGCGGAAGATTTTGTCGAACTCTATGAACGCGAGCACCGGTTTCGCTGGATCGAAGTGGCAACTGTACCATTAGACCGGGCCCAGACACCGTGCGGGCCTTCTGTGGGGCGCATGTGTACCGGTTATGATGATCTGGAATACCGTCTCAATAAATGTATCACGCCGCAGGAGTATGAACTGCGGGTGGGACGTTACTATGCGGGGCCGATCTGGCGGGATGATATCCTGCCTTTTCCCCGCTATCTGGCTTTCTGCCTGCAGGCCTCGGCCTCGCAGGGTGGTGAGGTGCTGGATAACTTCCTCGACAGCAGCTACCTTGCCGATGGCCGGACATCAATCAGAACCTACCTGCAACAGACTCCGGAGTTACAGGACTGGCGCAATGTCGACACCGGTTATAACTACCGTTCCGATCAGCGCTGATTCCCGCGATTGTTTTCACATCAAAATATATACTCTAGTTGAATAAAATGACATCGGCATGTTTTTATGCCGTTTTTTAGTCAATATGGTCTTTTGATTTTTTGTGAAAAATCAAAAATGGTTTTTGAAATTTCTACAAATCATCAATATTAAATATTGAAAATTCTAAAAATCATCAAAATTAAATGTTGATATGTATATTTATATTCAAAATTAAATTTTGATATTTGTATATTTTTTGTACAAAAAAGTCGCGATATGTGATAAAAATAGAGGGGTAGTCAAAGAAGTGTTATATTTGCCGCAACGGCAGATGCGGCAGGGGATCTGTCGCTAAAGATGGCAAGAATTTGCCGATATAGATAAAAAGCTTCAAACGTTTACAGTTATTTTCCGCTAAAATGTTGTGTATTAAAGAAATACCCATTTTTAGCAATTATTTGGTTTATTTTTTGCTGTAGTTGTAAATAATATTACAGACAGTAAAAAAGAATGATTTTACCGGGTAAAAAGATCCGGGTTTGGTCAAATAACATTCAGGCCGGAATAAAAACAGCCGGCAAAATTCCCGTTTTCTCAGTTGAGAAACGGATAGCTAAAATGTGACTGGATATGGCAATGACGAGCAATATGATCGTGGCACTGGATATAGGCACCTCGAAAGTGGTGTGTCTGGTGGGCGAGGTTGGCCTGGATGGCACGATCGATATCGTTGGTATTGGTTCCCATGAGTCGCGGGGGCTGAAGCGGGGTGTGGTGGTGAATATCGAATCCACCGTGCACTCTATTCAGCGGGCGGTGGAAGAAGCCGAACTGATGGCGGGTTGTAAAATCCACTCGGTCACCGTAGGTGTCGCCGGCAGTCATATCAACAGCATGAATTCCCACGGTATCGTTGCCGTACGCGACGGTGAGGTGATGGAACATGATCTGGAACGGGTGATCGATGCTGCCCGGGCGGTGGCAATTCCCGCAGACCAGAAGATCCTGCATATTTTGCCGCAGGAATATGTCATCGATAACCAGGAAGGAATCCGCGAACCGCTGGGGATGTCCGGGGTACGACTGGAAGCTAAAGTGCATCTGGTGACCGGTGCGGTGAATGCTGTGCAGAATATTGAGAAATGCGTCAAACGCTGCGGCCTGGCGGTGGACAGTTCGGTGCTGGAACAGCTGGCATCCAGTTACGCGGTATTGACCGATGATGAGAAAGAGCTGGGTGTCTGTATGGTGGATATGGGTGGCGGCACCACCGATATCGCTATCTTTACCGGTGGTTCTATCCGACATACCGCGGTGATTCCGATCGCCGGAGACCAGGTGACTAACGATATTGCCATGGCGCTACGTACACCGACGCCTCATGCTGAAGAGATCAAGATTAAGTACGCCTGCGCACTGGCGCAGCTGGCCAGCGCAGAGGACACCATTAAGGTGCCCAGTGTCGGCGACCGTCCGGCCCGGGATCTGTCCCGTCAGGCGCTGGCTGAAGTGGTTGAACCCCGCTATGACGAACTGTTTACGCTGATACAGGCTGAGTTACGTCGCAGTGGTTTTGAAGATTTAGTGGCTGCCGGTATTGTACTCACCGGCGGCACTGCAAAGATGGAAGGGGCGGTAGAACTGGCGGAAGAGATCTTCCACATGCCGGTGCGACTGGCGTTGCCAAAAGGTGTGCGGGGCATGGGGGATATCCTCAACAGCCCAATCTATGCCACCGGCATCGGTCTGTTGCAATACGCCAAACAGGATAGCCATCAGCAGGGGGACGCTGTCCCGGTTGATGAGGATTTACCAGAGCGACCAAATGTTCTGAACCGGATGAAAGCCTGGTTTCAGGGGAATTTTTAGCACGTAAAAAAAGCAATACAACAGGTGCGGGTTGGGCACTGAACCTGGAGGAATGGGACATGTTTGAATTAGTTAATAACATAGCGCAAAACGCCGTCATTAAGGTGATTGGCGTAGGTGGTGGTGGCGGTAATGCCGTGCAGCACATGGTCTCATCGGATGTCGATGGGGTTGAATTTATCTGTGCCAATACCGACGCACAGGCACTCAACAATATGGGGTCGCGCAACGTCCTGCAACTGGGTGGCGAGATCACCAAGGGGCTGGGAGCAGGCGCCAATCCGGATATCGGTCGTGAGTCCGCACTGGAAGATCGTGATCAGATTATGGAGATGCTCAGCGGTGCGGATATGGTCTTCATTACCGCTGGAATGGGTGGCGGTACCGGTACCGGTGCTGCGCCAATCGTTGCGGAAGTCGCGAAAGAACTGGGTATCCTGACTGTAGCCGTGGTGACCAAGCCATTCCCGTTCGAAGGCAAAAAGCGGATGCTGATCGCCGATCAGGGAATCAAAGAGCTGTCAGAGCATGTTGACTCGCTGATTATCGTGCCCAACGAAAAACTGCTGCAGGTGCTGGGTAAAAACTGCACCCTGATGAAAGCGTTCGACGAAGCCAATGATGTCCTCAAAGGCGCGGTGCAGGGGATCTCTGATCTGATTATCCGTCCGGGTATGATCAACGTCGACTTTGCTGACGTGCGCACCGTTATGTCCGAGATGGGCACATCGATGATGGGCACCGGTTCGGCTCGCGGTGAGAACCGTGCCATTGAGGCGGCTGAAGCGGCGGTACGCAGCCCGCTGCTGGAAGATGTCGATCTGATGGGAGCCCGGGGTATTCTGGTGAATATCACGGCCGGTCTGGATCTGGGACTGGGTGAGTTCAGCGATGTCGGTCAGGTGATCGAAGAGTTTGCCTCCGATAGTGCGACCGTCGTGATCGGCACCGTTATCGATCCGGAGATGTCCGATGAGATTAAGGTAACTGTTGTCGCAACCGGGCTGGGCGGTGCTGAACAGCAGGATATCCGCGTGGTCAGCAATGCTGCATCCGTTGCCGGAGGTTCGCGTCGTGCTGCCAGCGCTGTCAGTGATTACAGCCAGCTTGAACTGCCAACCGTCATGCGTAACCGCAACGACTCTGTACGGGCACAGGATAACCCTGTGGTCGAACCGGAACCAGCTTCAGAGTCACGTAAAACAGGTACCGATGACATGGATTTCCTGGATATTCCAGCGTTTCTGCGTCGTCAGGCTGACTAAAAGGATTGCCCTGGGGATATGTCCCGTCCCCGACCTTTTTAAAGCCAGATTTCCCCCGTCTGTGGAGTAATCCCGGACGGGTTTTTCTTTTTTTAAGTCGCTGAAATCCCTGTCAGGTTAGCGTTTTAAGGGATTCCAAAAAAAGTCGCTAAAAACCGTCCCAGATGTTTGATTTCAGTCCTGAATTCCATTAAAGTACGCGGCCTCTGATATCGGCATCAGAGATAACGTCGATGTTTACGGCGACGGTAACCCACACGCAAACGTGTAGGTTATAAGTCTGAAAAGACAGCGTAAACAACATACGTGGTGAGGTGTCCGAGTGGCCGAAGGAGCACGCCTGGAAAGTGTGTATACCGCAAGGTATCGAGGGTTCGAATCCCTCCCTCACCGCCATTATTTAGAAGCCCAGCTCTTGCAGCTGGGCTTCGTCGTTTTAGCGAAGTAAATATTTGTCGGGAGGGTGAGATCTCTCGTGGGTTCGAGCCGAGCGCAGCGAGACCACATCGGAGCCTGCGACGATAGCCCGAAGGGCGAGGAGTGCAACGACGAGTAATCCCTCCCTCACCGCCATTATTTAGAAGCCCAGCTCTTGCAGCTGGGCTTCGTCGTTTTAGCGAAGTAAATATTTGTCGGGAGGGTGAGAGCCGAACGCAGTGAGACAACATCGGAGCTCGCGACGATGGCCCTGAAAGGGTGAACGTTTTCTGTGAATAGCCCTCGTGGGTTCGAGCCGAGCGCAGCGAGACCACATCGGAGCCTGCGACGATAGCCCGAAGGGCGAGGAGTGCAACGACGAGTAATCCCTCCCTC
Source organism: Amphritea atlantica (assembly GCA_024397875.1). NCBI lineage: Bacteria > Pseudomonadati > Pseudomonadota > Gammaproteobacteria > Oceanospirillales > Oceanospirillaceae > Amphritea > Amphritea atlantica. The sequence continues at coordinate 740,643 of CP073344.1, forward strand.
ACCGCCATCTAATTCAAAACGAAAAAGCCTGGTCTAACGACTGGGCTTTTTTGTGTCTGGAATATGAGAGGGGAGGGTGAGAGCCGAACGCAGTGAGACAACATCGGAGCTTGCGACGATGGCCCTGAAAGGGTGAACGTTTTCTGTGAATAACCCTCGCGGGTTCGAGCCGAGCGAAGCGAGACCACATCGGAGCTTGCGACGATAGCCCGAAGGGCGAGGAGTGTAACGACGAGTAATCCTCCCTCACCGCCATCTAATTCAGAAGCGCAGCTCATGCCGCTGGGCTTCGTCGTTTAGTGAAACAGCTAAGCCCGAACATTATCCTCCATTCCCCTAGAGACCCCCTTATAACGCTTGTATACTAGCCGCAATTTTGTATCAGGCTCACCATGGGTTCACTATTTTGCATACACTTGCGCAATTAAAATCCGGCGAATTAGCGGGTATTCAGCATCTGAAATTGTCAGAAAATTTAACCACCTTCCCAGTGGAGATTTTGTCACTGGCGGATACTCTGGAAATTCTTGATCTGTCCCACAATCTGTTGGATTCATTGCCGGATGAACTGACGCAGCTGCACAAGCTTAAAATCATGTTTGCTTCAAACAACCGCTTTGAGACACTGCCAGAGGTGCTGGGTGAGTGCGCCAATCTGGAGATGGTGGGCTTTAAAGCGAATAAAATAAACCGGGTTCCGGAAAATGCATTACCGCCCAGATTACGCTGGCTGATCTTAACGGATAACCGGATTGAAACCCTGCCAGAGACTCTGGGTGAGCGGTCCCGGTTACAAAAGTTAGCATTAGCGGGTAATCGCTTAACCCATCTGCCACAGAGTATGGCTAAGTTAACAAATCTTGAGTTAGTGCGTATCTCTGCTAACCAGCTGAGAGAGTGCCCTGAGCAGCTGCTTGACCTGCCGAAACTAGCCTGGATTGCGTTCTCGGGTAATCCATTCAGTCGCTCAGACCTCAGGATTGAATCTGTTCCGTTAATACGCCCATCCAGCTTTGCCTTGCAGGAAGTGTTGGGGCAGGGGGCATCAGGTGTGATTTCAAAGGCGGTGTGGAATGAGGATCAAACCCGTTTTCCTGACGCTATTGCGGTGAAAGTGTTTAAAGGTGAGGTCACTTCTGATGGCTATCCGGAAGATGAACTGCACGCCTGTTTAAAGGCCGGAGACCATCCAAATCTGGTTCAGCCATTGGCGCAGGTGAATGAAAATGGCGATCTGGCGCTGGTCATGAACCTGATTCCACCTCACTATCGCAACTTAGGGTTGCCGCCATGCTTTCAGAGTTGTACCCGTGACAACTTCCCCGAGGGTGTTTCGTTATCCATCGAACAGATCGATAAAATTGTGCAGCAGATGGCGAGTGTCTTTACCCATCTGCATGACCAGCAAGTCTGTCATGGTGATCTGTATGCCCATAACACCCTGTTTGACGAACACGCCAATATTATTTTTGGCGACTTTGGAGCGGCAAGTATGTATCACATGCTAACAGAGGAGCAGCAGGAAAAGATCAGGCAGATTGAGCGGCGGGCTCTGCATCATTTTATAGATGATCTGTTGAGTATTTGTGTTGAAACTGATCAACCGAACCATAAATATAACCTCCTCAAACAGAAGGTCACGAGACTAGTGTCGTAGCAGGAATGCAGGAGTCATGATTGCTTTCGCCAGGCTTCTTTCTGGATAAATTTAAAACAATAAAGCCAGCTCTGATGACCCGATTTGTATGTGTCTGAAATATGAGGGGAGGGTGAGAGCCGAACGCAGTGAGACCACATTACGGATCTTTTCAAACCGAGGCGTTCGGGTTCGCTAGCGACATTTTCTGCAGCGCTTGCTCGGCTCGCAGAATTTGCCGCTAGCTGGTCCTCCTGCACCCGCTGTGTCTGCGTCAGTGCTCCTACTGGCATATCCTGAGCAGGGTACACGTAAAGAGAATAAAGCCTGGTGTGGGCTGAGCAGGATTCAGCCTTTGTGCTTTATCGTGATCATGGCCACCGGATTTCGCCAGTCATACAGCTCAGGCAGCAAATCTCCGATTCCCTGTATACCTGCACTGATATGCACATAGCCTTCACCGCTCACACCCGCAGAGACGCCTTCGCCACCACACACGGGGCCGGGTATGTTAGAACAAAGCTCATCATTCGGCTCGCTGCCAGCATCATAGGCCGGAGACCAATAAGTAACCGACTCACCGTCACCCGGCGCCTTCACCGATTGCAGCGCGATAAAACTGTCATTTGTCGGTATCAGCATCGCCGCAAGGGTGATGTTTCTGGCACCCGAACCGGCCGCGACCGTTACCGTGACGGATTCACCGGGCGTTAGCAGCGAACCAGAATCGGTGAAATCAATGACCTGTTTGTTGGCCTCCAGTAGCAGCATCAGGGGTTGCGTATCCCCCCCTTCGGCCAGTGTCGCCAGCGCTTCGCTGGCAGGCTCTCCAGCGGTAAACAAACTGAATGCGTGGTTTCTGTGGCTGGCCACCAGAATCGGTGTGAATGTCTGGCCACGGGTGATATTGGTGATCGTGACAGCGTACTCATTGTTGCTGTCTGCGAATGCCTGGGGCGTACTCAGAAGCATGGCGACGAACAACGCTGAGATTACTGTCCGAAATAAAACGTTCATTGCAGATCCTCCATAAGTTATCAGTTAAAGGATTACACTTTTTAAGGACTACAGTCTGGCTTCCGGATAGAAATTGATTACCACTCCCTGGCGAGTAGTCGATAGAGGTGCAATGAATAAATACTAGTAGACCACGCGTTTAACGCAATGGCCGGCACCACGGCCGATGATTCAGGCAGTCATGCTGATCTGCTCTGCCGGCAACGGCAATTGCCCTGCATCATCGGGGAACTGCAAGTGATGCAGAAGCAATAACCGGATCGCTGAACCTGCCGCGCTGGATGCATGACCCAGGAGTTATCGTATTCTCTGCTTCTGGGTCGGCACCGGAACGCGGGTTTTGTCTGCTGTGAGATTACTCTTCTGGTTGTCGG